>JBEEFX010000288.1:0-13255 GCA_041166365.1 Acidimicrobiaceae bacterium
GAGGAGCGCAACCACGCTGACCAGGTAGACGTCGTACACGGTGCGGAAGCTCGCCGGTGCGCCGAGCACGTTCTCGGTGAGGCTGACGGCGAAGAGCGAGATCCCGGCCACGGCGATCCAGAGCTCGCCGCCGGCTCGGGTCGCTCGATGGTTCCGAGCGACCAGACCCACGATCAACACCAGGGTCGCGAGTTGCACGAAGTTGAGCGCCGAGAGGTAGCGGTCGCCCGTCCCCCCAGATCGGACGCCGTCCAGCCAGACGCCCATGGCCGACAGCAGGCCCACGAACGGGGGGCCGAGGTTGGCGTTCGACGAGCTCGTCAGCGGCATCTTTCCCGCTGCATGGCGGACCACCAGGTTCCACCCGATCAGCGCGACCACCGGGGGGATGATCGCCACGGCCGGTTTCCACCGATCCCAGCGCTCCGAAGGACTCGGCCGTGCTTCCGGGCGGTGCTCGGCATGGTGCTCTGTGACGATCGAACACAGCACCAACAGCCCCGCCATGATCAGCACCTGCTCGCGGATGAGCACGGCGAGCGCGAACGCGCCGCCGCCGAGGATCCACCGGCGGTCACGCAGGAGGACCAAGGCGCCGAGCGTCGCGGTCGCGGCGATGATCTCGCTCAGGTCGCGGCTCAGCGTGAACGTGAAGCCCCAGTACGCGGTCAACAGCAGTCCGGCGATGGCGTGGTGGCCGTATCGCTGTGCGAGCAGCCCTCCGAGTGCGCCGATCGCTCCGAGCCCGGCGACGTTGAGCGCGATGAGTGCCCACGGAACGGCGGCGGGCTGGCCGCCGGCGGAGAGTGTCCACGCCAGCACCGGGTAGCCGACTCGACCGTTTCGCAGGATGTTGTCCACGGTGATCCCGTGAGAGCGATCGACGTCGACACGGGTCGGGTCGAGTGCCAAGCGATAGAAGAACTGGCCGTCGTAGCCTGAACCGTCCCCGCCCTCGAAGACGTGAAGCCCCTCCGGCACTTGCGCCGGGTCGGCGTACACGCGGCCCACGACCGCGAAGCGGGACGAGTCGCCGTGCGCCGCGACACCGAGCCGCAGGCCGACGAACCCGACTGCGACGACCATTGCGATCACAGCCGGAACGACGACACGGTCAGGGATTCTCCGGATGACCGCCTTCATGTGAGATAGAACCCACGCGCGAACAGCCATGTGAAGAGCGCGAGGATCCCTCCGCCCGAGACGAGCGTGAGGTTTCGCAGCACTGGCCGGTCGACGAGCCACTCCGCCGCCACCAGCAGTATCGGGAACGCCGCGAGCAGATACCGGCCGAGGCCCTGGAAGTCCGCGGACCCGACAAGCGGCACGGCGATGATCAGCGCGGTGTAGGCGGTGTAGGCCACGCCGAGACGGCGAGCCAATCGTGGCAGGAACGCCAGGAACACGGCCACGGCGACGGCCTGACACGCGAGAAACGCGGCGTGCGAGCTTCGTTCAGCAGCGAACTCGAAGAAGCGGAACTTCAGCCAGGTCGACGGCCCGGCACCTTGTTCCCATCCCGGAGCGGACTGCACCGTGAAGAAGGCGAGCGGGTCGCCCGTGCGGAGGTAGAGAAAGACACACCACGAGGCAATGCCGGCCGCCGAGATGCCGACCAAGAACTGGGCCGGGCGTAGTCGAGACCGGTCGAAGTACCACCTCCGCCGACCCGGTCGGCGTGCGTCGTCGCCCGACCCGCTGTCCGTCCGCTCCGAGGTCCGTCCCAGGACTCCCTCGCGTTCGAACACCAGTAGGAGCAGGGCGAAGATGAGCGCGAAGCCAACGGGTCGTCCCGCGCTCGCGACGGCCCCCGCCAACCCCGCGAGGAGATAGTGGCGACGCTCCGCGAAGGAGAACGCGAGCAGGACCATCATCAGGAAGAACGCGTCGCCGTACGCGGTGCCGAACAGGAACCAGGCGTAGGGATACAGGACGAGCATGGCGGTGGCCAGGCGGGCTGTCCTCGGCGGGACCTTGTTCGAGCACCAGCGCCAGAAGAGCAGCACGGTGGCCAGCCCGGAGAGCGCCGTGGTGAGCAGCGCGGCGTAGGCCGCATCCATCCGGGTGACGGCCGCGACGCCCCGGACGGTCAGCGGGTACGAAGGGAAGAAGGCGACGGCCGACTCGTTTCCGTCGTGAAAGTCCTTCACGGTCGCGTCGTCGTACCCCCGCTCGGCGATCTGCACGTACCAGACGCTGTCCAGGAACAACCACCCGCCGACGACAGGACGCTCCAGCGCCGGCGACTCGACGAGCGGGGTCGAGGAGCTGTACCGCACCATGTTGATGACCCAGAGCACGGAGCCGACGGCGAAGAACAGCACCAGGGGGAACCGCCATGTCGCGCCGCGCGCGCGGTTCGATTCGCGCTCCTGCACTGCGGTCATGACGACGCCGTCCTCGCCTGCAGTCCCGCGACGAGGAGCCCCACTCCCCCGACGACGACCAGGTAGAGCCCGACACCCACTTGCGCGGACACGTCGCTCGACGGAATCCCGAACTGGACCTCGATGTCGCGCGCCTTGGAGCCGGCATCGACCATGTGGACGAGCGCGATGACGATGGTGATGCCCCCCGCGATGAGCAGCGCGATCTTGAGCCACAGATCGCGCCGGCCGGCCCACAGCGCTCCCGCGGCCACGCCCGCAACCGCGGCGGCGAGAACGATCGTTCGGCCGTCTCCTCCGCGCCAGCCCGTCTCCGCACTTCCCGGCGGGATGAACCCGGCGATGCGAATGCGCAACCACACCTGGAACGCGCCGATGATCGCCAGGGCGGCCCCCATCATCCCGACGAAGGCCGCTTTGCGGTTGACCAACGCGAGGTGCGCGGGCGGCATCGGCGTCTCGTCCGGAAGCGCCGGCTCCGCGAGCTCGATCGTCGTGGGGGGCGGAAGCGGCGCGCCGCAGCCCGCGCAGAAGAGCGCGTCCGCGTCGCTGACGGACCGTTGGCAGGTCGGGCACACCACAGCGCCCAATCCTGTCAAGACCTAGTCCTCCGCCGCGAAACCTTGGCGCACCGTGTTCTCGGTGATCGTCCGCGGGTCGAGGAACTGCAACAGGTAATCCGGGCCGCCGGCCTTCGAGCCGACGCCGGACAGGCCGTACCCGCCGAAGGGCTGGCGGCCGACGACGGCTCCGGTGATGGCTCGGTTGATGTACAGGTTGCCAGCGCGCACCTCGGTCGTTGCTCGGGCGATGTTCGCCGGTGAGCGGGAGAAGATGCCGGCGGTCAATGCGTAGTCGGTCGCATTGGCCAGCGCGATCGCGTGGTCGAAGTCGCTCGACCTCATGATGGCAACGACCGGGCCGAAAAGCTCGTCGCGGGCGACCGAGGCGGCAGCGGGGTCGTCGACCTCGACGAGGGTGGGCCCGATGAACCACCCGGTGGTGGGGACGTCGTCACGGTGCACGAGGATCCGGGTCTCTCGGCCGGCCTGCTCGATGGCTGCCGTCAGGCGGGTGTGGGCGTCGGCGTCGATCACCGGGCCAACTCGGGCGGCCATGGAGCGCGGGTGACCGACGACCACCTCCCGCGTCGCATCGACCAGCCGGGCGACGAAGCTGTCGTAGATGCGGTCGGCCACGATCACCCGCGACGCGGCCGAGCACTTCTGGCCGGCGAACCCGAATGCGGAGTTGATGACTGCGGGCACGGCCTGATCGGGGTCAGCGTCGCTGTCCACGATGATCGCGTTCTTCCCGCCCATCTCCGCCACCACGCGCTTCACGTGCCGTTGCCCGGGGCGATGCACCGCGGCCGTCTCGTTGATGTGCAGCCCGACCGCCTTCGAGCCGGTGAAGACGATGATCGCAACGTCGGGATGCTCGACGAGTCGGGCGCCGACGTCCTCGCCGAGCCCGGGGAGGAACTGCACTGCGCCGGCAGGCGCGCCCGCCGCCCGCAGCGCCTCGATCAACTGCCACGCGACCGCCGGCGTCTGCTCGGCCGGCTTGAGGATCACCGTGTTCCCCGCGACCAACGCGCCGACGGTCATGCCGCACGGGATGGCCAGCGGGAAGTTCCACGGCGCGATCACCGCGGCGACGCCTTTGCCCTGATACACGAGCCGGTTGCGCTCCCCCGGCGGCGACTGGACGCGGGTCTCCGCTGACGCGTGCAAGCGCAGCATCTCGCGGCCGTAGTACTCGCAGAAGTCGATCGCCTCGCACACGTCGGCGTCGGCCTGGTCCCACGGTTTGCCGGCTTCGAACACTTCGAGCGCGGCGATGTCGTTGCGTCGCTCGCGCATCCATGCCGCTGCCCGGAACAGCACGGCAACGCGCTCCACGGCCGGAGTCCGTCGCCATGACTCGGCTTCGGCGAGCGCTGCCGCGATCGCCGTGTCGGCATGCTCGGCGGTGCACGACGCGCTCCGGGCGACGAGCCGGACCGTCTCCGCCGGGTCGACGCTGTCGATCGTCGTCAGCGTCCGCACGACCTCACCATTGATCAGTGCCGGCACGTCGATCGTCGGCGCCGACGCGGCGGCATCGACGGCGGCGGCGAAGCGATCGCGGTTCGCCGCCTGCCGCCACTCCATGACGGGCTCCGGCTGATGGTCCGACGGGTTCGCGGGGTCCGTCGTCGGTCGCGGCAGGAGTGGCTCCAGCGCCGGGAGGTGATCGACCTTCGGTGGCGCGAGGAGCTCCTCGAGCGTGCGCCCCTCGGCGAAACGGTGACGCACGAAGCTCTCGTTGCTCGTGTTCTCGAGCAGGCGGCGCACGAGATACGCCATACCCGGGACGAGCGCTCCGACCGGTGCGTACACCCGCAGCCGCAGTCCCTTCCGCTTCACCGCGGCCTGCATCGGCTCGGCCATGCCGAAGAGCATCTGGACCTCGAAGCCCGTGTCCGGGATGCCCTTCGATCGCGCGTACGTGACCGCATACGCCAGCGAGCGCAGGTTGTGGGTGCCGAACGCGGCGCGGATCTCGCCGTGATGGTCGTGCAGCAGCCGGACGCAGCGTTCGTAGTTCGCGTCCGTCTCCTCTTTGCGTTCGAACACGGGCACCGGCCAGCCCTCGGCCCTCGCTTCCACCGTTTCGGTGTCCCAGTACGCGCCTTTGACCAGCCGGACGGTGATCGGCCGCGGGCGTTGTGACGACCATGCGATCAGTGCAGCGAGATCGTCGCGGCTGTCCTTCAGGTATGCCTGCACGACGATGCCCGACTCCAGGTCGGCGAACTCGGTTTCGCTCAACAGCTCGCGGAACAGCTGAAGCGTGAGGTCCTTCGCGTCGTAGTGCTCCATGTCGAAGTGCACGAAGGCGTTCCGCTCGCGGGCGAGCCGTAACAATGGCCGGATCCGGCGCTTGGCCTGCTCGATGCCGATCTCCCGGCCGAGCGAGTCGTAGTGCGACGCGAGCGCCGTCGGCTTGATGCTGACGTTCACGCGCGGGATCGGCCCGAGATCGTCACGCTCGAGGTGGTCGTCCGGCGCCCAGTGCTGGCTGTCGTCGCTGAGCACCGTGAGCAGCTGCGCGACGCGCGCCGCATACCGGTCGGCCTCGGCGTCGACGACCGTCTTCTCCCCCAGCAGGTCGACAGTGGCCGCAGAGCCCGTGCGCCACAGCTGATGCAGCCCGACTACCGCCTCCTCTGGCGTCTCGCCGACGATGAACTGCTCCGCCATGCGCCGGATGTTGCGCCGGGCGACGCGGGCCTCGAGCGAACGGCCAAAGGGAACGCGGGGAGCCAGTTCGACGCCGAGGTCGAGGAGCTTCGGGACCGCGACGCCGTCGAAGTACTCCGAGAGGTGGCGGGCGACGTCGTCATCGTCTTCGAGCGCCGGGAAGACGTCCACGAACCGGAAGAGCTGCGTCTTGAACGCCGGCCGCGACATCGCCCAGTCGAGCATCCGCTCGCTCCACCACGACATGCGGAAGACCTTCGACTTCTGGTCGGAACCCAGCTCCGCCAGCTCGCGGGCGAGGGCTGAGGCGTCGCTGTCGAGCGACCGGGTCACGGGAGTGAACCTACTGGGACAGCCCCATCAATCGAGTGACGCCGTGGTCGCGTCCGGCGGTGTAGCCGCCGTCGACTGCGATGGCCTGTCCCGACACGAACGAGGCGTCGGCGGAGAGCAGGAACGCCGCCGCCGCCGCGATCTCGTCGGCGCGGCCGAGTCGTCGCAGCGCATGTTCCTCGATGCAGTCGGCGCGTGGGCCCTCCATGCCCTCCATCCCGAAGATCGAGTCCGTCATCGGCGTGTCGATGAAGCCGGGACAGATCGCATTGGCCCGGATACCGCTCGGGCCGTAGTCGATCGCCATGTTCTTGGTGAGCAGGACGACGCCCCCCTTCGACGCGTTGTAGGCCGACCCGCCGGCCGTGCCCTCCAAGCCTTCGACGCTCGCGAGGTTCACGAGCGAGCCTCGCTCCCCGTCGACCGGTGGTTGCTCGAGCATGCAGCGCAACACGTGCTTGCAGACGAAGAACGTACCGGTGAGGTTCACGCCGATCACGCGGTCCCATTCGCCGGCGTCGACCATGTGCACGGGACCACCACCCGCGACCCCCGCGGCGTTGACCACGCCGTCGATCCTTCGGTGCTCCTCGACGATGGCATCGATGAGCGCGCTCACCGCGGCCTCGTCGCGCACGTCGAGCGGTTGGACGTCGCCGGAGGCGTTCAGGTCGGCCCCCACGGCGACACCGCCGTCCTTGCGGATTCGCTCGACGGTCGCCTGACCGATCCCCGACGCCGCCCCCGTCACCAGAACCACCCTGTTCGTCAACATCGTCGTACTGTCTCACGATGCGCTACGACCTGTTCTACGAGATCCCGGTGCCGAGGCCGTGGGGCCCCGACAGCGAGCGGTTGGCGTACCACAACACAATCGAGCAAGCGGTGGCGGGCGAGCGATTTGGCTGGGACGCGTTCTGGACCGTCGAGCACCACTTCCTCGAGGAGTACTCACACTGCTCCAACCCCGAGGTGCTGTACGGCGCCATCGCCGCGAAGACCGAGCGCATCCGTCTCGGTTACGGCGTGCGGCTGATGCCCAAGCCGTACAACCATCCCGTGCGAACGGCGGAGTCGGTCGCCGTGCTCGACCTCATCTCCAACGGCCGAGTGGACTTCGGCACTGGTCGCTCTTCGACTCGAGCCGAGCTCGAGGGCTTCGGCATCAACCCGCACGAGACGCGCGAGATGTGGCAGGAGGCCATCCAGCACGTCGTCGGGTGCTGGACGAACGAGTACTACGAGTTCGAGGGCAAGCACTGGCAGCTGCCGCGGCGACGCGTGCAACCGAAGCCGCTGCAGCAACCCCATCCCCCGCTCTGGGGTGCCACGTCGAGCGAGGACGGCCATCGCCAGATCGGTGACCTGGGGCTCGGGCTGTGCTCGTTCGCCGTCGGTGTTCCACCGGAGGACGTCAAGAAGAAGATCGACATCTACCGCGAGGCCGTGCGCGGCTGCGAGAAGCCCATCGGCAAGTACGTGCACGACGAGGCGGCCACGTTCACCATGACCATGTGCGCGCCAACTCGCGACGAAGCGTGGGCGACCGCACGGGAGTCGTTCGAGTGGTACCCGGTGCACGGCGCGCGGCTCATCGCGTCGGTCGCCGAGTGGATGACGGAGAACAATCAGGACCTCGGCAACTACGCGTACGCGGGTGACATGAAGAACGTCGACGATCAAGGAATGCTCTCGCTGCTCAATCTCGAGTACCTGGCCGAGACTGGTGCGTGTGTGCTGGGCACGCCGGACGACTGTGTCGAGATGTGCCAGAAGTACGTCGATGCCGGGGTCGATCTGCTCCTGTGCCTCGTGAACCCCTACAAGATCTCGCACGAGTCGGTGATGCAGACCATCGAGCTCATGGTCACGGAGGTCAACCCGAAGTTCCGCAGAGCGGTTCAGAGCGGCTTGACGAAGGCGCCGGAGATCCCTCCGTCCAAGAGGAACGTCGAGGCGGTGATGAACGACGAGTCGTCGCTGGCGAGAAAGGCGACGGCCGCGGCGATCTCCGTCGCCTCGGCGAAGCGCCCCATCGGGATGTGGAACAGCCGGCGCGCTGCACGCTCGGGGTCCTTGGCGAAGAGCTCCTGCAACATCGGCGTGTTCACCGGACCCGGACACAGCGCGTTGACACGGATGCCCTGCCGCGCGAACTGGACGCCGAGCTCACGCGACAACGACAGCACGCCGCCCTTCGATGCCGTGTACGAGATCTGCGACGTCGCCGCCCCCATCACGGCGACGAACGAAGCCGTGTTGATGATCGAGCCGCCGCCCCGCTCGAGGAGATGCGGGATCACGTGCCGGCAGCACAGATACACGGAGGTGAGGTTGACCTCCTGCACGTGCCGCCACACGTCGAGGGGCGTGTCGAGGATCGAGTCGTCGTCGGTCGGCGAGATGCCGGCGTTGTGGAACGACACGTCGATGCCGCCGTAGGCATCGACCGCCGCGTTGAACAGAGCGGCCACGGCACCTTCGTCGGTGACGTCGACCTGGACGAACAGTCCGCCGACTTCGTCCGCGGCGGCTTGCCCGGTGGACGCATCGACGTCGGCGCACACCACGCGCGCACCATCCGCAGACAATCGGCGGGCGGTAGCGAGCCCGATGCCACTCCCGGCTCCGGTGATGACGGCGATCTTGCCATCCAACCGTGTCAAAGCCGCTCGAACCCCCGGTACCGCTCCCAGTCCGTCACGGCAGCGTCGAACGCGGCGAGCTCGACGCGGGCCATGTTGGTGTAGTGGTCGACGACCTCGTCGCCGAAGGCGCTACGAGCCACCGCGCTCGCCGCCCAGAGCTCCGCGGCGTCGCGCAGGGTCGACGGAATCCGGGCACCCTTTCGTTCGTAGGCGTTCGACGGGCACGGGGCCTCGAGCACGAGCTGTTGCTCGACACCGTGCAGGCCCGCGGCGATCAGCCCCGCGACCGCGAGATACGGATTGACGTCGCCACCCGGCACTCGATGCTCGAAGCGCAACGAAGCACCATGACCGACGACCCGCACTGCACACGTGCGGTTGTCCAGTCCCCACGCCACCGCCGTCGGTGCGAACGACTCCGGCTGGTACCGCTTGTAGGAGTTCACGTTCGGCGCGAACAGCACCGTGAGCTCGCGCTGACAGGCGAGCTGCCCCGCGAGGAACTGCTCCATCATCGGCGAGAAGTCGTGCTCGCGGTCCCCGGCCATCAGCGGCACGCCGTCACCGTCGACGAGGCTGAAGTGGATGTGACACGAGTTGCCTTCGCGCTCGTTGAACTTCGCCATGAACGTGAGCGCCATCCCCTCTTGGGCGGCGATCTCCTTGGCGCCGGCCTTGTAGATCGAGTGGTTGTCGCACGTCGTGAGCGCATCGTCGTAGCGGAAGGCGATCTCGTGCTGACCGAGATTGCACTCACCTTTCGCGGACTCCACGACCATGCCGGCATCCGCCATCGAGTTCCGGATGCGTCGGAGCAACGGCTCGACGCGCCCCGTTGCCACCAACGAGTAGTCGGCGTTGTACTGGTTCGCCGGTGTGAGATCTCGATAGCCGCGGCGCCATGCGTCCTCGTAGCTGTCGTTGAAGACGATCAGCTCGAGCTCCGTGCCGACCATCGCCCGCCAGCCGAGGGCCGAGAGGCGATCGAGCTGCGCGCGCAGGATCTGGCGGGGCGAAGCCACGACCGGAGACCCGTCCTCCCACTGCACATCCGCCATCACCATCGCCGTCCCCGGATGCCACGGGATCGACCGCAACGTCGACAGGTCAGGCGCGAGAACGAAGTCCCCATAGCCCGCGTCCCAGGAGGACATCGCGTAGCCGTCGGCGGGAGTCATGTCGACGTCGACGGCCAAGAGGTAGTTGCAGGCCTCGGTACCGTGTTCGAGCACTTCGTCGACGAAGAAGCGTCCGTGGAACCGTTTCCCTTGGAGCCGGCCGTGCATGTCGGCGAACCCGACGAGCACCGTGTCGATGGCCCCGGAGTCGACGGCAGCACGCAACGCGTCGACCGTCAGCAACCCGCGTCGCTCCACCCCTGAACGGTACTGGTTCAGTCGCGGAGCGGCCGGACCGCCTCGAGCATGGCTTCGGTCACTTCAGCGGGCGAATGGGAGGCGTCGACCGGAACGAGGATGCCGCGGTTTCGATAGAACTCGAGCAGCGGCTCGGTCTGCTCGTGGAAAACCCGCAATCGGCGCTCGACCACCGCGGGATCATTGTCGTCCACCCGGCCCGCCACCGCGCGCGTCGCGAGGCGTTCACGCGCGACGTCGTCGGGTACCGCGAGATAGACGACGGCATCGGCGGCGACGTCCGCCGGCACGGCGAATTCGTAGGCTCGCTCGGCCTGCTCGAGCGTGCGGGGGAAGCCGTCGAGCACGTAGCCACCGTCCTTCGCAGCTTCGACTGCGGCGTTGCCCGCGATCTGCAACATCACGTCGTCGGGCACGAGATCGCCGCGCTGGACATACGGCGCCGCGAGCGCACCGAGCTCCGTGCCGTCCGCGATGTGTCGGCGCAAGACATCGCCCGTCGAGATGTGGCGCACACCGAACCGTTCGGCGAGCGCCTTTCCTTGCGTGCCTTTGCCCGAACCCGGCGCGCCCAACAGGATGATGCGCATCTACGCATCCCCGAGCGGCCGGTCGATGGCGACCTGCCGCAACGTGGTGGTCGCCAGCACCGCCAGCTCGTCGTCCTGCAGGAACCGGGTCACGATGAAGTTCGTCCGCCCCCGCTTCTTCTCGAGCCGGCTGTCGAGCACGAACGTCGGCCCCATCACCGGCTCGAAGTAGTCCAGGCGCATGCTCGTGGTCGCCATCCACTGACGTTGGCGATCCCGCGGGGCGTTGCGGTCGGGCCCGGCCCGAGCGGTGAACAGCGCGATCAGATCGACGTACGTCGGTGTGAACCCGCCGAAGAGCTGTCCCCGCGGGTTCTTCACGTGGTCGGGAAGGTGGGCCGACACCCGCAGGTACCCGACGTCCTCCTCCAGCACCTCCCAGGCCCACGCTTCGAGGAAGTCACCGGCCGGATGTCCACGACCCACCAAACGCCCCGGCTCGGGCGTTGCCCACGCCATCACGAAGGGCGGCTCCGCCGCGTCTTGGCTCGACACGCCTCTGTCCTAATAGGTTTTCGCCGTCGAAGGGGAACCGATGGCCATCACTGAACGCACGACGACCGACATCATCGACGAGCTCACCGCCTGGCTCGGGGCGAACTGGGATCCCGATCTCACCTGCGCGGACTGGTGGGAACGGCTCGGGCTGTCGGGCTGGGCGGCGCCTTCGCTCCCGGAGAACGCGTACGGGAAGGGGCTGTCGCGCAACGACACCGTGCGCGTCCAGAACGAGATCGCGCGCTTCGGCGCGTTGGGCGCGCCTGCGGGCCTCGGCCTGCTGCTCGCCGCCCCGACGATTGCGACGCACGGAACGCAGGAGCAGATCGACCTCTACGTCAAGGACATCGTCACCGGACGGCAGGCGTGGTGCCAGCTGTTCAGCGAGCCCGGCGCTGGCTCCGACCTTGCGGGTCTCACCACCCGTGCCGTTCGCGACGGTGACGAGTTCATCGTCAACGGGCAGAAGGTGTGGACATCAGCCGGCCAGATCGCCGACCTCGGCATGCTGCTCGCTCGTACGAACTTCGACGTTCCGAAGCACCAGGGCATCACGTGGTTCGCGATGGACATGCACCAGCCCGGCGTCGAGGTGCGGCCTCTTCGTGAGCTCACCGGTCGCGCCATGTTCAACGAAGTCTTCATGTCGGACGCGCGGGTTCCTGCCGATGCGGTCATCGGTGACCTCAACACGGGCTGGGCGGCGGCGAACACGACACTGGCGCATGAGCGCGCCGGGCTCGGGTCCGGTGGCGGCGATGGTGGGTACGGCGCGGCGATGCCCGGAACGGTGGCCGGCTTCCTCACCAAGCGCGCAGGTGACTTCGCCCCGAAGAGCGACGCTGGTCGCGCCGCCGCGACGAGCGGGCGCGGCGGGCGGGGCAACAGCGCCACGATGCTCATCGACCTGGCCAAGGGCAACGGCACCATCGACGATGCGTCGCTGCGCCAGGGATTGATGAAGCTCTACACGCTCGGCGAGATCGGCCGGATCAACGGCCTTCGCGTGAAGGCCGAGAAGGAAGCCGGACGCGACATCCCGGGCATGGGCAACATCTCGAAGTTGTCGATGAGCGAGATCATGCGGCTCACCCGCGACCTCGGCCTCCGCATCGTCGGTCCCGCCGGCATGTTGCACGCCTACAACACCGATGATCGCAAGGTCCTCGACGAGGCGACGGGAAATCCGTTCCTCGGCATGGTGACGGAGATGGCGCTGTTCGCGCAGGCGCCGCCCATCTATGGCGGCACCGATCAGGTGCAGCGCAACATCATCGGCGAGCGCGTGCTCGGTCTTCCGAAGGAACCGAACGACGACCGCACTCGACCGTTCTCAGAGCTTCCCAAGAACGCCTGACACACAAACCGCCACATCGCGCGACTCGTTCGCGCTCGCAGTGGGCAGACGTTCGGAATGTTGACGATGCTCCTCGTGCCGCTCGTCCCGTTCCTTGGTCTTGGTTTCTTGTTGGGCGCAGAGCGCCTCGAGCGCGGCCTCGACACGCACACCCGGTCCAAGTAGCCCGTGGCCGACGCGGCGGTCGACCACTGGGCGCCATGGGATGCGGCCGATGACGCCGCACTGCCGTTCACGGCCGCTCGAGTGCAGCTGCTGGCGGAACGAGCCGGTCTGCACTTCCCCGAGACCGTGCTCGGGGCGGCCACCGCCGCACTGCGCGCCGGCAAGCACGTGATCCTCACGGGACCACCGGGCACCGGAAAGTCCACACTCGCCAAGCTGTTGGCCGAAGCAGGACAAGAAGCACTCATGTGCACCGGTTATCTGGCGACGACGGCGACGAGCGACTGGACGATCGCCGACACCGTCGGCGCCAGCGACGACACGGCTCTCGGTCGCGTCTTCCAGTCGGGGGTCGTGACCGATGCCATCGAATCCGGTCGCTGGTTGATCATCGACGAGTTCAACCGCGCCAACATCGACCAAGCCTTCGGCGAACTGTTCTCGGTGCTGTCGGGTCAAGCCGTGGTCCTTCCGCATCGACGCAACGAGTTCGCGCCTCCGCTGTCGATCGTCCCGCACGACAGTGACGTGCCGGACGGAACAGACCCGATCTGCATCCCCAAGCCGTGGCGCATGATCGCCACGATGAACACCTCCGATCGAGGCTTGCTGTTCACGCTGTCCCGCGCATTGATGCGGCGGTTCGCATTCGT
>JBEEFX010000289.1:0-34266 GCA_041166365.1 Acidimicrobiaceae bacterium
GCTACGCGGACATCACAACGTGTGCCGCCACCGCGCCGGCCCGTTGGTCGGGCCGGGCGCCGGGAACGTGCCGAGCCTCGTCTGTCGCTACCACGGCTGGGCCTACGGGCTCAATGGCACCTTGCGCTCGGCCCGCGACTTCGGTGCAGAGATGGACTGTGACTCGATCACCCTAGAGCCGGTGCAGGTCGGCACGTGGCGCGGGCTCGTGTTCGTGAATCTCGATCTCGAGCACGACGCGCCGCCGTTGCTCGACGCTCTCGGGACGTTCGTCGACGCCTGCGCGCCATTCGCCATCGAGCAACTCGTTCCGGCTGTCGAGCGCGAGCACGCACTCGCCTGCAACTGGAAGACGTACGCCGACAACTATCTCGAGGGATATCACATCCCACTCGTGCATCCGGGCCTCAACAAGGAGATCGACGCCAAGCGCTATCGCGTCGATGTGGACGAACGTCACCGTTGGGTGAGCCACGCCGCGCCCGCGCGGGACGGTGCCTTGAACCAAGGCCGTTGGCTGTGGCGTTGGCCCAACCTCGCGCTCAACCTCTACCCCGACGGCATGTGCGTCGAGCGGTATGACCCGGTCGGTCTCACCGACACACGCTTGCGCTATTCGTACGCCTTTGCCGACCCCACGGCCGCGGTCAACGACGAGGTCGTGCGGATGTCGTCAGAGGTGACCGAAGAGGACAAGACGATCTGCGAAGCCGTCCAACGCAATCTCGACAGCGCGATCTACGACGAGGGGTGGCTCAGCCCTCGGCACGAGGCCGGGTTGGCCGCGTTCCAGAGCTGGGTGCGCGAGGCCGTGTCCTGACCGTCACGACTGACCGTCAGGACGAGGCGCGCTGGTCGAGCTGCTCGATCAGGCGGGCGCACGGCGTGCAGACCGGGAAGCGCTGCGGATCGCGCACTGGCTGAAACTTCGCGCCGCACAAGGCGGTGACCAGTCCGCCCTCGATCGCCGCGCGGGTGATGTCTTCCTTGCGGGCGTAGTGGGCCACGTCGCCCGGGTCCCCGGTGTCGCCGTCGGTGGTCCGTGGTTCGGTCCGCTGCTCGGTCACCGGGAGCATGATCGCAGGTATGCGAGCTCACGATGCACGCCGCCGGGTCACGCCTCCTGAGCGCCTTTCGCCAAGGTGAAGCGGAAGAGGCTGCCCTCCCGCGGCGCATCGTCGACCCAGATCGACCCGCCGTGGTTGGCCACCACGCGCGAACAGATGGACAGCCCGATGCCGCTGCCCGGGCGATCGCCGTGATGGAGCCGGCTGAACATGGTGAAGATCTGGTCGCGATGCGCGATGTCAATGCCGATGCCGTTGTCCGCGACGTCGAACCTCCAGTGGTCACCGCTCGACGTCGCGGTGACCGAGACCTCGGGCGTGACGTCCACACGGCGGAACTTGATGGCGTTGGTGATCAAGTTCTGCAGGAGCTGACGAAGCTGGGTGGCGTCGCCACGCACCGTCGGCAAGGCGCCGATCTTCACGACCGCCTCGGTCTCGCTGATCAGTGATGCGCTGTCGGCCAGCACCTCGCTGGCGATGACGTCGAGATCGACCGGCACGAGCGAGGCGGGCCGCTGACCGGCACGTGAGTACGCCAGGAGGTCGTCGATGAGCCGATCCATGCGGCCTGCACCCCGCAGCGCGGCCGCCACATAGGTCTGCACCTCGCTGGCCTGCTCGGGGTTGGACCCGGCCTGACGGCCCAGCAACTCGACGAAGCCCCGCACCACCTGAAGGGGCGACTTCAGGTCGTGCGAGACGATCGACGCGAATTGCTCGAGCTCGTGGTTGGAACGTTCGAGCTCCGCGTTGCGCTGCTCGAGCTCGAGCGCGGTCGCCGCCAAGGCGGACTCGGCTCGACTGCGGTCGACCGCGCCCACGAACAGTTCGCCCACCGTGCGCATGAGTGCGACGGACTCGTCGCTCCACGTGCACGGCTGGCGCCGTCCCTCGAAACCCATGAATCCGACCTGCGTGTCGCGGGCGCGGAGCGGTACGAAGAGAATCGACTGCACACCGTCGCTCCGCAGCGCGGCCATGGCCGCCTCGGCGCCCGGGGGGAGGTCGCGCGTCACGTCGGGCACGTGCACGGGCTGACCGGCGCGCAACGAGCGCACCCAGAAGCGTTGCGCGTCGACCGGCAGAAGCGGAATGGGGGTGTTGAGCCTCGAGACCCCATCCGCCCACCACTCGACGAAGAGCTCGATGCCCGGACCCGTCTCGTCGGTCTTCAACACGTACGCGCGGTCAAGACCGAAGTACGCGCACAGCTCGCCGAGCGCCGCTTCCACCACGCTCGGCAACTCGTCCTCATGGGCACCGAGGAACTGCGTCGACATACGAGTGACGAGATCCTCGACGCCGACTCGGAAGCGCAACTCCGATTCGGCCAGACGCAGCTGCTCCTCGGTGTCTCGCCGCTCGTGGATGTCCTTGGCGACGATGTAGACCTCGCCGACGTTGCGGTCGGAGCGCACACTCGCCAAGACCCATCGATAGGAGCCATCACGACACCGCAGACGTGTCTCGTACGACACGGTCTCGACACCGGTCGCGGTCTGACCGATCTTGTCGAGGTTGGCGTCGAGATCGTCGGGATGGAAAAGATTGGCGTACGGGCTGGCGAGCAGTTCCTCTGGCGTCCAACCGAGCGCCGTCGTCCACGCCGGGTTGACGCGTCGAAGCTTCCCGTCGAAGCCGCCGACGGCCAACAGGTCCAGCGCGAAGTCGAAGAAGCGCGTTTCAGGCACGCAGGTTCATGGTACGGCGACTCGACGCGCCGGGGCAGTACCTCGTAGGGCGCGTTCGCGACAACTCAGGACATACGGAGTGGTCCGTGCTCTTTGCACGTTGCATCGGCGCGGGTCGGGGTGATCAGCACCCGCACGCGTTTGCCGCAGTGAGGGCAGTAGCGGGCCGGGTCGAGCGGTCGACGGCAGCCGCCGTCGCAGTCGTCGGCACTGCGCCCGCAACCGACGCAGAACGTCACGAGCTCAAATTGCCTTGGAGAGGGCTCCGATGGGCATGCGCAGGTCCTCGAGCATCTGGAGATCGTCCGCCGGGGACCGGCCGAGCGTCGTGAGATAGTTGCCGACGATCAACGCGTTGATGCCCGCCGTCATCCCGAGCGACTGGAGCTCGCGCAACGTGACCTCCCGTCCACCCGCGTATCGAAGGATCACGTCAGGCAGACCGAGCCGGAACAGCGCGATCCAGCGGATGGCTTCGAGCGGCTCGACGAGCGGGCGATCGCCCAGCGGTGTTCCCGGCCGAGGGTTGAGAAAGTTGATCGGCACCTCAGCGGGAGCGGCGTCGCGCAACTGCCCGAGCAGCTCGATGCGCTGCGCGACCGACTCGCCCATGCCGAGCAGCACGCCGCAGCACAGCTCCATCCCCACCTCGCGCACGAGCGCGCACGTGTCGAATCGCTCCTCCCACGTGTGCGTCGTCACGATCTCCGGAAAGAAGGAGCGAGCGGTCTCGAGATTGTGGTTGTAGCGGTGAACGCCCGCGGCCGCCAGCCGCTCGGCCTGCGCCTGCGTGAGGATCCCGGCGGAGACCGCGACGTTCAGACCGGTACGTTCACGCACCATCGGCGCGATGCGCACGAGCTGATCCATCACGATGGGGTTCGGTCCGCGTACCGCGAGAACGATGCAGAACTCGCTCGCACCGAGCTCCGCTGTCTCCTGCGCGGCCTTGACGATCTCGTCGGCGTCGAGAAACGGCGTCGCCTTCACGGGCGTGTCGAACTGCGCTGACTGAGAGCAGAAGTTGCAGTCCTCGGGGCAACCGCCGGTCTTGGCGGAGAGGATGCCTTCGACTTCGACCTCGGATCCGCACCAGGCGAGCCGCACCTCGTGGGCCAGGGACGCGAGAGCAGGCACGGCGTCGTCGGGCAGGTCGGCCAACAAGGAAAGCTCGGCCAGGGACAGAGGCCGGCGGTCGTCGAGCAACGCGTCGCCCGCCGCGGCCAACAGCGATCGGGTCGTGGTCTCGCTCATGGGGGCGGACGGTAGTTGGGCCTACCGGATGAAGACGACTCCGACGATCGGTCAGCCACTCGCCGTCGTCGTGGGCCCACCCGAGGACGGAGGGTTCGACGAGGGCACGACGTCGATCACGACGACACCCCTCGCCGATCCGTCGTTGAACGCCACGTTGGCGAGCCGGAACGCGGACGCATCCACCGCTTGGTTCGTGAACACGTCTACGTACGTGCGGTCGGCGTCGACGACGAAGACCACCGACCGAACCGTGCCGGACACGACATCGAGCTGCACCGGCGCAGTGGCTCTGGCGGGACGCGGCTGGTCGAACACGACCCGGACGCGGCGCAGCGCCGCATCGAACTCGACGACCTGAATGCGCGGCGGCAGCGTGCCGGCAAAGTCGACGGCAACTCGCTCGAAGCCGACGTGGTCGGTGTGACGCAACGCCACCATCGGCGAAGCGGAGCTCGGTGCCGGCGGATCATCGACGCCTGGTGGCCGCCCGGGCTGCACGTTGGCCGGATCCACCGCCGTGGCCACCACCTCTGGCACGGCTGACGACGAGGCTGCGGGCGTGCCGCTGTCCCGCCCCGCGAGCAGCGCGATGCCGAGAGCGACGAGCGCGACCACGACGAGAACGCCGACGACGAGGACAGCGGGCCCGGGCCGGCGCGGCGCAGGCGCGGGCGGCGACGGTGGTGATGGCGGCGTTGGCGTCGGGTCCGGCGCGTCGTGCGGCGTCGGCATGATCGCCCGGCGCGTGGCTTGCGACGGTGGTGGCGGCGGCGGAGCGGCGATCGGGGTGGACGCCGTCTGCGGCGGCTCTCGATCGGCGTCGCCCATCGAGTCAGCATCGCGCGCAGCACACTTCTGCCGGCCGCGGTGCGGGCGACCGGTAACGTCCTGGTGATGGCCGGCCGCCGCATCCAGATCGCTCCGTCGGTGCTCCCGGCGGACTTCGCTCGGTTGGGTGACGAGTGCGCCGCGCTGGAGAAAGCCGGCGTCGATCGCATCCAGTGGGACGTGATGGACGGCCAGTTCGTGCCCAACCTCACGTTCGGGCCCGATGTCGTCGCCGCCTGCCGGCCGCACACGTCCGTCCCGTTCGAAGCGCACCTCATGGTCGAGACGCCGGACCTCCTCGTCGAACGGTGGATCGACGCCGGTTGCGAGCGGTTGATCGTCCACGCCGAGGCGTGCGTGCACCTGCACCGGACGCTCGGGCACATCCGGTCCTCGGGAGCGCAGGCCGCGGTGGCGATCAACCCGGCGACGCCGGCCGACGCGGTGGCCAACGTGCTGGACCTCGTCGATCTCGTGTTGGTGATGACCGTGAACCCCGGGTTCGGCGGTCAGAAGTACATCGCCACCATGGAAGCGAAGATCCGCGAGGTCCGTGAACTGATCGGCGGCAGCGACCACGACGTCGACATCGAGGTGGACGGCGGCCTTGATGTCGACACCGTCGCCGGCGCGGTCATGGCCGGCGCCAACGTGATCGTCGCCGGCAGTGCGTTGTATCGAGATCCCGACGGTCTCGAGCATGCCGTGACGGCATTGCGCGCCGCCGCCGAAGCGGCGTCAGCCCACTAGCGCGCGCACCTCGTCGATGGCCGCCGGCAGGTCCACAACGTCGCGCTCGACGGCACCATCAGCCCGGCAGAACACGAACACGGCCCGTGCCACCGGCCGGCCCAGGTTGGTCTCGAGCGCCAGCGCGTACGTGGCGGCTTGCAGCCGGTACCGGTCGGCGGCCGTGTCGAGATCCGCATCGGTCTTGTAGTCGACGACCACCAGCGCACCCTGTTCGTCTTCGAACAGCAGGTCGATGTAGCCCTCGATGAGCCGGCCGCCGTGTCCCACCGGCGCGGCGACGTACAGCTCGCGCCACCGACGGGTCGCGGCGCGTGCGGCCACCACCGTCGGCGCCTCGAGGGCCCCTTGCGCTCGCCGCTCCACGTCGGTGGCATCCGCAACGCCTTCGACGCGGGCCTGAGCGGCCGCCAGCGCGGCCAGGTCGTGGGGTCGATCGAGATCGACCGTGGCCAGCACGGCGTGCACCGCTCGACCGAGCGCGGTACCCCCGCGGCTGATCGAGGGCGGCAGGGACGCAGGTGTGTTCTCGTCGTCGGCGATCTTTGGATCGATCGGCTCATCGGGCTCGTGCAGCGCGGCGACCGCCGTTGCCGCGAACACGCGTCGTGCGTTGGCCTTCGCGAGCAGTTGATCGCGCTCGACCTGCCATGCGGTGCGTTCCTCGACGGTCGCCGGCTCGAAGTCCGCGCGGCCGGCTTCGACGGGTAGGGCGAGCTGGTCGCCGAACTCCGCGGGGTTCCACCACCCGGCCGCGCTGTCCTGACACACCTTCCACAGCTGGCGGGCCGGCGTCGTGCCCCGCTCGGTGTGATGCAGCCCTACCACCAAGTGGTCGCGGGCGCGCGTCGCGGCGACGTAGAGCAGGCGGTGACCTTCGTGGACGTCGGCATCACCGGCGCGTTCCAACAACGCGGCATAGCCGGGCGTGCTGAACCGAGCTTCACGCGGCCCGACCGCGACCTCTGGGCCCTGCTCGCCGTAGAGCACCCATGGCCCGATGTCGCGACCGGCCGACGACAGTCCGGCGAGCACGACGATGGGGAACTCGAGCCCCTTGGAGCCGTGGATCGTGAGGATGCGCACGGCGTCGTCGTCGGGCTCGGGTGCCGGCGTCTCGATCACCATCGCGCCCTCGTCGGTCTGCAGCTGGGCCCACGCCGCGAAGTCCCCGAGCGACATGCCTCCGGCCTCGACGAAGGCTCGCGCCTGGTCGAGCACGAATCGCAGCCGCCGCCAGTGATCGCGCGGCCGGCGCAGCGCGAAGGTGAGCTCGAGGAGCTTTCGTTCGCGGATCACCAACTCGACGAGCTGGTCGACCGGCAGGTTCCAGCGCATGGCGTGATACCGCGCGAGGGCGACCATCCCTGCGGCGACGGGGTGGTCGTCGGCGATGGACTCCTGGCCGGGCGATCGGCGGTAGTCCCAACCGCCGCCCGCGACCTTCCATTCGACGAGGTCGACGTCGGAGCACGCGAAGCCGGGTGAGCGCAGCGCGGCCACCACCGCGATGTCGTTGGCGGGATCGTCGACGGCACCGAGCACCGACAGCAGCTCGCGCACCGCGTCGGTCGCCCACACGAGCGACCGGCTCTCCACGCGGTAGGGCACGTCGTGCGCATCGAGGGCGCGCTCGAGCTGCGCCAGCGGGGTGCGCGTGGGCACGAGAATCGCGATGTCGTCGAACCGTGCGGGCCGGCAACCGTGGCCGCCGAGGTCCTCGACTTCCCAACAGTTGACCTTCATCTCGACGATCAGCCGGGAGAGATCATTGGCCTCGAGCTCCCGTAGCTCGGCGGCCGTCGTGTCGGTGTGCCCCTCGCCCACCACGACGACGGCCGGTCCCTCGCGCACCTCCGGCCGAAACGCCGACAGGTCGTGATACGCCGGCTGGGCGCCTTCCTCGCCTTCGGCGATCACGGCGCGGAACACGCGGTTCACCCACTCGAGCAGCGGTGGCACCGTGCGGAAGTTCTGCCCGAGCTGCTCGACACCGTCGGGGAAGAGTCGCTTCGTGCGGTCCCAGAGCGCGATGTCGGCCCCGCGGAAGCGATAGATCGATTGTTTCGGATCACCGACGACCAGGATCTTGCCTGGACGCAACTTGGCCTCGGGCCACGGCGGCGGAGTCGCCGTGGGGTCATCGGCCGCAAGTGAGAACGCGATGTCGAGCTGCAACGGGTCGGTGTCCTGGAATTCGTCGATGAGGATCACGTCGATCCGGTCCGCCATCGCGACTCGAACCTCCTGGTTCGTCCGCAACACGTCGCGCGCGTGAACGAGCAGATCGTGGAACTCCAGCCGGCCGTTCTGCCGGCGCTCCTCCACCCCCGCCAGCGTGAACGCCTGCAAGCGGGGCATGAACCGTTGCATCACCGCGGTACGCAGTTGCTCGAGCAGCACGTTGCGCGTGTCGTTGGCCGCGCTGAGCAACGACAACACCTTCGCCTTGTCGGCTCCCCAGGCATCGGCCCTGCCCTGATTGCTCGGGGCCCAGATCTTCGGAAGCAGGACACGGACGATCTCCAGCTCGTCGCCCGCCGCCATCGCGTCCTCGAGCGCCGCCATCAAATCCGACCACACCTCGACCAGCTCCACCAGCCGGTCACCGTCTCGATGCCAATGCGGCTCGGCGACGGCGACCGCCTCGCGAATCGCTTCGACCATCGAGGACACGTTGATGCCTGGCAATGCCGGCACCGGGAACTCGACCCCGACCAGCGCGTCCCAGCGCTGATGCAGGAGCCGGGCCACGTCGCGCAGGCGGTCGGTCGAGAACCCGAGCGCATGCAGGAGCAACAGATCCTGGGCGGCGGTGCCGTCGTCGAACAGGTCGTCGCGGAAGTGCATCCACCGCTCTACGAACCGGACACGCGCCTGGACCTCGTCGTCGATGTCGAACACCGGCGCCAACCCGACGTCGAGCGGGTGCTCGGCGAGGATCCGCTGCGCGAATCCGTGCAGCGTCGTGATCGTCGCCCGATCGATGTGGGTGCGGGCGACGGTGCAACGCAGCTGTTCATCATCGGGGAGCGAGGAGTCGGACGCGGCCTTCTCCAGCTCCGTGCGAATGCGGTCGCGCAACTCCGCCGCGGCCGCCTCCGTGAACGTGATCGCGACGAGCCGTGAGATGTCGCTGACGGTTCCCGTGGCGACCAGCCGCACGACGCGGTCGACGAGCACACGCGTCTTGCCGGTGCCCGCCCCCGCCTCGACGAACAGGTTGCGATCCAATTCGGTACGAACACGCTCGCGCACGTCGTGATCGACGGGCAGGGTCTCGGCGAAGAGTGTCATCCCTCGGAGAGCTCCACGTAGTCGTGCAACTCGTCGCGCTCGCGGATCGTGAGCCATTGCTCGCCGCGCGTCGACGAGCACAGGCCGTTGAACTCGCAGTACACGCAGTTCGAATGCGTCGGGCCGATGTTCGGCCTCCATTCGTCGCCCCCGGGCCGGGCCGGGAACAGGCCCCCCTCGATGCCGTCGACGATCGTGTGTACGACCGACTCGAAGCGTTCGGTTGCCGCCGCGTCGACTGGCCCGCCCTTCATCTGGATGGCGCCGCGCTGGCCCACGAACCAGTAGTACGCCTCGACCTCTTCGGCATCGGCGAACTGCGCCCCCGCCGCGAGCGCGTAGATCGGCAACTGCAGCAACTGGCCGCGGGCGACGATGTCGTGTTCCTCGTGCTCGGCATCGATGACGCCGTAGTTGTACGCGCTGCCGGTCTTGTAGTCGAGGACGACGAGCTTGCGGCCGTCAGCGGACCGGTCGATGCGATCGACCCGGCCACCGAAGTTCAATCGGCGGCCGTCGCCGAGGTCGATCTGCACCGGCGGAGTCGGCTCGCCCTCGAATCCGAACGCGAGCTCGACTTCGGCGGGGGCAACGCCCACGAGGCGCGGGTCGCGCCCGTCGGCGTCGAGGATCTTGCGCAGATGACGCCGCAGCGCCGCCCACTCGGCTTGCCAGAGCAGCGGCCGCCCCGTGAGGCCGCGGGCGCGAAAGGCGCTCTCGATGTCGTCGGCAACCGCGAGCAGCTCGTCGTAGTCAGCCGGAGTCCACTGGGCGTCGACGGCGCGCCCGAGCCGTTGACGGAAGAACCGTTCGAGGATCGCGTGGACGAGCGTGCCCCGATCCATCGGCGTGATCGTCTCGGCATCGCCCGGGTCTTCGAGGTCGCGCAACCCGAGCACGCGTCCGAGGAAGTAGGAGAACGGGCAGGTGGCCCATTGCTGAAGGCCTGTCGGTGATCGGGGGTGCTGCAGATCGTCGGCGAGCTGAGGCCACCGCCCCACCGAGCCCGACCACTGCGTGAACTCTCCCTTCGCTCGCGCTGCGGCGGCCGCAAGACCGCGCTCCAGCCCGGCAGCCACGACGAGCGGGAGCTGCTCCACCGGATGGCCGGCGGCGCGGGCCCGGAGCAGCTCGCCGAGATCGAATTCCGTCGGAGTGGCCGGTGGCCCGCCCGACGCCAACCACCATTCGAATGACTCGACGTGCTGCGGCTCGCCCCCGAGCTGTAGCACGAAGGCCGACGGTTGCTGGGTGCGTTGGTTGCGCGGGTCGGCCGCCGGAAAAGTGATGACCGCGGTCGCGGCCGCCGCGAGCACGGCGTGGGCATCGCGCCCCTCTTCCTCGACGGTCGAGCCCCGGGGGCGCATCGCACCACCTGCGGCCCGCCGGTCGCGCTCGGACAACAGGGCATCGTCGTGGGCGCGCGGTGGGAACGTGCCCTCCGCGGCACCGACGACGACGACGAGGTCGAGGTCGGCGCCCACCGCGTCGACGAGCCTGCCGACGAACACCCCGTGGCCGAAACGTCCGACCCGCCCGGCTGGACGCTCGAGCTCGTGGGCCAACATCCGGACGAACTCGGCGATGTCGGGTTCGGGCCCGATGCCATCCAGGTCGGCCAGCTCGTGCAGGACGTCGATCACCGCGACGCGGGCGCGTTGATCCGGCTCGGACCAGTTCGCGGCCGCGGCCTCGGCGCCGAGGTGACGGCCCAACAGGCGCTCGGCCCACTGGCTCAGTGAACGCCAACCCCGCCGTTGGCCTGGATCCGTCGCGGCCGCGAGTCGCTCGACGAACGACGCGAGCGCGTCGAGCTCGGCGATACGCCCGTCGGTCTGCGGCGGTTCACCATCGAGGCCCAGCGTCGGCGCGGCCGTATCGGTCACGGGCGCGGTCATCCACTCGAGACGCGCCCGTTTGGCTTCCTCGAGCCGCTTGCGCCATTGCTCGAGGCCCGCGACGACCCCCGCGTTGCGGGCGTGCCGATCCCACCGGTCGGGCCGCGTGGCGCCACCCGCCGGATCACGAACCGGCGCAGATCGCAGCAGCCGCATGAGCTCGTCGCGCCGGTGACCGTTCATCGGCCACTCGAGCAAGCCCAGCAGCACGCGACCGGCGATGCTCTGCGCGAGGCGCAGCGGCGCGGGCGCACTGTGATCGATGCCGGCAGCGGCGAGCTCTTCGTGGACGAGCAGTGCATAGGGCTGCGCCACGCGCGACACGATCGCGATGCGGTCGGCGGGCACCCCGGCGCGCAAGTGCTCGAGCGCGACGCGCACCGCGACGCGGGCTTCTTCTGCGGGATCGGGAGCGCGGATGATGCGGGCTTCGACCGAGGAACGTGCTGGTGACGCCGGTGCAGGTGCCGATCCGAGGAGCGGCTCGAGCTCGGCGGCGGTCTCGGCGTCGCCGACGATCGCCGCAAGACGACCTCGCGTGGCAAAGGCGCTCAGCAATTCGAGCTCGGGTCGGCGTAGACGGCGCGGGAGGTAGAGCAGCACGTCGCCGATGTCGTCGAGCAGGCGGTCGTCGCTGCGAACGGCTTCGCTCGCCAGGGCAAGAACATCGTGATCGTCGACGCGATCGCTCACCAAACGGCGATGGGCGCGGAACAGGTCAACGACCTCGCCAGCTCGACGGCTGCCTGCGGCCAACGCCGACAACTCGCTCTCCGTCAACGGCCGCAGCTCGCGAAACGTGTGGGCCAGCGCGGCGAGCGTCGCGGGATGCGGTGCCACTGCGGCCAGACGGCTGTTGCTTTCCGCGAGGACGGAACGCACGAGCAACCGCGCCTCCAGCGACCCGATCGGACGCCGACCACGCGCGGCCAGCCGCTGCGCCGCGAGTCGCGGCGCAAGGGCCGGAAGGGTGAGGAGCTCGGTGGCCACCAGACCATCGCGCGCGAGTGCTCGTCGCACCGTCACGGACGCCAGCGCCGAAGGCATCACGACGGTGACCGGGCGGAGTGGATCGCCGCGCTTGACCGCTTCGATCAACGATGCGAGGGCGCGGACCGCGGGCGCGCCGTGCGGCGCGATCTGCAGCGTGGCCCCGGTCTCCGCCATCGCGATCACCGTACTGAGGCCCTGTGACAGCGACGAGCCCGGCCGCCGCACGAGGGTGACGGCCGGGCGGCAGCCGGGATGTGACACTGAACGGGTGCCGTCGAAGATCCTCGATCAACTGCCCCGGCGCAACGCCGTGATCGTCGTCGCCGTCGCCGCCGTCGCGCTGTTGGTGGCCATCGTGGCGCTGTGGTCCAAGGGCGAGAGCGGCAGCACCTCCGCTTTCTGCACGAGCGTCCGGACGGGCGAGAACCCGCTGGACGTCTTCGACCGCTACGACACGACCAACGTCGTGGCGGCGCGTGGCGAGTTGCAGCGAGGCATCGAGCGACTGCGCCAGCTCGAGAGCGCCGCACCCGGCGAGATCCGCGGCGACATGCAGGTGCTGGTCGATGTCGCTCAACAGCTCGTGGCCGCCCTCGATCCGGCAACGAAGGACAAGACAGCCGACTTCACCAGCGAGTTCGATCGGGTGCGGTCCGCCAGCGCGAACGTCACACGGTTCGCCTCCGACAAGTGCGCAGTTCAGCTCGAAAGTGCCACTTCGTCCGCTCCAGCGACGTTGCCCCCTGGGACGCCGTCCACTCCGCCCTGAAAAAGAGCAGGTCAGGCCGCATCCTTGTAACGCGTTCGCAACGCTGGTAACAAGACCGCAACTCATCCCTCCCACGGAGTTGCCGTGAAAATCTCTGCCCGCATGGAGCGCGGCGCCGTGCTTGCCGCGGTCGCCGTGGGTGCTCTTGCCATCGGGTCGTTCACCTACCAGGCCGTTTCGGGTGCATCGCCCACGCGTGCTGCTGCTCCCACCACGACCACCACCTCCGCTCCCACCACCACGACCAGCACGACGACGACCACGACGACGGCGCCGGTCCCCGAGCCGGAGCCCGAACCCCCGCCCCCGCCCCCGCCGCCGCCTCCCCCGAAGCCCAAGCCCAAGCCGGCGCCGGCCACGAACGGGTCGGCCGCGGCGCAGCTCGTCTCGCTCGTGAACAACTACCGGTCGTCAAATGGTCTGGGCGCCCTCGCCCAAGCCAGCGACGCCACGGCAAAGGCCCAGCAGCATTCCAACGACATGGCGGCGGACGGCCGGATCTATCACTCGAGCAGCATGTCGAGCGGCATTTCGGGCGGGTGGAATGCGCTCGGCGAGAACGTCGGGATGGGCGGCTCCGTGGGCCAGGTGGAGTCGATGTTCGAGGCGTCGGGCCCGCATCGCGCCAACCTGCTGAGCGACGCCTACACGCAGATCGGGGTCGGGGTCACCGTCGGCGACGACGGCCAGCTCTACGTCACCGAGTTCTTCGTCGGCCGCTGAGGCCGCAGCGCAGAAGGCCAGGTGATGCGCGCGACCGTTACGCGTTGGTCGGAGGCATCTCGACGCGGTTGCTGAGCACCTTGTCGATGATGCCGTACTCCTTGGCCTCGTCCGGCTTGAACCAACGGTCGCGGTCGGAGTCGGCGTCGATCTGGTCGACGCTCTGGCCCGTGTGGAACGCGATGCGCTCCGCCATCAGCTGCTTGATGTAGATCATCTGCTCGGCCTGGATCGCGATGTCGCTCGCCTGCCCGCGGATCCCGCCGGACGGCTGGTGCATCATGATCCGCGCGTGCGGCAGCGCGTAGCGCTTGCCCTTCGCTCCCGCGCACAGGAGGAACTGTCCCATCGACGCGGCGAGACCCATGCAAATGGTGCCGACCTCGGGCTGGACGAACTGCATCGTGTCGTACACGGCCATACCTGCCGTGACCGAACCACCAGGCGAGTTGATGTAGAGCCAGATGTCCTTCTCGGGATCGTCACCCTCGAGGTAGAGCAGCTGCGCCGTGATGAGGTTGGCGATGGCATCGTCGACCTCGGAGCCGAGGAACACGATGCGGTTCTTGAGGAGGCGATTGAACACCTCGTTCTGGGGGTCACCGAAGCCGCCGGCCTGGGCGAGCTCACGAAGGACGGAGGGATCAGGCGTCATGGACGGGAAGGGTAGCGGCGCCAGCCGTCGTTGACGGCCAGTTGCATACGTGCCGACGGCGAGATTCGAACTCGCACTGGACGGATTCTAAGTCCGTTTTCTCTACCGATTGGAATACGCCGGCGCAGGATCCGCAGTACTGCCTCCGCAACCGAATGGCAGTTAGGGCACAGGATACGAAGGTTCTCTGCTCGGCGAAGGTCGTCGTCTGTCCAGCGCAGCTGTCCGTCGACGGGGGCGTTACGACCCGGAATCATCTTGAGGTGCGGCGCATCGATCTCGAGTCGGCGAATGTGCTTTCGCAGCGACTGATAGGTCTTCTTGCCCGGAATGATGTCGAGCCAAGTGCACACCTCTTTGAGCGACACGCTCTCGGCAACAGCAAACCGAAGGTCATCGTCGGTCCAGCGTCTTGGTCGCGGCATCCAACCATGATCTCAAGGAGGTGTGACAGCAACGTTCGACTCGTTGTCAGGTCGAGCGGCCTGGCCGTCGGCGGTGACGCATCTCCCAGCAGGCGTGATGCCAGTGGCGGCGATCGTCTGGCGCGTCGTCGGGCACGACAACGAGGTGGCCGAGGCCGACGGCGATCTCCTGCTGGCAACCGGGACACAGATAGGTCTTGAGCGCCTGGTACGGCTGCACGCGGGTGACGGTGACCTGGCCGTAGGCGGCGGGGTCCATCCGTCGACTCTACGAGCGCCGCGAACGTCTTCGGATCAGGCATTCCATGGTCCTTGACGGCGGGTGCAACGTGGAACCAGCCGCGGTCGGCCAAAACCGTCGGTAGGTGCACCCTCGGTCTTGGCTTGGTTGGCGTAGCTGTGCCGGGACAGGGTGCACCGAACCAACGGCGCTACTCGGCCCGCCAGTTCGCAGCGTCCATGCGCCATCCGCAGTCGATGCCGACCTCGCCCGGCGACGTGACCGAGTCCTGCGTCTCGGCGACGAACGTGTAACCGAGCTTCTGTGGGACACGGCTCGACGCGATGTTGGCCTTGTCGTGGTGGATCTCCACGAACGTGATACCCGGAACGGACAGTGCCGCGGAGGTCAGCACACGTGCGACCTCGGTCGCGATCCCCTGGTTCGTGTGGTCCTTGTCGATCCAGTAGCCGATCTCCAAGCCATGCGGGCCCCGACGCTTGTGCAAGCCGCTACCGCCGATGGCCTGGTTGCCGAGGAACACGCCGTAGATCACGTCGCCACCGTCGAGATAGGACCGTTCCCACGAATCGAAGAGCGCGGCGCGGTCCGCATCGGGAAGTGGTTCGAATTCGACCCACGGCATCCAGGGACGCAAGTGCTCGACGTTGCGCGCGATGGCAGCGGCCACCGCTGGAACGTCCGCGACCGTCCATCGCCGCAGCACGACGCGACTCCCTTTCACCGAGTCCGGCAGGCGCGTGGGACTGTCGATCATCAGCCGACTCTGGCCGATCGCCTGTGTCGGGAGCGAACGAAAATCAACCCTTGCCTCTGCGCACCAGCCATTTGTACTTCTGCGCGCCCTCGAACGCGGCTTCGCCGGCCAGCTGGCCGATGCCGGTCGACAGCGTCGGGTACACGTGGATGAGCCCGGCGATCTGCGTGAGCTTCAGCTCCTCGCGGATCGCGAGCGACAGCTCCTGCAACATCTCGCCCGCGGCGGGGGCCAGGATGTGCGCGCCGACGATCTTGCGCTTCGGTCCGGTCACGATGATGATCGCGCCTTCGGCCGTGCCGTCGGCGCGGGCTCGGTCGTTGTGCTCGAGGTCCTGACGCCACACCATCGCGTCGTCGCCGTACTTCTCCATCGCTTCCGTCGATGTCATGCCGGCGTGGGAGAGCTCGGGATCGGTGAAGGTGCACCACGGGACGAGCTCGTCGGCCTTGCCCTTGCCGGGGAAGAACATGTCTCGGATGGCGCGCACGCCTTCGTAGCCGGCCGAGTGGGTGAACAGATACCGTCCGGCCACGTCGCCGGCGGCATAGATCGTCTTCACGTTCGTGCGGAGGCGCTCGTCGACGACCACGCCCTTGGGGCCGACCTCGACGCCGAGCTCTTCGAGCCCCATGCCATCGACGTTCGGCCGCCGGCCGACCGCGACCAACAACTCGTGTGCCGTCCAGGTCTTCGGTGCTCCGGCCTGCGTACCGTGCATCGTCTTGCGACCATCGGATTCGACCGTCACGCGTTCGGTGTGCACGTCGAGGCACAGGTCGACACCTTCCCCGACGAGCTGCTTCTGCAGGATCTGGACGAGGTCCGGTTCGTCGCGCGGCAGGATGCCGGGACCCTTCTGCAACACGGTCGTCGGCAGCCCGAGACGATGAAAGCCCTGAGCCATCTCGATGGCGATGGGTCCACCACCGACGATCACGATCGACTCCGGCGCGCGATCGAGCTCGAACAATGTCTCGCTCGTGATGTAGCCCGCCTCTGCGATGCCGTCCACGTTCGGCTCGATCGGCCGGCTGCCCGTGCACAGGAGGACGTAGCGCGTCGTCAACGTGCGCGAGCCGCCGTCCGCCACCTCGACCGTCACCTCGTTCGGCCCGGTGACGCGGGCGTTACCGAACACGACATCGAGTCCCATCGCCGCGAACCGCGGGGCGTTGTCGTCCGCGTCGGCGATCTCTTGCTGGATCCTTCGGATCCGGCTCCACACCTTCGACGTGTCGACCTTCGGCTCGACCGGCTCGATGCCCCAGTGGTCCGCGTGGCGCATGTGGTGTGCGACCTTGGCCGACGAGAGCAGCGCCTTCGACGGCACACATCCGGTCCACAGGCAGTCGCCACCCACCCGATGACGCTCGACGACCGCCACGCGCAGATCCAGCGAGGCCGCGAACTCGGACGCGACCATCCCCGCCGACCCGAAGCCGACGATGACGAGGTCGTAGTTGTCTGCCATGTCCCACCCCCAGGGGTAGTTCGTTGCCCGCCGGGCCCGCGGATGATGGCACCTCGCGCCAACGTTTGGGCGTTCTCCCGCGCTGGGCGCGCCGAAACGCCCAAACGTCGTGGATTGTGCAAACGTTTGGGCGTTCTCCCGTGCTGGGCGCGCCGAAACGCCCAAACGTCGTGGATTGTGCAAGTCTCCGCGTCCGTGAAGACCACCGACCTCACGACACCGGCCCTCCTCGTCGATGCCGACGCCTTCGAGCACAACATCACCACGATGGGTGCGATCTGGTCCGGTGCCCGCCTGCGTCCGCATGTGAAGGCCTGGAAATGCACCGCTCTCGCCCGGCGGCTCCACACGAACGGGCACGTCGGGTTCTGCTGCGCCACGCCCCGCGAGCTGGAAGGCATGGCCGCCGCCGGGCTCGGCGACGACCTCCTGCTCGCCAACCAGGTGCTCGGAAGGAGCGCCGAGCGGCTCGGTGCCCTGACCAAGACCGGCGCGGCCCGCGTGACCGTGGCCGTCGACTCGGACGAGACCGTCGACGCGGCCGCGAGTGCCGGTGTTCGCGAGGTGCTCATCGACGTGAACGTCGGCATGCCGCGTTGCGGCTGCGACCCCGACGATGCGAGCCGCATCGCCGACCTCGCCCGCGCGAAAGGCATGGAGGTTCGCGGGGTGATGGGCTACGAGGGCCACCTGATGATGGAACCGGCGGAGACCAAGCCACAGAAGGTCGAGTCGGCGATGGAGCAACTGCTGGTCGCGCACGCGGAGGTCGGCGGCGACATCGTGTCCGGCGGAGGCACCGGCACGTACGCGACGAACAAATGGGTGACCGAGCTCCAGGCAGGATCGTTTGCGCTGATGGACACGGACTACGGCAAGCTCGACAGTCCGTTCCGTCAGGCGCTGTTCGTCTACGCGACCGTCATCTCGGTCAACCGCAAGGGTTGGGCCGTCCTCGACGCGGGGCTCAAGGCCATCGCAATGGACCACGGCAACCCGACGGTCGAGGGCGGCGACCTGTGGTTCGTCTCCGACGAGCACACCACGTACTCACCGTCCGACGGCGGCCCACTGCCGAAGGTCGGTGACCGTGTGCGCGTCATTCCCGCGCACATCGATCCGACGATCGCGAAACACGAGCACATGCATGTCGTGAATGCCGACGATGTCGTCGAGACGTGGGACGTCGATCTACGTCACTGGTGAAGCAGTTCGGCCAGCGCCCGCAACGCGCGAGCGCGATGGCTGATGCCGTTCTTCTCGTCGATCGTGAGCTGCGCGAACGTTCGGCCCTCGGCTTCCACGGGCTCGAAGACGGGGTCGTACCCGAAGCCGTGGTCGCCGCGCCGGTCGAGCGCGATCGTGCCGTCGACCCAACCTGCGGCCACGACCTCACGGCCGTCGGGGAAGCGGGCGAGTGCGACGGTGCGGAAGCGAGCCATCCGTTCTTCCGGCTCCTCGAGATCCGCGAGCGCGTCGAGCAACTTGGACACGTTGTCGGCGTACGTCGCGCCCTGGCCGGCGTACCGGGCGGTGAACACGCCGGGGGCGCCCCCAAGAGCGTCGACCTCGAGCCCGGTGTCGTCGGCGAGCGCCGGTTGTCCCGTCGCCTCGCACACCGCGACGGCCTTCAGCCGGGCGTTGCCTTCCAAGGTGGGCGCGTCTTCGACCACCTCGGGGACGTCCGCCGGCCGGGGCAGCAGCTCGATGCCGATCGGCGCGAGCACCGCCCTCATCTCCTCCACCTTGTCGGGGTTGGCCGACGCGGACACGAACTGCATCATCGTGGGCGGCCCAATGCACGAGGCGTGGGCGGCGACGAGGTCATCTCCTCCTGCAGCTCCACGATCTCCGTGATCCCCTTCACGCCGAGCTCGAGCAACGTGTCGAGCTCGCTCCGGGTGAAGGGCAGGCCTTCGGCGGTCCCCTGCACCTCGATGAAGCGTCCGGAGCCCGTCATCACGACGTTCATGTCGACCTCGGCGGTCGAGTCCTCGGAGTACGCCAGGTCGAGCATCGCCATTCCGCCGACAATGCCCACGGAGATCGCCGCGCACGGCTCGCGCAGCGGATGTTGGGCGATGGCGCCCGATTGCACGAGCCGCGCGAGAGCGTCGTGCAGCGCGAGATAGCCGCCGCAGATCGACGCGGTGCGGGTGCCCCCGTCGGCCTGGAGCACGTCGCAGTCGACGATGACCTGACGTTCGCCCAACGCGACCATGTCGCACACCGCGCGCAACGAGCGACCGATGAGTCGCTGGATCTCCTGCGTGCGGCCGGAAGGACGCCCGTCCTTCACCTCGCGTTTCACGCGCTCGATCGACGAGCCCGGCAGCATCGAGTACTCGGCGGTGACCCACCCCTTGCCGCGGCCCTTCATCCAGCGGGGAACGTCCTCGTCGATCGACGCGGTGCACAGCACTCGCGTGTTGCCGAAAGACACGAAGACCGATCCAGCGGGCGCGTCGGTGAAGTCGCGTTCGAAGGTGATCGGTCGAAGTTCATCTGCCTCGCGGCCATCAACTCTCAAAGTTCGATCCTCATGTGGGTAGTGGCGATCTCGACATCGTGCCCGAACGCCTTGGCCCCGTTCGCACGCGCCAGATCGTGGTCGGCGCCGGGAAGCAGGTGCGTCAGCACCAGCCGGTTCACGCCGGCGGCGCGCGCGGCCGCACCCGCCTCGGAGGCGGTGAGGTGGGCGAACTCCCCCGCCCGGTCCTCCGGGAACGTGGCCTCGCAGAGCATCAGGTCGATCCCGGATCCGAGGGCCGTGAGCGACCACGCCGAACCGGTGTCCGATGAGTAGCCGAACACCTTCGATTCGTTCTCGACGCGCATCGCCAACGTCTCCACGGGGTGATCCGTGACGGCGCAGCGGAAGTGCAGCCCGTCGACGTCGAACTCCGAGGCGTCGGTGATGGTGTGCCAGTCGTACACGTCGTCGATGCCACCGCCCTTGGCTGCTCTCAGCCGCTCGCGGGTGTCGCTCGTGCCGTACAGCGGAACGGAACGTCGGTCGAAGTAGTACGCGAGCGCGTTGTAGGCAATCGGGAGATCACCCCAGTGGTCCGGGTGTGAATGCGTCGCGACGATGGCGCCCAGGTCTCGCGGGCTGATGTGTCGTTGGAGGTTGGCCAGCGTGCCCGGGCCACAGTCGAGCCACACGTGCGTGTCGCCGGAGGACAGCAGGTACCCGCTGCAGGCGCCGTCCGGCCCGGCGTACGAGCCGTCGCAGCCGAGCACCGTGATCGTCAGGCCCACGGAACCGTTTCGGCGTGCGCGAGCTCCGGGCCGAACAGGCGGCCGCCGACCGCGGAGAACGACGTGGTGTCGCCTGACGAGAAGAAGCGATGCGCGGCGGTGCGTCCTGTCGGCGCGGCAACAGCAGAGCCGAGCAGTCGTGCGCGCACGTCGAAGGCGGTCTCGTCGGCCGAAGACACCAGCACGACGTCGCGACCCATCACGTCGGAGATGGTACGAGCGAGGTACGGGTAGTGCGTACAGCCGAGGAGCAATGTGTCGACGGCTGCGGCCCGCACCGGTGCCAGCAGGCGTTCGGCCAGCACGTGCACCTGGTCGCTGTCGGTCTCACCGCGCTCGACGAATTCCACGAACCCTGGGCATGCGGCACACGTGAGCTCGACGTTCGAGCCGACCGCGTCGACAGCGCGCTGGTACGCGCCCGACGCGACGGTGCCTGCCGTCGCGATGACGCCGACAAGCCCTGAGCGCGTCGCCGAGACGAGTGAACGCACTCCCGGCTCGATCACGCCGATCACGGGCACGGCAAGCGAGCATTGGAGGTCTTCGAGTGCGGCCGCGGCCGCGTTGTTGCAGGCGATCACGATCAGCTTCACATCGTGCTCGTCGAGCAGATACTTCGTGATTTCGTGGGCGAAGCCCCGCACCTCGTCCAGCGGCCGCGGCCCGTACGGATACCGGCCGGTGTCACCCACGTAGACGAGATCCTCGTCGGGCAACAGATCGATCACCGCTCGCGCCACGGTCAATCCGCCGAAGCCGGAGTCGAACATCCCGATGGGACGGTTGTCACTGCTCATGGTTCGTTCGCACTTCGTGCTCACTCACAGGCGACAAGGGTAGGTTCCCGCACCATGACGCTGGAGTACTGGCACAACCCACGATGCTCGAAGAGCCGACAGGGCAAGGAGCTGCTCGACGCCGCCGGTTCGAGCTACACGGTACGGAGCTACATCGACAAGCCGCCGACGGCGAAGGAGCTGGATCGGGTGCTCACCGCGCTCGGCAAGGAACCGTGGGAGATCGCCCGCATGGGTGAGGACGTCGCCCAGGAGCTGGGCCTGAAGGCGATGCCGCACGATCGCCAGCAGTGGATCGACGTGATGGTCGCGAACCCCATCCTCATCGAGCGCCCGATCCTCGTCACTAGCGACGGCCGCGCCGCCTTGGGCCGTCCCCCGGAAGCCCTGAAGGACCTCCTCTAACCCGTTCAACCTGTTCTGGCGTCCAAACGGCCCGCATATGGGCCAACGGGACGCCAGAACGGGCTGGGTCAGCGGAAGTCGAAGGCGACCTTGATGGCGCCGGAGCGGTCTTGGGTGGCGAGGGCGGTGAAGGCCTCGCGCCACTCCTCCAGCCGGAAGGTGTGCGTGAGCAGACCGGTGAGATCGACGCGGCCCGACGCCGCCAGATCGAGGTAGTGCTCGATGCCGTGCTTGCGCACGCCGCCGATCTCCTCGACACCAAAGGCATTCGATCCGACGAACGACAGCTCCTTGAAGTACAGCGGCGTGTCCTCCCAGAACGTCGGACCGTGCACGCCCGCCTTCACGATCGTGCCGCGCGCCCGCGCCACTCGAGAACCGACCTCGAACGTCTCCCGCTTGCCGACCGTGTCGTACACGACGTCGATCGCGCCCGGGTACGCCATTGGCAGCCCGTCGGCCGGTTGCAACACGCCACCTGACCACGCGGCCGCCTCCTCGATGACCTGCATCGCCGGCTCGTGCGCGATCACCGTCGCGCCGAGCTTGCGCGCGAGGTCCGCTTGCGCGCCGAAGCGGGCCACGACGAGCACGTCGACGTCCGGGTACAGCGCGCGCAGGATCGCGGTCGTGCATGTGCCGAGCGCGCCGGCGCCGTACACCATGACCTTGCCGCCCGCGGGCGGCGGGTGGCGAGTGACTGCGTGAAGGCTGACTGCAAAGGGATCGGCGAACACGGCGATCTCGTCCGGGACACTGTCCGGCACCTTGAACAACATCGAGTCGTGCGCCGGCATCAACTCGGCGTAACCGCCCGACGCATCCTTCGACGTGCCCGTGTGGATGCCTGGCGCGATCGGCCCGACGCCGAAGCTCGCGCACAGGCTGAGATCGCCGGCGACGCACGCCGGGCACAGGGGTGACACACCACGAGGCGCGCACGACAGCCAGGGGTTGAGCACGACGCGGTCGCCGACGTCGAAGCCCTCCGCTTCGGGCCCGAGGGCGACGACCTCCGCCACGACTTCGTGACCGAGGACCTGGGGCAGCGAGAAGAACGCCTTCATCGGGTTGTCGGGCGTCTGCACGTCGCCCCAGTCCATGAAGACCTGCTTGCTGTCCGAGCCGCAGATACCGGTGAGACGCGGCCGGGTCACGACCCAGTCCGGCCGCAGGAACCCCGGGTCGGCCATGTCTTCGAGCCGCATCGGCGTTCGCGCGAGACCGCGAAGCAAGTGGTTGTCCTCTTCCGGATCAGGCTGCGGTTCCGGTCGAACGCCGTACAAGAGTGCGCGCATCTGGCGTACGAACTTAGAAGTAAATGGTTCCCTTTGCCCGGGCTTCGACCTCGTCGAGGTCGTCGGTCCATGCACCCGTCGACAGGTACTTCCAACCACCGTCCGCCAAGATCAGTGCGACGACGCCCTCGTCGATCGTCTCTGCACAGCGCACGGCGCCGCACATCACCGCGCCCGACGAGATTCCCGCGAACACGCCGACCTCGGTGAGCCGCCGGGTCCACTCGATCGATTCACGCGGCCGCACCACTTGCTTGCGGTCGAGCAGCTCGTACCCGTTGCCGTCCTCGAACACCGGCGGGATGAAGCCCTCGTCGAAATTCTTCAAGCCGTCGACCATCTCACCCGTGGGCGGCTCGATGGCCCACACCTGCACGAGCGGGTTGCGCTCCTTCAGGAACGTGCCGACGCCGATGATCGTGCCGGCCGTGCCGAGCCCGCACACGAAGTGCGTGATCTCAGGGCAGTCGCGCCAGATCTCCGGTCCCGTACCCTCGTAGTGCGCCTTCGGGTTGGCCGGGTTGCCGTACTGGAACGGGAACCACCAGTCGTCGTGCGCTTCGGCGAGCGCCTGCGCCCGCCGCATCGCCCCGTTCGATCCTTCGGCGCCCGGGGACGGCAGGATCTCGGCGCCCCACACCTCGAGCAGCTGTCGCCGCTCGATCGACACGTTCTCGGGCAACACGATCTTCAGCTGGTAACCGCGGATGCGGCAGATCATCGCCAGCGCAATACCGGTGTTCCCGGACGACGACTCGATCACGGTCTGGCCCGAGCCCGGCGAGAGGACGCCGTCCTTCTCCGCCTCGTCGATCATCCACTTCGCGGCGCGGTCCTTGACCGATCCACCAGGGTTCTGACCCTCGAGCTTCGCCACGATGCGAACACGCGGATTGGGACTCAGTGCCGACACGTCGACCATCGGCGTGTCGCCGATGAGGTCGAGGACGGAGTCGTAGAGGGGCATCGTTGGAATCCCGAGCGGTTCAGTCGGAAATCGTAACGGGGGGTCGGCGCTCGACCACCACCGGCTCCTCGACTTTCCCGTCCCCGACGATGCGATAAGAGCGCAGCACCGGTTCGGCTTCCCGCAACGAGACGATCACGTAGTGCCACGCCGGGTCCGGCGCCTGGTCGACGTCGGTCGGTGACGGATACGCGTCGGTGTGCGTGTGGCTGTGCATCACGCCGAGCAGCTCCAATCCACGCACTTCTGCATCACGATCGGCGTGCATGAAGTCGCGCCCGTCGATCTCGTACACCTTGGCCGACTGCGCGGCGTTGCGGCAGGGATAGAAGCGCTCGACGCGCTCGCCCACGCCCGCGAGCAGACCGCACACCTCGAGCGGATAGCCGTCGAGGGAGTGACCGATCATCTCCATGTACGCGTGCTCAGGAAGCCTCAGCATCAGCGGTCGGAGAGTAGCCAGCCCATCACCAGACCGAACGCGACGTTGTCGAGCCACTGCGGGATCTGCGGCAGCGCGGCGAGGTACGGGCGGCTGCGCTTCCCCGCCGGAAGGCTGATCGCGGCGATGCCCAGCCCGGCGAGGGCGCCCCAGGCCGCGGTGTGCCGTCGGGGCAGGAATCGCCCGAGCACGATGCCCCAGAAGGCCGACACGATGCCGTGGACGATGCCGCCAGCGATGAGTCCGGGACGGTCCGCACGCCCTGGCAGCAACGTTCCGGCGGCCCGAGCGGCGTCGAGCACTCCCCGCCCGGTCACCAGCGCGTGCGCCGTCGAAGGCGCCCCGCTGACCACGGAGGCAACGGCCGTGGCCAGACCGATGTCTTGGAGCCGTCGCCCTCGCATCGCCCTATCGTGGCTCGGCCATGCCGCCGAAGGGAGTCAAAGTCATCGCGACGAACCGCCAAGCGCGGCGCGACTACGACATCCTCGACACGGTCGAGTGCGGCATCGTCCTGCAAGGATCCGAGGTGAAATCGCTGCGCGAGGCGCACGTGCAGTTCGCGGACGCCAACGGCTGGATACGCAACGGCGAAGCGTGGCTCGTGGGGCTGCACGTCGCGCCGTACAGCCACGCCGCGGGGGTGAACGGTCACGACCCCGACCGGGAGCGCAAGCTCCTGCTCCGGCGCGACGAGATCCTCCGGCTGAAGTCACGGGTCGACCAGGAACGGCTCGCGCTCATCCCGCTGTCGCTCTACTTCAAGGAGGGCCGCGTCAAGGTCGAGCTCGCACTCGGTCGCGGCCGCCGCCGGTACGACAAGCGGCAGGTGCTCTCTCAACGCGACTCGGACTTGGAGTTGCGCCGAGCGATGCGCCACAAGCGCGACGAGTCCTGACTCAGAAGCCCGGTCGCTCCCCGGCCGGCACCAACACGCAATGCGTGCCCTGGTAGATCGTCGGCATGCACTTGTTGCAATGGATGCAGATACCGGCCTTCGCGCTGCCGGCCTGCAGGCGGTTGACGAGATCGGGCTCTCGAAGCAAGGCCCGCGCCATCGCGACGAACTCAAATCCTTCGTCGAGCGCGTCCTCGATCGTCGAGACCTGATTGATGCCGCCGAGAAGGACGAGCGGTAGCCCGAGTGCCGCACGAAACCGGCGAGCGTTCTCGAGAAAGAACGCCTCCTCGAACGGATACGAACGTAGGAACCGCTTCGACACGAGACGGAACGCGGGGCGCATCCAGGGTTTGAACGTCTTCGCCATCTCGGTGATGGGGGCGTCGCCGCGGAACAGGTACATCGGGTTGAGCAGCGATCCGCCGCCGGTGAGTTGCAGCGCGTCGAGACACCCGTCGGCCTCGAGCAACAGCGCGGTCTCGATGCTCTCGTCGGCCGACAGGCCGCCCTTCACGCCGTCCACCATGTTGAGCTTGGCCGTGAGTGCGATGTCGGCGCCGATCGCGTCGCGTACTGCCCGCACGACCTGGCGCGGGAAGGCCGACCGGCGCGCCACGTCGCCGCCCCACCGATCGGACCGGCGGTTGAGCTTCGGGCTGATGAACGAGCTCAACAAGTAGTGATGCCCGAGGTGCAACTCGATGGCATCGAAACCCGCGTCGGCGATCCGTCGAGCGGCGGAGACGAAGTCGTCCGTGACGCGGGCGATGTCGGCGTCGTCCATTGCCTTCGTTCGCTTCATGATGATGGGGTTGAACCGCGGCGTCGGCGACAACCCGCGCTGTCCGGCCGCAGCGGCCACCGGGCCGGCGTGCCCGAGCTGAGCACTGACCATCGCGCCGGTTTCGTGGACCGCCGCCGCCAGCTTGCGCAACCCGGGCACCGCGTCGTCGGTCACCACCATCTCGCCGGGCGCGCCTCGCGCGTCGCGGCTCACGGCACAGAACGCAACGGTCGTCAGGCCGACGCCACCTCGCGCGACGGCAAGGTGATAGTCGATCAACCTGTCGGTCGGAACGTTCTTGGGCGACATCCCCTCGAACGTCGCCGCCTTGATGATGCGGTTGCGCAGCGTGATCGGACCGAGGCGCGCCGGCGCGAACGGGTCGATCGTCACCTCGGGAGTAGGTACCGCGCGGCGGCTCCCGCCGTTTCGAAGGTGAGCAACGATTGGTGCTGCGGATCGTGCAGGATCGTGACCTGACCGGTCGCGCCGGAGGGCTGTGACGGACCGTCGAACAGCGGCTCGGGCACGCCGATCTGGTTGAAGCCGGAGTTGACGATCACCGACCCCGCAATCGTGAGCCGCAAGTGTCCGCCCGCCGGCACCACGATGTCGGTCGGCTGGAATCGCAGGATCGTCTGGAACGGCGTGCCGACGGGGGCGGGCGTGCCTTCTGCCTGCACGAACCGGCCATCGACGAACGGGTCGCGGTGCATGGCCGATCGCAGGGCGTAGGTAGAGGCGAACGGAATCGGCGCGCCGTTCGCATCGAACGCGTCGAGCCGGGCGGCGAAGTGGCTGTCGGGCTGCGTGAGCTGCACCCACATCGACAGCTGCGGCGCGCCGCTGACCTCCAGCGGAGACGTCACCGGCCCCGTGTCGAACGTGACCGATGTGCCCGGCGCGAATCCCTGCGTCGTCTCGAAGCTGCCTTCTTGGTAGCTGCTCGAGCCACCCAGGTCGCGCTTGGTCGCGCCGAGACGGTTGGCACCGAGCAACAGCTGCTTCGACGGTCCTCCGGTCGCGCGCGGCCAGTTCTTGACCACGCGCCACTGGCCGTCGCTCCCCTGCACCTGGGCCGTGCCCCACGCCTTCGGGCTCGGACCGACGTGCTTCAGGTAGTAGTCGAACCAGGCGACCTCCATGTCGGAGAAGTCGTGACGGCGGATGTCGGGACGTATGCCGAAGTTGTTCGCCGACGGGTTCTCGTGCCCGAACCAACCGAAGACACCGAACTTCGGCGTGGTGGACGGAAGCCGGTCGAACAATCCGAGCTGCAGCATCGGCGGCACACCGTGATACGGAGTCGTGTCGGCGTGTCCGTGAAACGTGAACACGGCTGCCTTGATGTTCTTGACGAAGTCGCGGCCCTCGCGCTCTTGGTAGTAGGGCGTGAAGTTGCCGCTGAGGTCGAGCCCGGCCTGCGTGTGGTCGGGGTAGCAGCCGGGCTTCTGCGAGTACTGCCGGCCGTATTGCACCGGGTTCCCGTTCTCGCCGGGCGGCAACGACGTCGTCGTCATGTACTGGCCGATGTAGAGCTGCGGCATCAAGAACGAGGGCACACCGTCGAACGACCACGCCGACTCGTACAGGCTCAGCGCCGGCGCGCCCGCGAGCACGGCCTTCAGATACTTCGTCTTCGCGGGATCACCGCGACCGGCGGCGTTGAGGATGGTGCCACCGGGATAGGAGACGCCGTAGCCGCCGACGACACCGTTGCCCCACGGCGACTTGGTGGCAACCCACTCGATCGCCTGTGCGCCGTCGTCGGCTTCCGTCGGACCGTAGAGATTGATGCAGCCCGACGACTCGCCCGTCCCTCGGACGTGCAGCTGGCTGTACGCGTAGCCCCGCGGCACCATCATGGTCATCGTCGACGAGGACTCGAGCGTGCCCTGTTTCTGGTACGGCGTGATCACGAGGATCGTCGGGATCTTCGGGGGCGGCACGTTGCCGTCCTTGGCCTCGGGCAGCCACGTCTCGAGGAAGAGCTGCGTGCCGTCGGCGGCCGTCAGGTAGGTCGTGTTGGTCGCGGGGGCGATCCCGTAGATCGGCTGCGACGCGACGGTGACCGTGAACGGCTGCGGCGCCGGCGGCGGGGCCGCCCCGGCTGGATTGGATGCGAACACCGTGAGGACCGCGACCAGAGCGATCACGACCCCCCGCAGTGTTCGCACGGGGACAGAGTTCGGCACAGGGGCCTCGAGACCCTGCCGGTACACTGGTGCCCCACACAAGGGGCTGATCGGTTTCGACGTTGAGACCGGGAGCCGCACGTGCGACCGGAGTTGCTCAGACTCCTTAAACGGGGCAACAAACAGAAGCGCCAAAAGCGACTTCGCTCTCGCCGCCTGAGTAATCAGGTAGTGGAGAGTTATCGCGACCCGTGAGGGCACGCGGGGCCTGTCCGCTGCAGCCCGGCAACAGAAGCAGTGGATGGCGGCGGGAAAGACCGCTGACGACGGGAAAGACCGTTGACACCGGAGCAAGATCCGGCGGTGAGCGCAAGCTCAACTGACCCGGCAGTGCGGTAGCCGTAGAGCCGCAATCTCGGGGATGGTCGTAGCACGGTCGGTAACCGCTCGGCGGACGGGGGTTCGATTCCCCCCAGCTCCACCACCATCAGGGGATGTTCGCGAAATGACGGCACCGCTGTTCGCGAGATCCTGAAGCACTCGCTCGTCCTTCACCTGCTTGAGGAGCACCGACTCCATCAGCACCAGCGACCGGTACTCCGCCGGTGTGGTGAAATCGTCGACCGGGCGCGCGGCCAAGAGCGCTTCGAGCTCGTCTTGAACCTTGCTGAGCCTCTCGTCGTACATCGTTGCTCTCATATCGTGAGTATCGACTGCCCGGCCCCTATCGGGCAGATGCGTTCGCGTCGCCATAACGCCCATATCCGCTGAAAGCGGGCGGGATGGTTCGCGGATGGACGTCGACTCCGTCACACGTTCGTGACTTTCGAGCAGCGGCCGCGTGAAGGTGGGATGCTGCGTTGCACACGAATGGTGAGGAGGCCGCACGATGGCCGGATTGATCCGTAAGAGTCTTGAAACCCCTGAAGAAACGCGACCGTTCAAGGACGCGATGGGCAAAGTCGAGCTCGTAAACCTCGAGTCCGGTCCCGTAGGGCGGGCCACGTTCGAACCAGGGTGGAAGTGGTCAGAACACGTCAAGCCGATCGCGGGCACCGACAGTTGTCAGGCGGCGCATACGGGGTACTTCGTCTCGGGGCGCATGAAGGTGGTCATGGACGACGGCGAGGAGATGGAGTACGGGCCCGGCGATTTCGGCGTGATGGAGCCCGGTCATGACGCTTGGATTCTCGGCGATGAGCCGTGTGTCGTCATCGACTGGCAAGGGTTCGCGGACTACGCGAAAGCGAAGTAGTCGCACCACCCACTGACCATGTGAACGGCGGGAAGCGTCGAGACCGCGTACCGATCTCGGCCTCGACTCACTCACCCCGATTCGCGAGCCGCTGCGCTACTTCGAGGCGCGCGCCTCGCGTACCGCCGGCCACACCGCTTCCAGCGCCGGCTTCTCGACATACGCGTCCGCCCCGACGTTGCGAGCGGCGGTGCCGAGTCCTCTACGCCCGGTGAAGATGACGATCGTCGCTTCGGGCGCGGCGACGCGCGCGCCCTCGACGAGTTCGAGGCCGGTTTGCGGAATGGCGACACCGCGGGGCGGTCGGCCCTCCGTCAAATGCGATGAACGATCGCTGAGGCGATGATCGAGGATGACGACGTCCGGGTGATGTTCACGAATCAGATCGAGAACCGCCGAAGCCTCGCCTGTCGTGGCTACCAACTCGAAGTCCCGCTCGCCCTCGACGGAGATGCGCAGGAGCTCCACCATGTCGGGGTCGTCCTCGACACATACGACGCTCAGCGGCACCGAAGCTCGAACACTCGGTGCCATGGCTGGTTTCCCCTTCGCCGACAGAAGAGAACGGGTGGCGTCACCGGCTTGCACGGGTCTGCCATCTCGACTGTACGTTCCCGCGCAACAGGCAAATCGGCACCAACCGCCCATACTCAGCAAGATTCGTGCCGCACCAACCCACCCATCATTCGCGCCGACTCCGGCTACGAGACGGGATTCGGCGTGCCGAGAGGACCGGATTGCCGCTGAGGTCGAACGGTTACCTTTTCCGCAGCCATGTCGGACCTGACCCAGCCACGGGACGCGACCGATCGGTTGCGGGGCATCCAGTCCGTCACGGACGCGGCGCTCGCCCACCTCGACGTCGAGACCTTGCTGCTCGAGCTCCTCGATCGGTTGAAGGAGATCCTCGAGGTCGACACCGCGGCCGTGCTGCTGCTGGACCGGCCGTCGAACTCCCTTGTCGCGACTGCGGCTCGCGGCATCGAAGAAGAAGTCGTGCAGGGCGTGCGGATCCCGGTCGGTCGCGGGTTCGCCGGCAGGATCGCGGCGGAGAAGCGGGCCGTCATCCTCGACCACGTCGATCACACGACGGTCATGAACCCCATCCTGCGCGCACGGGGCATCAACTCGATGCTCGGCGTACCGCTGCTCAGCGCGGGCGAGGTGCTCGGCGTCCTGCACGTGGGCACATTGCGGCCACGCGAGTTCACGCGCGCCGATGTCGAGCTCCTGCAACTCGTTGCCGACCGCGTGGCGCTCGCGACGCAGGCCCGGCTTTCCGAGACCGAACGGTCAGCCGCACTCGCACTGCAACGCAGCCTGTTGCCCGGCAGGCTCCCGTTGATCTCCGGTGTGGAGTTCGGCGCCCGCTACGTGCCCGGCGCGGCAGAAGGGGTTGGAGGTGACTGGTATGACGTCTTCGCGATGCCCTCAGGGGCGCTCTGCGTCGTGATGGGCGATGTGGTCGGACGCGGGTTGCGCGCCGCCGTCGTCATGGGTCGTCTGCGCAGCACGCTCCGCGCCTACGCGATGACGACCGACGATCCGGCCGGGATTCTCGACCTCGTCGACCGCAAGTTGCAGCACTTCGAGCCGGATGAGATGGCGACCGCGCTCCTCGCGGTGCTCGACGTGAACCACGACCTCATGCGCATCTCGTCCGCCGGGCATCCTCCGCCCGTATTGGCACGCGCCGACGGCACGGTGAGCATGCTCGATCTCCCAGTCGACCCTCCACTCGGTGTTCGCCACGGGCGCGCTCGGCGTACCACGGACATCGAGCTGCCCCCCGGGTCGGTGTTGTGTCTCTACACCGACGGCCTCGTCGAACGCCGGACGATTCCTCTCGACGATCGACTCGAGCAGCTCGAGTCGGCCGTGATGGTCGACAACCCGGAGAACGTGTGCGCGTCGGTGATGCGTTCCCTGGTCGGCGCCGACGCGCCGGCCGACGACATCGCACTCCTCGTCCTACGCATCCCCGACGACGGACCGGGCGTTCCCCTCGACCTCACGTTCACCGCGGTTCCGGCGTCGCTCGCACAGATCCGAGCGGCGTTGCGTCGCTGGTTGCGGCGCGTCGGCGCCGGCGACTCCGCCGTGCACGACGTCCTCGTCGCCGTCGGTGAAGCGACGTCGAACGCGGTCGAGCACGCGTACGGACCCGCGGGAGGAACGATCGCGGTTCGAGTGGAGCTGGACGGTGCCGATGTGCTCGTGGAGATCGCCGACAACGGTCAATGGCGTGAACCGCGGGGTCACGGGCGCGGGCGAGGCACGCTCATCATGCAAATGACGACCGACGAGTTCCGTGTCGAGCGCGGCGCGAGCGGGACGACGGTGTTCGTGCGGCGGAGGCTCGACCGGTGAGCTCGATAGGTGTCACGATCACCGGTGGATCCGATGGTGGCGCGGTCCTCATCGCCGTCGCCGGCGAGATCGACCTGTCCAACTCGGAACATGTCGAGCAGCAGATCGCGAGCTTCATCTCCAACCGGACGATGCACGCCGTCGTCGATCTCACCCAGGTCACGTACATCGACAGCATCGGCATGCGGGTCCTGTTCGGGCTCGCAACGAGTCTCCAGACCGCGCAGATCGGGTTGAAGCTGATTGCGCCGATCGGATCCCCGGCGCGTCGATTGATCGAGATCTCCGGGCTCGACGTGATCGTCGACGTCGAACCCGGCTGAATCGGGTGGCCGCGGCCCTCACGGCCCTCCCGCCCCACATTGGAGTCTGAGCGACGGTTTTCCGGGCTCGGATTCCCCAGACGTTGGCAACGATCACTCTGGGGTCGCTTGGCCCGCAATCGCGTCGCTGAAATTCCCCAGAGTCACCGTTGCTGCCGGCGCCATCGCCGGGGGTGATCCGCGTGCCGGAGCGGCTCCGACCAGGGCAGGTCCAGCGGCGTCGGCGGCTCCCCGCCTCGGGACGAACTGGACACGCGCGGCCCCAGTGTCCACGATCGCGGCGTGGACATCGATCTTCCCCATGAGGACGACGCTCGCCGCATCGAGGTGCGCCGGTGGTTCGAGGAGCATCCCAAGCCGACGGCGGACGAGCTGGTCGACATCGGCTATGTGACTCCGCACTGGCCACGGCCGTGGGGACTCGACGCCGAGCCGGAGCTGCAGCTCATCATCGACGACGAGATGCGCCGTGCCGGAGTGACGAAGCCGCTCAACCCGATCGGCATCGGGCACTGCGGTCCCGTCATCGTCGTGCACGGCAGTGACGAGCAGAAGGAGCGGTACCTGCCGCCGATGCTGCGCGGCGAGGAGTTGTGGTGTCTGCTCTTCTCCGAGCCCGACGCCGGCTCCGACCTCGCGAACCTGAGCACACGCGCGGTGCGCGACGGTGACGTGTTCATCGTCAACGGCCAGAAGATCTGGACGTCGCTCGCGATGGTGGCGAAGTTCGGCATCCTCATCGCTCGCACCGATCCCGACACGTCCAAGTACACCGGCATCTCCTACTTCATCGTCCCGATGGATTCCCCTGGCATCGAGATCCGGCCGCTGCGCAACATGGTCGGCGGCTTCGGCGACGCCGGTTTCTGCGAAGTGTTCTTCACCAACGTCGAGGTTCCGGTCGAGAACCTCATCGGCTCGCTCAACGGCGGCTGGGCCATGGCGAAGGAAACACTCGCCAACGAACGGGTGTCACTGTCGCGTGAGGGTTTGCAGTGGGGCTACGGACCGACGGTGCGCGATCTCGTCGAGCTCGCTCGGTCGAACGGCGGAGTCGATCCGGTCACCCGCCAGCGGCTCATGACGGCGTACATCGAGGGTGAGATCCTCCGCTATCACCAGTTGCGACAGATCTCGGCGGCCGTCAACAAGAAGCCCGGGCCGGACGCGTCATTGCGCAAAGCGCTGAAGGACCCTCACGGCAAGGTCGCGTTCGGATTGGGCAAGGACATGATGGGGGCGTACGGAATGCTCGCTCCCGAGGCCGTCGACGCCAAGTGGGAGCCGTGGGCGATGGGCTTCTTGTTCAGCCCCGCGCTGACGGTCGGCGGCGGGACGTCTGAGGTGCTGCGCAACATCATCGCCGAGCGCATCCTCGGTCTGCCGCACGACACCGACGTCGAGGCCGGTCTCACCTGGACAGAAGGGCGCGCGCAGCTGCGCCAACAGGCGTGACCGCCGGTTGCGTCAGCCGGGCGGCTTGACGCCGAGCTGCGGAGCGGCCGCGATGGTGCTCCACGTGTCGTCGCTCGCGTGCTGCCACGACCAGAAGGACACGCCCGCCGCACCATGCTCCCGGGACGTGTTGATGAACGCGTCGATGTCCGCCGGCGACGGGGTGCCGGGCGGTCCGCCCTCGGCGCTTCCGTCGTAGGCCTGGCCGATCGGCAACACCGGCTTGCCGAAGGCACCCAGGAAGTCCATCGCCTCGGCCGTGGCATCTGCTGGGGAAACGTCGATCCAGTACACCATCGGCGCGACGGCATCGAAGTACTGCACCACCTCGGTGTACGGATAGTCCGACTGTCGCGCCGGGCTCGGTCGCGGCACCGTTGCGATGAGCGGATAGTTCGGCCCCACGCCTTCACGAAGCGCCGCGCCGTAGGCCAATGCGCTCTCTGGAGTCAACGCGACGTATTCCGCCGGCGTCTCGATGTCCGCGCTGAATCCGTCGAGGCGATCGCCGCTCGGCGTCACGTAGCGGATCGCCTGGAGGGCACGATCGACGTCGACCCCGACGTCGTCGAGATAGGGGAAGTCCCAGGCGAGGATGCGCAGGCCCGCAGCATGCGCGGCCGGGAGCAGATCGTTCAGGAACTCACCGCCTTGGATGCCGTCGACCGACGAACCCGTCCGCACATAGAGGTGTGTGAGTCCGGCCGACTGCGCGCGGGCGACGATGCCGGCGACGTCCCCTGCCTCAGCTTGGTCGGGCTGCCAGATCCACATGCCCTTGCCCGTCGGCACCTGAAGCGGCGGCGGTCCGGATGGCGTCGTGGGGGGCGGTGCCGGAGCGGTGGTGGGAGGCTCGGTGACCGGCGGCTCGATGACCGGCGTCGACGTCGTCGTCGTGCCCGTCACCTGGGCCATGATCGACGGCCCGTCGGCGCGTTGCACGGCGGACGCCTTCGCCATCGGCTTGGGCAGCGTCGCTCCGATCCCGATACCGAGGATCAGGGCCGCGGCGATGGGCGCGATGACGCGGATTTTCGTTGCA
>JBEEFX010000290.1:0-8885 GCA_041166365.1 Acidimicrobiaceae bacterium
GAGCTGCACCGCCTCGAGCCCGGCGGCGCCCTCATCGTGAACGGCGACACCTTCGAGGAGCGCAACCTCACGAAGGCGGGTTACCGCGAGAGCCCGCTCGGCAACGGCAGCCTCGAGGGGTACACGGTCTACGAGGTACCCATGACCTCGTTGACCAAGGGCGCCGTCACGCCCCTCGGCGTCAAGCCGCGCGACGCCGATCGGTCGAAGAACTTCTTCGCCCTCGGCCTGGTCTCGTGGATGTACACGCGTCCGGTCGATCCCACGTTGCAGTGGATCACCGAACGCTTCGCGAAGACGCCGCAGGTGGCTGAGGCGAACACGGCGGCTTTCAAGGCGGGTTATGCGTTCGGCGAGACCGCCGAGCTGTTCGACCACCCCTACCAGGTGCTGCCCGCGAAGCAGCTGCCGGGTACGTACACGAACATCACCGGCAACACCGCGCTGGCATGGGGGATCGTCGCCGCCGGTCAACTGGCGAAGCTCCCGGTGTTCCTCGGCAGCTACCCGATCACGCCCGCTTCGGACATCCTCCACGAGCTGTCGAAGCACAAGAACTTCGGCATCCGCACGCTGCAGGCCGAAGACGAGATCGCCGGCATCGGTGCGGCTCTCGGTGCCGCGTTCGGTGGGCATCTCGGCTACACGACGACGAGCGGACCGGGTATGGCGCTCAAGTCGGAGACGATGGGTCTCGCAGTCAGCATGGAGCTGCCGCTCGTGATCATCGACATCCAACGCGGCGGACCGTCCACCGGGCTTCCGACGAAGACCGAGGCGGCCGACCTGCTGATGGCGATGTTCGGACGGGCTTCCGAGTCGCCGCTGCCGATCGTCGCTTCGCGCAGCCCCAGTGATTGCTTCTTCGCGGCGATCGAAGCAACGCGCATCGCGATCAAGTACCGCACGCCCGTGATCCTGCTGTCGGATGGCTACCTGGCGAACGGCTCCGAGCCTTGGCATCTGCCCGACATCGCCTCACTTCCGTCGATCGCCGTCGAATTCGCGACGAGCGCGAACCACACCGACGAGGAAGGCAACGAGGTCTTCTGGCCGTACAAGCGCGACCCCGAGACCCTGGCGCGGCCGTGGGCCGTGCCGGGTACGCCCGGGCTCACGCACCGCATCGGCGGCATCGAGAAGGAAGACGGGTCCGGCAACATCAGCTACGACCCGGAGAACCACGAGCACATGGTGCGGTTGCGCGCGGCGAAGGTCGCCGGCATCGCCGACGACATTCCTGACGTCCAGATCTCGGGCGACGCCGCCGACGCCGAGCTGTTGGTGGTCGGCTGGGGTTCGACGTGGGGCGCGATCGACGGTGCCATGAACCGTGTGCGCGATCGCGGTCGCAAGATCGCCCACGCCCATCTCACGCATCTGAACCCGTTCCCGAAGAACTTCGAGGAGGTCGTGCGCCGGTATCCGAAGGTGTTGGTGCCGGAGATGAACCTTGGTCAGCTGTCCAAGCTCATCCGCTCCGACTTCCTCGTCGATGCGCGCTCGGTGACAAAGATCAAGGGACAACCGTTCACGGCCGGCGAGCTCGAGCGCGCCATCCTCGAGGAGTTGGAGCGATGACCAGTGTCGATGTGCCGCTGACCACCCGCAAGGACTGGTCGAGCGACCAGGAAGTGCGTTGGTGCCCGGGCTGCGGCGACTACTCCATCCTCGCGGCGATGCAGATGCTCATGCCCGACCTCGGAGTCCGCCGTGAGGACACCGTGTTCGTGTCCGGCATCGGTTGTGCCGCTCGCTTCCCGTACTACATGAACACGTACGGGATGCACAGCATCCACGGCCGCGCGCCCGCGATCGCGACAGGTCTCGCGATGGCACGGCCGGATCTGCATGTGTGGGTCGTGACGGGTGACGGCGACGCGCTGTCGATCGGTGGCAACCACCTGATCCATTCGCTGCGCCGCAACGTCAACATCAAGATCCTCCTGTTCAACAACCAGATCTACGGCTTGACGAAGGGGCAGTACTCGCCCACGTCCGAGGTGGGCAAGGTCACCAAGTCGACGCCGTTCGGCTCGCTCGACACGCCGTTCAACCCGCTGTCACTGGCGTTGGGTGCGGAAGCGACCTTCGTGGCCCGTACGCACGACATGGACCGTGCGCACATGCTCGAGACGTTCCGCCGGGCGAACGACCATCGCGGTGCGGCGTTCGTGGAGATCTACCAGAACTGCAACGTCTTCAACGATGGCGCGTTCGAGAAGGTCACCGGCAAGGAGAAGCGCTCCGACATGCTGATCCCGCTGCGCCACGGTGAGCCGATCCGGTTCGGCGCCGAGAACGAGAAGTGCGTCGCGCTCGACAACCAGGGCAACCCTCGCATCACGTCAGTGGCCGATGTCGGTGAAGACGCCATCCTGGTGCACGACGAGTCGCGCGACGACCCCAGCCTCGCCTTCACGCTGTCGCGTCTCGCCAAGGGGCCGTACGAGCCGACGCCCATCGGCGTGTTCCGTGCGGTGACGCGGCCGGAGTACGTCGAGGCCACCTCGCAGCAACTTGCGGCGGCCGTCGAGCAGAAGGGCCCCGGCGATCTCGAGGCGCTCCTCCACAGCGGCGCCACCTGGACGATCTGATCGCTCGTCGCTGGGCTTCCCTCGCCACGCTGCGATCACGTCTAGCGCTCTACTCCAGGGAGCGAAACACCGTTCCCGTTCGGGGTTTCGGCCAGAAGAACGTCGACTTCGGCGGCATCTTCTCGCGGGCACGCGCCGTGCGAGCGATCTGATCGACTGTCACGCCGCGTAGCAACACCCCGGCGTCTGCCGCCCCCGTGCGCACCGCGCGTTCCACGTTGTCGATCCCGTGTTGAAACGTGAGCTCGTGGTCGGGAAGGTGGGCCAGCGCGCGGTCGAGCACGACGGAGTCGATGTCGCCGCTTGCGTGGAGCGGCCGCAAACCTCTCGTGCGCTCAGGCGTGACCAACGCGAGCCCGGTCGGCTCTGCCGCGTCCAGCTCGTACTCGGTGCGCAGCGCGTCCTCGAGCTCGGCGATCGTCACGCCTCGCACCAGGCGGTGAATGGGGCGCACGGTGAGCTGGTCGGGGGCGAGCTCGACGACGTAACAGAGGATCCCGTTCGCACCCGCGAGGTCAGGCCGCTCGGCCGCGAACGCGAGACAGGTCTCGTAGCGATGGTGCCCGTCGGCAATCACGACCGGCGCGGAACCGATCGACTCGGCGATGCGAACGACGGTGTCGGCGTCGTCGATTCGCCACAACGCATGCTCGACACCATCCGCATCCGACCAGGAACCCAGCGACACCGCGGTCTCCGGGTCGAGCAGCTTCGACAGCCCGTCCGCCAGCGACAGCCCCCACACCGGTGACAGGTTGGCCACCGTCGAGCGCAGCAGGTCGAGGCGGTCGCTCCTCGCCTTGGGGGTGGTGTGCTCGTGGGGGAGCACGTCGCCGGTCCCCGGGGGCTCCAGGCCGAGGGCACCGATCACGCCGAGCGTGGACTCCCCGTCGTGGCTCATTCGATACAGGTACAGCGATGGCTCGTCGACAGTGAGCACGCCGTCGCGCTGCCAGGAGGCGAACGTCGCGCCGGCCTCGCCGTACGGATCATCGCCCCCTCGAGGCAGGTCGATGCGCACGACGTTGTGCGGATGGCGGTCGACCAGTGCCGCTCGCTCCTCGTCGTCGATGACGTCGTAGGGCGGCGCGGTGACCAATGACAGGTCGTCGGTGGCGTACCGGATGCCCGGGAAGGCAGCGAACTTGGGCACCAAGGCATCCTATGCAGGCATGAATTGGGTGCTCGATCTCGACGGTGTCGTCTGGTTGGCCGAAACCCCCATCCCCGGCGCGGCCGACGCGGTCCGCCGTCTCCAAGCCGCGGGTGAGTCGGTCGTGTTCGTCACGAACAACTCGCACCCGACGGAAGCGGAGTACGAGGCCAAGCTGGAGCGTCACGGCATCGATGCTCGTGGCGCCGTCATCTCGTCGGCGATGGCGGCAGCATCGTTGGTACTGCCAGGCGAACGCGCTCTGGTGTGCGGAGGACCGGGTGTCCTCGAGGCCCTCGACAAACGTGGCGTGACGATCATCGAGGACGGCCAGCCCGACGTGGTGGTCGTCGGGTTCCATCGCGACTTCGACTACGAACGCATGCGCATCGCGGCAACCGCAACGCGCGCCGGCGCGCGGCTGATCGGCACGAACGACGACGCGACGTATCCGACGCCCGCGGGCCTGATCCCGGGAGCCGGAGCGATCCTCGCCGCGATCGAGCGGGCCAGCGGCGTCCGCGCCATCGTCGCCGGCAAGCCGTACGAGCCGATGGCGGCGACGGTGCGCGCTCGGATCGGCGACGGTACCGCCACTGTGGTCGGCGATCGGCCCGACACGGACGGACGGTTGGCCCGCACGCTCGGCTACCGGTACGCCCTCGTGCTCACCGGTGTGATCAGCGCGGAGGAGGCCACCCTCGTCGATCCTCCACCGGATGAGGTCGCGCCCGACCTCGCGACGGTTGTCGCCCGCTACGGCATCAACGGATGAGCGGGAACGGTCCGGCGGCGCCACCAGTCGGTGTTGCGGAGAACCATCGCGACGGCGAGGCCGAAGACGAAGCCTCCGATGTGCGCCATGTACGCGACTCCGCTGTTCGGGCCGGTGAAGAACTGCATCACGAACCAGATGGCCAACCAGATGCGGGCGCGCACCTCGATGAAGAAGAAGAACAAAAGCGTGAGGATCGGCGCCCTCGGGAACCACACCATGTACGCGCCCATCACCGCCGCGATCGCACCGGACGCGCCCACGAGGGGGATCACGCTGCCGGTGTCGAACGCGACCTGCGCGAAGGTCGCCACGACGCCGCCCGCGAGATAGAAGGCCACGAAGCGCAACGGGCCCAACTTGTCCTCGATGTTGTTGCCGAAGATCCAGAGGAAGAGCATGTTGCCCAGCAGGTGGAGCCATCCACCGTGCATGAACATCGACACCACCGCGGCGAGCCAGACGTTCTTGCTCGGGAACACCTCGTGCGCGAACTTCGGCGGATGATCGACGCACTTCCCGCTGCTGATCTCGAGGTCGGTGAGGGGCCGGCCGGTCGTGAGCTCACACGGGATGGCGGCGTGCTCGAAGGTGAACTTCGTCTCCTCTTCCGCCGTGAAGGTTCCGCCGCCCTGCCAGAAGACGAACACCGCGATGTTGATGCCGATCAACAGCACGGTGAACACCGGGGCGCGCATCGTCGGGTTGCGATCTGCGAGCGGAAGCATCGGGGAACGGTATGCCACAGCCGTGCCGGCGGAGAGTGCGAACTTTTGCAAGCAGCGGGCCAAGCTCCGTAGGCTTCGCCGATGGCCCAGAACGAGCTTTTCAAGCGCTACCTCGAAGCCGGAATGCAGTTCTCGCAGATGACTCGCGAGCGGGCCGAGGCCATCGTGCGTGATCTCGTGAAGGCAGGCGAGGTGCAGGCCGAGCAGACCCAGACCATGGTGACGGAGGTGCTCGACCGAAGCCGCAAGAACACCGAACGCTTCGTCGAGCAGGTGCAGGCCGAGGTGCGCAAGCAGCTCTCGGTCGCCGAGTTCGTGACCAAGGACGTCGTGAACCGGCTGCAATCGCAGATCGACGACCTTCGTAGTCAGCTGCCCGGTCCGGCCGGCCGCAGGACGACGAAGACCCCGGCGACCAAGAAGGCCCCGGCCAAGAAGAAGGCTCCCGCCAAGAAGGCGACGGCCAAGAAGGCGCCAGCCAAGACATCGGCCAAGAAGAAGGCTCCCGCCAAGAAGGCGGCGGCCAAGAAGTCCGCGGCTTCCTAGGCCGGGGCACCAGACACGAGCGCCCGCCGGCGCCTCGACGCGGAGCTCGTCCGGCGAGGCCTGGCCCCCAGTCGCGAACGCGCGGTGGAGTTCATCGCCGCCGGGCGCGTCACGGTCGGGGGCGCCGTGGCCGACAAGCCGGCTCGACTCGTCGCGGCCAGCGACGCCATCCTCGTACACGGGCCGCCCCGCACCTATGTGAGCCGGGGTGGCGAGAAGTTGGCCGCAGGCCTGGACGGCTTCGGGATCGCCGTCGCAGGTCGCCGCGCGCTCGACGCCGGAGCGTCCACCGGCGGGTTCACCGACTGTCTGCTGCAGCGAGGTGCCGGCCACGTCATCGCCGTGGACGTGGGGTACGGCCAGCTGCACGAACGTCTGCGCTCGGACGACCGAATCGACCTTCGTGAGCGCACCAACATCCGAACGTTGGATGCCGTCTCCATCGGTGGCCCGGTGGAACTCGTGGTCGCCGATCTGTCCTTCATCTCGCTGCGGACGGTGGCGCCCGCACTGCTCGCGTGCGCGGCGCCGGGGGCCGACCTCCTCCTCCTCGTGAAGCCGCAGTTCGAAGCCGGTCGAGCCGAAGCCTCTCGGGGCCGGGGCGTGATCCGCGATCCTGAGGTACGGGCTCGGGTGCTCGAAGAGGTGAGCAGCGCGCTCAGCGAGCTCGGCGCGGCCATCATGGGGACGATGGAGTCGCCGCTGAAAGGGGCCGACGGCAACGTGGAGTTCCTGCTGCACGCGCGCAAGGGCGACGCCTGATGGGGACGATTGCGATCCTCTTGCATCACGAACGTCGTGAGGCCCACGACCTGGCGCGCGAGGCCGTCGCATGGCTGGCCGCGCGTCAGCACGAGGTCCGGCTCCCGACCGAGGACGCGGCACTCATCGACCGCGCCGATCTCGGCGTACCCGACACGGCATTGCCCGATGGGTGCGATCTCGCGGTCAGTCTCGGTGGCGACGGCACGATGCTGCGCACGGTCGACCTCGTGGCCGCTGAGAGCGTCCCCGTGCTCGGCGTCAACGTCGGGCAGCTCGGCTACCTCACGGAGGTGGAGCCATCCGATCTGTTCACTGCGCTCGAGCGCGTGTTCAACGGCGAGCACCGGATCGAGGAACGCATGATGCTCGACGTCCGCGTCGCCTCGTCGTTGCAGACGATCGCGCTGAACGAGTGCGTCATCGAGAAGACGCCTACGGGCCGCACCGTGCGGTTGCGGCTCTCGCTCGATGGAGAGTTCTTCACCAACTACGCGGCCGACGGTGTGATCATCGCGACGCCCACGGGCTCGACGGCGTACTCGTTCTCCGCAAGAGGTCCGATCGTCGACCCGGCTCACCGCGCGATGGTGGTCACGCCGGTGTCGCCGCACATGCTCTTCGACCGCTCGATGGTGCTCGCACCGGAAGCCACCGTGCGCCTCGAGGTCGACGGTCACCGGCCGGCCACCGTCTCCGCCGACGGGCGCCACCTTGCCGAGCTCACCGATGGTCAGGCCGTCGAGTGCACCGCCTCATCGGTTCCGGCCAGGCTGGTCCGGTTCGGCAGCAACAACTTCCACCGCATCCTCAAGGCGAAGTTCGGGCTCTCGGACCGGTAGTGGACCACTCGATGCTCGTCGAGCTCAGCGTTCGCAACCTCGGGGTCATCGCGGACCTGCGTCTGCTGCTCGGCAACGGCATGACGGCGCTCACCGGCGAGACCGGTGCCGGCAAGACGATGCTCGTCGAAGCGCTCGAGTTGTTGGTCGGCGGAAAGGCCGACGCCGCACTCGTACGCCCAGGTACGGACGAGGCCACGATCGAGGGGCGTTTCATCGTCGATGACGACGAGCTGGTACTCGCTCGCGTGGTTCCGGCGGTCGGGCGATCACGCGCGTACGTCAACGGGCGGCTCGCACCGGCGTCTGCGCTCGCGGAGTGGGGAGCGCGCCTCGTCGATCTCCACGGGCAGCACGAGCACCAGTCGCTGCTGGCCCCTTCCGTGCAACGCAACGCGCTCGACCGCTTCGGTGCGATCGACCTGACGGCGTTGACGGAGGCGCGCCAAGTGCTCGCTCGGGTGGAGTACCTGCTGACCGAGCTGGGCGGCGACGAACGGTCCCGAGCGCGCGAGCTCGATCTCGTGCGCTTCCAGGTCCGGGAGCTCGACGCGGCCGCGCTGTCGGATCCCGACGAGGACGACCACCTGTCCGCCGAAGAAGACGAGCTCGCCAACGCGCAGGCGCATCAGGAGGCCGCAGCCACTGCGGTCGAGACGCTGGCCGGCGAAGGCGGCGCGGTCGACGCCCTGGGCGCTGCACTGGCGACACTCGCCGATCGCGGACCGTTCAGCGCGATCGAACAACGCCTCCGCGCCGCGGCCGCCGAGCTCAGCGATGCCACCTCCGAGCTGCGCGCGCTCGGTGAGCGCATCGACGACGACCCTGAGCGGCTGGCGGCCGTGCGCGATCGCCGGCACCTGCTGTTCGACCTGCGACGCAAGTACGGCGAGTCGCTCTCCGAGGTCATGGCGTTCGCCGAAGAAGCACGCCAGCGGCTCCTCGAGCTCGAGACGCACGACGTGCGCGCCGCCGAGCTCGACCGCGAGCGTGCCTCCGCCGAGAAGGCGATCGCGGTCGAGGCGAAGAAGGTCGCAACGGCGCGTCGGGCGGCGGCTCCGCGGATGGCCCAGGAGGTGCAGCGCCACCTCGTCACGCTGGCGATGGCCAACGCGACGGTCGGCATGACGGTGGGGGACGCGGATCCCGGCGACGACGTCGCGTTCCTGTTGGCCGCGAATCCGGGCGCGCCCGAGTTGCCGCTGGCCAAGGTGGCTTCCGGCGGTGAACTCGCCCGGGCGATGCTCGCATTGCGGCTCGTCCTGCTCGGTGCGCGTGACGACACCGGTCCACCCACGCTCGTGTTCGACGAGGTCGATGCCGGCATCGGCGGGCAGGCCGCCACCGCGGTCGGTCATGCGCTGGCGCAGCTCGCCGTCGACCGTCAGGTGCTGGTCGTCACCCACCTGCCTCAGGTCGCCGCGTTCGCCGACACGCAGGTCGCCGTAACCAAGCTCGATGACGGCGTCACGACCACCGCAA
>JBEEFX010000291.1:0-5330 GCA_041166365.1 Acidimicrobiaceae bacterium
CTTCGCCGCTCATGTCATCGACCGATGGACGCGTGGTCGTTCCTCGTTGCACATCGGCGAGGAGCTGGCCGCCGCGTCGTGATCAGGGTGTGTCGTCGTCGAGGCGAATGCTCGGCGACAGCGCCACGCCACTGATGTCGATCGCTCGACGGACCACTCCGGTCGTGCCCCTGAGCTCCATCTGCACATTCGCCGCCGCCAGTCGAGCAAGCACGCCGATGCCCGACGAGTCGATGAGGGTGACATCGCGCATCAGCACGACCACCCGCGCCGCTCCCTCGCGATCGGCCTCCTGAATCCGAGCGAAGACATCGGGCACCGCAATGAGATCGATCTCACCCGACAGGACGACTCGCGACTCGCCGTCGACCCTCTCGAGGCGAGCCTCGTATCCCGATTCCACAGGGTCGATGTACCACGTCGCGCGCTGTTCGAAGCGGACGCATGGTGAAGAACGCTCGATTCAGCACCTTTTGCGCCCGCGACCACCGAGGTCGCGCGCTCCGGCGGAGTAACCGTCGCGCCGGTGTGGCGCGGCGTAGCTTTCTTCCCCGATGAGCGCGGATCGGAGAGGCGGGCGCTTTCGAGACGCCTTGCGTTCTCGAGACCTGCGGTTCCTGGCCGGGGCCTTCGTGATCGACGGGCTCGGCTCGTGGGCGTACCTCACGGTCCTCATCGTCTACGTGTTCGAGCGCACCGGTTCGACCGGTTGGATCGCCCTTCTGACCGCGTCCCGCTGGCTGCCGGGCCTCCTGATGGCCAGCTATGGGGGCGTGCTCGCCGACCGCTACGAGCGCACGCGGCTGATGATCACGTCCGCGCTCCTCTCGTACATCGCGATGGCGGCGATCGCGCTGGTGGTCGCCGCGGATGGTCCGCTCCTGCTCATCCTGGCGCTGTCGGCCATCTCGGCCATGGTGGCGGCGCCGTACCGCCCTTCGTTCGGGGCACTGACACCCGAGGTCGTGCCGGAGCGGGATCTCACCGCGGCCAACGGGCTGTTCTCCGCGCTCGAGAGCCTGGTCGTGGTCATCGGACCGGGTGTGGGCGCCTTGCTGCTCCTCACCGACGAGCCCGCGGCAGCCATTCAACTCAACGCGTTGAGCTTCCTCGCCGCCGCGCTTCTCGTGTTCCGAGTGCGCATCCGGAGCCGGGGCGACGTGCCGGAGGAGGGCGAGAGCGCCTTCAGAGCGTTTCTCGACGGCGTGAACGCGCTGCGTTCCGAGCGGATCGCGACGGTGCTCGTGTTGTTCTGCGCGCTCGACTCTGCCGTGTACGGCGCCAGCACGGTCCTCTTCGTCCCGATCAGCGAGCAGCTCGGCACCGGGTCCGACGGGTTCGGCTACCTGTTGGCCGGCAGCGCGCTCGGTGGCGTCATCGCCGCGGGACTCGCGAACCGCCTCAGCGCGTCCCGCCGTCTCGCGCCCATCATCGTCGCCGGAATCGCGTGCCAGGCCGTGCCGTACGGCTTGACGGCTTTCGTGCACACACCGGCGCTCGGATTCGTCCTCCAAGTTGTCGCCGGCATCGGGATGATCATCGTCGATGTGCTCGCGATCACGGCGTTGCAGCGAGACATGCCTCGGGGCGTTCTCGGACGAGTGCTCAGCCTGCTCGACGTCGCGGTCGTCCTCGCCATCCTGATCTCGAGCTTCGTGTTCGCCCTCCTGCTGAGTCGCATCGACTTGCATCCGTCGCTGTTCGTGCTCAGCATCGGCTTTCCGGCGGCCGCGATTCTCTGCATCGGTCCGTTGCTGCGCGCTGACCGCAAGACCGCGGCCAAGATGCGCGAGCTCGAGCCGAGGATCGCGCTCTTGCAGGTGCTCGATCTCTTCGAGGCGGCCTCGCGAATGGTGCTGGAACGGCTCGCCGATTCGGTCGAGGTCGTCGAGATCGCTGACGAGACCGACGTCGTGCGCGAAGGGGACGCTGCCGACGCGTTGTGGATCGTCGCTGGTGGCGAGGTCACCGTCACCGTCGACGGCCAGTTCGTGCGCACCATGGGACCGCGGAGCTACTTCGGCGAGATCGGCCTGCTGCGCGGCATCCCGCGGACCGCCACGGTCCGCACGACCGAACCGTCCGTGCTGTGGCGCCTTTCGGGCGAGGACTTCCTCGAGGCCGTGCAGGCCAACTCGGCGAGCACCTCGCTGCTCGGAGTGGCGTTCTCCCGTCTGTCCCGGACACACCCGCGCCTGGCCGCCGAGTCGACGGTGCAGGGCACTAGCGCAGCGAGCTGACGCCTCGGGTCTCCGCGACCCACCGGTTGGCCCTCAAGCCCGTGAACACGGCCTCGGCCTCCTCGAGCAACGGCGCCGCCGCTTCTCCGTCACCGCGCGCCGCGATCCGATGAGCTCGCTCGAGCAGCGAACGCGCGAGGTAGAAGGGCGTGCCGAAGTCCCGGAACTCCTGCGACGCGAGCTCGAGGTCGGTGTCGATCCCTTCCGCGTCCGCGTCGGTTGCGATGCGGACGAGTGCCCGCAAGCGCAGGAGATGGGCGTGCGCCAACGGCGTGACCAAGCCGGGCGGCGAGTCGGCAACGAAACGGAGTAGGCGCTCGGCTTCGCTGGTGTGCCCGGCGGCGAGCACCCGCTCGACGGCGAATGGCCACAACACCGCGAAGTCGTCGTCGATGCCAAAGGCGCGATGGCAGACGTCGACGGCACGGGCCAACACGACTGCCGCACCGTCCGCGTCGCCGTTCGCATCCGCGATGAGTGCCTCGGTCAAGGTGCCGACATATTCACCCGCAGCGTCGCCGGCATCGAACTGCGGCACGGCCATTTCGAAATCGACGGGCTCGTCGCGAGCGGTGCGTATGAACACGAGCACCGCTCGGATGGTCATGAGGTCGACGGAATAGGAGGCGAAGTCATCCTGGTGATGGGTGTGCAGCGCTTCGGCCTCGTCCCAGTCCCCGGAGACCCAGCACGTCAGCGCGAGATTCATCGCCGCAGACCGCAGGAGATCGCGCGCTCCGACCTGAAGGGTCAGCTCGACCGCCTCGCGACCCGAGGACCGAGCAGCGTCGACATCGCGGTTCTTGAGGAAGGCGGAGCTGTTGAGGAGCGGGACGATCATCGCTCGAGGCAGGTGATGACGGCGGCCGAGGTCGACGGCGGCGCGCAGCAACGCGATGGCACCGGTGGGCCGCGCCGTGAGCACCCAGATGACGGCATGCCGGCCCAGGAGCGACACGACTCGCTCCCAGTCCTGCCGGGCCTCGGCCAGCACCAGAGCGCGATCCGCGTAGGGCTGTGAGGCGGACGGAGCGTTTCGCATCGTGTGAGCGCGCGCCAGGTTCTCGGCCAGGCTGAGGATCGCGTCGTCGGCGCCTGCAACGCTGACGAGGCGGTCGTAGGCGGGCTCCATGAGCTCGACCGCGGCCTGGTGGTGGCCTTGAATGGACAACACGTCGCCCACGAGCGCGACGACGCGACCGGCGTCGATGGGGCGGCCCAACGACTCGTACGCGGCGCGGGCCTGCTCACCATGTTGCAGCGCGTCGTCCACCCGGTTCGACGAGCGCGCCGCTCGCGCCGAACCCTCGAGCAGCCGGGCACGGTCAGTTGGCTGCGGCTCTCGCGCCAGAGCGGTGGTGTAATGACGGAGGGCTTCGTCGGGCGACCCGAGTGCCTCTGCTCGCCCTCCTGCGCGCTCGAGGTGTTCGAGCGCGGCACTGATCAGGCCGGCCGCGTCGTCGTCGTCGGGTTCGTTGTCGAGCGCGTCGAGGTAGTGGCGAGCGGTCACCGCCGCGAACTCGTCCCCGTCGCTCGTCTGTTCGAGGTACCGCGCCACCGCGAGATGCCGAGCCTTGCGATCGCGGCGCGAGAGCGTGTCGTAGGCGACGGTGCGCACCAGCGCCTGCACGAACCGGTACTGGCCCCGCTCGGGCGAGAACCGGTCCGTGTGGAGCACGAGGATTTCCTTGCGGACGAGTTCCTCGAGCACCGTGTCGAGGCTCGTCACGCTGCTCACCGCCTCGAGCGCGTCGCGGGAGAACGCCAACCCGTGAACCGTGGCGTCCTGCACGACTTGGCGTTCGGTGGGCGTCAACGCGTCGAGCCGCGCCGCGATCAGCGCCTGAAGGCTGGGCGGCGCGTCGAGCGTGCTCAGATCGACGCGCTTGTCCGCATCCGGCGCGAGGACGTAACGGCCTTCGACCGGAATGACCGCGTCACGGTCGATGAGCCCGCGCACCATCTCGAGTGCATAGAGCGGGATCCCCTCGGATCGCTCGACGAGCGAGCGGCAGGCCTGCTGTGGCAGACCCTGCACCAGACCGTTGACGATGTCGGTCATCACTGCTTCACCGAGCGGCTCGAGGTACACCGTGATGGCCCGGCGCCCCGTGCCCCAGCCCGGACGTGTGTCGACGAGCTCCGGACGGGCCAGGGTCAGCACGAACAACGGAAAACGAGCGGTCTCCAGCAGGTGGTCGAGGAAGTCCAGGAGATCCGGGTCGGCGTACTGCATGTCGTCGAAGACGAGAACGACGCTCTTCTCGCCCTCGCTGACCCGCTCGAAGAAGTTGGCCCAGGCCGAGAAGAGGTCGTCGCGGCCGAAGCTGGTCGGTCCGTCGGCGCGAGCGTCGAGGCCCAGTAGCGCGGCCAGCCGCGGTCGGAGCCACTCCCGTTCGTTCGGATCGGCGACGAAGCGCTCGAGGCCGGCGGTCAGCTTCTCTTCCGCGACGGCCGATGGTTCGCCATCGGTGACGCCGAGGCGCGAGCGCACCATCTCGGCCAGTGCCCAGAAGCTGACGCCATCGCCATACGAGAGCACGCGACCGCGATGCCAGCGAACGACCTCGCGGAGGCCATCGACGTACTTCTCGAACTCCCACGCCATCCTGGTCTTGCCGACACCGGCGAGGCCGGAGATCGCCACCAGCCGCGGGCGACCTTCGTCGACCGCCGCGTGGAACAGCTCCTTCACCAACCGGAGCTCGTGCTCGCGTCCGAGGAAGGGCGCTTCCAGGCCATCGACGCGCTGCGCGCCACCGACGCTCGCGACGATGGCGCGCGCCGAGTACAACCGGAGCGGCTCGGTCTTGCCTTTGAGCGCGTGCTCGCCGGCCTCCGTGTAGGTCACCGCCGCCGACGTGAGGGACCGCGTGGTCTCGTCGACCCACACCTGCCCGGGCTCCGCCGCGGTCTGGATCCGGGCCGCCGTGTTCACAGCATCACCGGCGACCATTCCCTCACCGACTGCGCCGAGGGTGACCGCGACCTCGCCGGTGAGAATGCCGATGCGCATGTTCAGCTCCGCAACGCCGACCTTCTCGGCGAGGCCCCCGACCTCACCGATGAGGTCCAGCCCGGCGCGCACCG
>JBEEFX010000292.1:0-10188 GCA_041166365.1 Acidimicrobiaceae bacterium
GCACATAGATCCCGTCGAGCTTGGTGTCCTTCAACAGGCCCGCGGCGTAGGCGTCGTCGGCCGACTTCTTGAGCGCGGACGACAGCGGGTCGAGGGTGAAGTGCAGGTTGGCGAACGCCGCGCTGAGCACCGCGTCCTTCAACGGCTTGCCGCTGATCTTCTCGATCCCGCGGTTGGTGACGATCTGCGCGTCGGCCGGACTGTCCTCGATGAACTTGATCGCGGCGGCCTCACCTCGGATCAGGCCGAGGACGGCGTCGGGATGCGCGTCGAGGAACTTCGTGGCAACGATGAGGTGGGTCGTGACGAACTCACCGTTCGGCCACAGCGTCTTCTCGTCGACGAGCACCTTGCCGCCACTCTCCTGTTGGAGACGCGTGAAGAAGGGCTCCGGCACCCAGGCGCCGTCGATGTCCCCGGCGGCGAACTGCGTGAGCGTGTCGGCGTTCGCCTGCGGCACGATCGACACGTCGCCTCCGCCGCTCGTGTCGGTGCTGAAGCCCTTCGACTGGAGGAAGGCCCGCAACGCGACGTCCTGCGTGTTGCCGAGCTGCGGCGTCGCGATCTTCTTGCCTCTCAGGCCTTCGACGGTGGTGATCTCGGGCTTCACGACGAGGCCCGCTCCCCCGGAGGTCGACCCGGCGACGATGCGAATGGCTTCGCCGTTCGACTTCTGGAAGGCGTTGATCGCCGGGTTCGGGCCGATGAACGTTGCATCCAAGGCGTCGGCGAAGATGGCGTCGATCGCCTCCGGGCCGGCGTTGAACGTCGAGGTCGCCAGCGTGTGCCGGCCGAGCTCCTGCTGGAACAAGCCCTTCTCCACGCCGACGATCGCCGGCGCGTGCGTGATGTTCGGGAAGTAGCCCAACCGCACCGTGGTCGGCGAGGTGGCGGTGACGGGGCCGGCACCCGAGCTGCTCGCGGTGGTGGCCGCAGGTTTGCTGTCACTGCCACACGCGGCGACGGTGACCGCGAGCGCGGCGAAGACGACGCTGGTCAGTAGACGAGAACGATGCTGACGACGACGGCCCACCCGGCGAGCTCCTTTGGCTTGTTTCCCTGTTATTTTTGTGGGAAATAGGCTCGGTGTCAAATCGGGGTAGGTTCCGCGGCGATGCGACGGCGCCTCGTGCTGGTCGCGGGCGCCCTCTTGCTCGCGGGGTGCGAGCTTCCGTCGTTCGGCGCGCCCGACGCCGCCAGCCGGCAGGGATCCGACGTCCTCTCGCTGTGGAAGGGCTTCTTCCTGGCGGCCTGCGCGGTCGGCGCCATCGTGCTCGCGCTGATCGCCTACGTGACGATCCGCTTCCGCAGGCGCAGCGACGAGATCCCGAGCCAGAAGGCCGAGCACATTCCCCTCGAGATCCTCTACACGGTCACGCCAATCCTGATCGTGGCGATCCTGTTCGGCTTCAGCGTCGCCGTGCAGCAGCGCATCACGAGCACGGTCGACGATCCCCCGCTCACGGTGAACGTCACGGGCTTCCAGTGGGGTTGGAAGTTCGAGTACCCGAGTGAGACGGTCACCGTGCTCGGGACGGGCGAGGTGCAGCCGCCGGAGCTCTACCTCCCAGTCGGCCAACCGACCCGACTGATGCTGCAGACCACCGACGTGAACCACTCGTTCTGGGTGCCGAGGTTCCTGGCGAAGCGCGATCTGATCCAAGGAGTCGACAACGTCGTCGACATCACCCCAACCGAGATCGGGCGCTACGACGGCCGCTGTGCGGAATTCTGCGGTCTCGACCACTGGCGCATGGACTTCATCGTCAACGTCGTGAGCAAGGCCGACTTCGACAACTGGATCAGCTCCCAGCGGTGACGGCGATCGACGAGCGCCCCGTCAGCGCCGAGGCGCCACAGCCCGAGTCCGCTTCGCCGACCGGTCTGCTCGCGTTCCTCACGTCGACGGATCACAAACGCATCGGCATCTCGTACATGGTGACGGCGTTCATCTTCTTCCTCATCGGTGGCGCGCTGGCCGAGATCATCCGGGTGCAGCTGTACAGCCCCGACAGTCACGTGGTGTCGGAGAGCACGTACAACCAGTTGTTCACGATGCACGGCAGCATCATGCTGTTCCTCTTCCTCGGCCCGTTCGCCTTCGGCCTTGCCAACTACTTCGTGCCATTGCACATCGGAGCGCGCGACATGGCGTTCCCGCGCCTCAACGCGATGTCGTACTGGTTCTTCCTCTTCGGTGGTCTCACGATGCTCGCCGGATTCCTCACCGCCGACGGCGCCGCCGGTTTCGGATGGACCGCTTTCGCCCCACTCTCCGACGCGGCCCGCAGCCCCGGCTACGGCGCGGACCTCTGGATCGTGGCCGTGGTGCTCACGGGGCTGTCGGGTGTGCTCACCGGCGTCAACATCATCGCCACCGTGCTCACGATGCGCGCCCCCGGCATGACGATGTTCCGCATGCCGATCTTCACCTGGAACATGTTGGTCACGAGCGTGCTCGTGCTCATCGCGTTCCCGATGCTGACGAGCGCAGGAGCGATGCTGTTCGCCGACCGCCACCTCGGCGCACACATCTTCGACCCGGGCGGAGGCGGCAGTCCCATCCTGTGGCAACACCTCTTCTGGTTCTTCGGTCATCCGGAGGTGTACATCCTCGTGCTGCCGTACTTCGGCATCATCACCGAGGTGCTGCCGGTGTTCTCGCGCCGGCCGGTGTTCGGCTACGGCGGCCTGGTGTTGGCCACGTTGGCGATCGCGTCACTGTCGGTCGGCGTGTGGGCGCACCACATGTTCACGACCGGCGCGGTGACCCTCGCTTACTTCTCCGGCCTGTCGATGCTCATCGCGGTGCCGACGGGCGTGAAGTTCTTCAACTGGATAGGCACGATGTGGGGCGGGAGCATCACGTTCCCCGCCGCGATGAAGTTCGCAATCGGGTTCATGGTCACCTTCCTGCTCGGCGGGATCACGGGCGTGATGCTGGCGTCCGCTCCCATCGACTTCCACGTGCATGACACGTACTTCGTCGTTGCCCACATGCACTACGTGCTGTTCGGCGGATCCGTCTTCGCGCTCTACGCCGGGATCTTCTACTGGTTCCCGAAGATCACGGGCCGCCGTCTCGACGAACGTCTCGGCACCCTTCAGTTCTGGATGACCTTCGTCGGCTTCCACATGACGTTCTTCGTGCAGCACATCCTCGGGCTCGACGGCATGCCGCGCCGCGTCGCCAGCTATCTGCCGGCGGACGGGTTCACGACGCTGAACCGCATCTCGACCATCGGCGCCGCGCTCCTCGGCGCGTCGACCCTGCCGTTCCTGTGGAACGTGTGGCGCACGCTCCGCCGCCGCGACCCGGCCGCGCGCGCAGGTGACGATCCGTGGGACGGACACACGCTGGAGTGGGCCACGACGTCGCCGCCTCCAACCGAGAACTTCGACGGCCCGTTGCCACCGATCCGCTCGAACCGACCCGTGTGGGACGTGAACCACCCATGAAAGATCAGCGCGTGCAGGCCCGGATCTTTCTCGGCATCGCCGCCTTCATGGCGGTGATCGGCACCGTGTACTGGTTCGCCAGCTACGAGCCGGCCGGCACCACGATGCTCGGACTGTCGTCGGCGCTCGCCGCTCTGTGCGGCATCTACCTCTGGGTGCAGAGCGAGCACGGCGACACGGTGCCCGTCGGCTCCGGCGAGGAGCACTACCTCCCCCACAGCAGTGTGTGGCCGTTCGGCATGGGGGTCGGTGCGCTGCTCGCGGTGAACGGCATGGTGGTCGGGTTCGGTTACGCCATCCCCGGCGTCGTCGTGCTCATGATCGCGATCGTCGGGCTCATCTCGCAGTCCCGCCGCCGCGCCTGACTCCGGGCTCAGTCGGCCGCGCCGGTGATGCGGAGGCGGGACAGGCGCACGCGGGCGATGACGAGCGCGATCGCCGCGATCAGCACGAGCCGGACGACGGCGCCGCCGCCGACGGGGATGCCGTCGCGCACGATGCTCTGCGGTGCTCCGGGCGAGAAGTCGACGAACACCGCTCGTGACTCCCATGTCGGCGACCACTGGGCGATGCCGGTCAACGCGGTGCCGAGCAGCCGCTCGACGAGGAAGACGAAGGCGAGCGACCACACCGCTGCCCGCCGCGCGACGCAACCGATCGCGACGAAGACCGCTATGTACGCGGACGCGCCGAACGCGCTGGCGATCGCGGCGGGCAGGACGCCGTCCGGGTCGCCGGCGATGAGCGCCGCCAGCCCGCACGCAGGCACGATCGTCACGAGCGCGACGATCGTGCCGCCGATCCACCGACCGACCACGATCGAGGTGAGGGGCGTCGGCGTGAGCCAGGTGAAATGGAACACGCCGGACCGCACCTCGGCACCGAACACCGCATCGCCGATCACGAGCGACGCGATCGGCACGACGAGGGCGAAGATGCCGTCGGCTGCCACCCGTGCGAAGGCATCGCCCGGCGCCTCCTTCATGGCATGCGCGAGCAGGCCGAAGAGCAGGGCACCGGCACACGGCAGCAGGCAACCGACCCAGCGCTTCGGACCGATGCAGGACCGCAGGGTGTAGGCCACGATCACGGCGAGCCGCCAAGGGCGGCGGTGCGTCGACGTCGCCGTCGTCATCGCACCAACTCCCGAAAGAGACTCTCGAGCGAGTCGTCGAGCGGCCGAACCTCTCGCAGCCGAACGGACAGCTCGCGAGCGAGCGCCGGCAGGGACATCGCCAACTCGGCCGCCCGACTCGTGGCCACGACCACGCTGTCGGTGTCGAACTGGATGCCTGCGACGGAGTCGAGCCCGATCAGCGCGGAGGCGAGTCTCCGGCGATCGTCGGCTCGGATGAGCACGTGTCGGGGACGGTCGTTCATCGCATCGCGAATGGCGCGTTGGCCGCCTGCGGCCGCCAGGCGACCGTGGACGATCACGATGATCCGGTCGGCAAGGCGCTCGACCTCGTTCAGCACGTGCGAGCTGACGATGACGGTGCGACCTTCGCGGCCGAGCCTCCGGAAGAGGTCGATGAGGTGGGCGCGCTGCACGGGATCCGCCCCGTTGAGCGGTTCGTCGAGCACGAGCACGTTCGGGTCGGCCACCAGGGCGGCGGCGACCTTGGTGCGCTGACGCATGCCCTTGCTGAAACCATCGACGCGCCGGCCGGCAACGTCGAGCATTCCGACCTCGTCGAGCGCGCGCTCGACCGCGTCGCGGTCGGTGAGACCGTGCAGATCGGCGACGTAGCGCACGAGCTGCCGCGCCGTGAGGCCCGCAGGGACGGCCTCGTCCTCCGGCACGAGCGCCATGCGCGTGTGCACCGCCCGGTCGGTTCGCGGATTGCGACCCTCGACCCGCACGGTGCCTTGGTTCGCCGGGATCAAGCCGGTGATCGCGCGCATCAAGGTGGTCTTGCCGGCGCCGTTGGGACCGAGCAGACCCGTGACGCCCGGCCCGAACGAACAACTGAGCTCGGACAGCGCGACCTTCTGGCCGAACCACACCGACGTGTTCGCCACCTCGACCGTGGGGTTCGGGGCAAACGCCGGATCGAGCGGCGCGGTGTCGGTCATCGCTCGGTCCAGCGGTAGCGGTTGAGCAGTACGGCGATCCCGAGGCCGAGCACGCAGAGATACGCGAGCACCGCGGCCAGGCCGCCGTTGGGCACGCCGTTGAGCGGCGACCCGGCATCGACCTGACCGAGGAAGACGAGGTCTCGCAGGTACAGAGGCAGTCGCAAGACGCTGATCAGCGCGGCCGGCGAGCCGGCGAGCACCCTGCCGTCCTCGTCGCCGCCCACGAGAATGCCGGCGGTGATCGACGAGACGAGGAACAGGCCGATGAAGCTCGCGCCCGCCACGATCCGCCGGCTGGCCAGCGAAGCAATCGCGATCCCGACGACCGCATAGAACACGGCGAGAAGGACGACCGAGACCGGCACCTTCCAGACGACGTCGAGGTTGTCGCGGGTGTAGTCGAGGGCGCTGTCGCTCACGAGGGCCTGACCGACGAAGAGGACGACCTGCGGCAGGAAGGAGAAGGCAAACAAGATCGAGAACAGGGCTCCGACCTTGGCTGCGACGTAGTCGATCCCGGTCAACGGGCGGGCGAACAGCAGGGGCAACACCCGCTGGCGTCGGTCCGGGCAGATGATGTCCGGCGCAGTGAGCGCGACGAACACGAGCAGAGCGCTCGACACGCCGACGTACTCGCGGTAGGTGATGAACTCGATTCGACGACCCAGCTGGTTGCGGGTGATGTAGGCGATGCCGACGTTGACGATCGCCGGAATGGTCACGATGCCGAGCAGTACGAACGGCGCCACCTTCTGCCGCCAGGAGCGGCGCAACCCCAGCGCTCGCCGGATCGATGCGCGGTACAAGGCCAGCGTCGCCGCTCCCCTTCCGCCGCGCGGTCCGTCGTACGGTCGATAGCCGCGGTCGTAGACTGCGCCCGTCGCAGTTGCCGTAGCCATCAGCGCGCCGCTCGCTCGAAGAACACTTCGTCCAGCGATGTGAGGCGCGAGCCGAGCCGATAGAGCGGCAGGCCCAATGCGGCCACCGTGTCGCGAATGCGATCGAGATCGTCGTCGCCCGCCACGGTCACCTGCACGAGCCCGTCGACGGCTTCCGCGCTCATCCCGCCGGCGACGACTGCCGCGGCCAGCCGGGCGGCGGCCTCCTCGTCGCCGACGTCGACCGTCACGGTCCCGGTTCGCTCGAGCAACGAATCCGTCGGGCCCGCAACGACCAGACGACCGCCGTCGATCATCACCACGTAGTCGCACACCCGCTGCACGTCGTCGAGCAGGTGGGTCGACATCAACACCGAGATCCCGAACGTGCCGAGCCGCGCCACGAGGGCCAGCATCTCCTCACGTCCGGCCGGGTCCAGCCCCGCGGTCGGCTCGTCGAGCAGCACCAGCCGCGGGTCGCCGACCAACGCCTGGGCGAGCTTGGCCCGCTGTCTCATGCCGGTCGAGAAGCCCCCGATCGGCCGGAACCGCGCGTCGTCCAAACCGACGAGATCGAGCACGTCCGAGGCGCGCTGGCGGGCGGCGCGCACGGGCAGCCCGCTCAACTCACCGAATGTCGCGACGACATCGGCGGCCGTTTGATCGAGCGGCAGGCACTCGTGCTCGGGCATGTATCCCAGCCGCGAGCGTACGGCGATCGGGTCGTGCGAGACGTTCGCGCCACTGACTTCCACGGAGCCCTCCGTCGGCCGGGCGAGGCCGAGCAGGATCCGGAACAGGGTCGTCTTTCCGGCCCCATTGGCGCCCACGATCCCGACGCGACCGTCGGGCACATCGACGGACAGCGAATCCAGTGCTGTGACTGCTCCGTAGCGCTTGGTGAGCGCGTTGATGCGCAGCAGCGGCACGGACTCCATGTTGCAGTCTGGCCTAGGAACGGCCGAGCAACCGCGCGGGGATCTCCTTGAAGCGGACGCGGCTCTCGATGGGTAGGCCGTCACGGGCGGAAAGCTCGCGACACAGCCGGTAGGTGATGGTTGCCGCCACCGGCGGAAGGATGAACAGCGCGATGCGAAACGTCCACAGCACCGCGTTCACGGAAAGGCCGAACGTCGACGAGAGCACGTCGGATGCGCCACCGAAGAAACAGATGACGTAGAAGGACAGTGTCGCGACGCCGAGCGCTGTGCGCACGGGACGTTGACGTGGGCGGTCGCACAGGTGGTGCTCAGCGCGGTCGCCGGTGACCCGCGCTTCGAGGAACGGCCAGACGAACAGCAGCCCGAATGTGACGCCCGCGAGCAGCACTGCGGGGAAGAACGGGTTCGGGACCTCGTAGCCGAACGCACGAATCTCCCATCCAGGCATGATGCGCAACGCGCCGTCGAGCCAGCCCATGTACCAGTCGGGCTGCGACGCCGAGGACACCTCCGCCGGGTTGAACGGCCCGTAGATCCAGATGGGATTGATCTGCGCGACACCGCCGAGCAGGCACAGCACCGAAGCGGTGAGGAAGAAGAGTCCGAGTGCCTTGGCCGCGTACGTCGGCCACAATCGCTCGCCGACTACGTTGTCCTCGGCGCGACCGTGTCCTTCGAACTGCTTGTGCTTGTGGCGCACGACGATTCCGAGGTGCAGCGTCAGTAGCACGACGATCAGTGCAGGGATCAGCAATACGTGGATGATGTAGAGGCGCGTGAGGATGTCGGCACCGGGAAACTCACCGCCGAACAACAGCGACGCCAGCCACGTGCCGGCGAGTGGGATCGAGAGCGCAATCGAGTACGCAATGCGCAGACCGGTGCCGGACAGTTGATCGTCGAGCAACGAGTAGCCGGCGAAGCCATTGAAGATCGCGAGAATCAGCAACGTGACGCCGATCATCCAATTGATCTCGCGCGGCCGCCGGAACGCGCCGGTGAAGAACACCCGTCCGAGATGGATCACGATCGACGCCAGGAACAGCAAGGCCGCCCAGTGGTGGATCTGGCGCATGACCAGCCCGGCACGCGTGTCGAAGCTCAGGTCGACGGCCGACTGAAACGCCTCGCTCATGCGAACCCCGCGCAGGGGCGCATAGCTGCCCTGGTAGACGACCTCGGTCGCGCTCGGGTGGAAGAAGAACGTGAGATAGACGCCGGTCGCGACGAGCACGACGAAGCAGTAGAGGGCGAGCTCACCGATCATGAACGACCAGTGGTCGGGAAAGACCTTGTTCAGCGCCGTCCGCATGAAGTCGGCCGCGCCGAGGCGACGGTCGAGCCAGCGCGCCACGCGCTTGCTGACGGGCGCCGCCCCGAGGTTGCTCACCGGTCCCTGTCCCAGAAGCCGGGGCCGACGGGATCGGAGAAGTCCGCGCGAGCGATGAGGTTGCCGTTCCCGTCCAACGCGAGGGGCAGCTGTGGCAGCGAGCGGGCCGCGGGGCCGAACACCGGGCGGGCGCCGTCGAGGACGTCGAACGTCGACTGATGGCAGGGGCACAGCAAGAGGCCGGACTCCGCCTGGTACAAGCCGACCGGACACCCGACGTGGGTGCAGAGCTTGGAGTACGCGACGATGCCGTCGACGGTCCAGTCCTCGCGGCCTTCGCGCGGTGTGAAGCCTTGGTCGCGGCGGGTGCGGATGAGCAACGTCGGTGCGTCGGGCGCGTCGGTGTGCCCTTCGGGCCACACGGTGAGAATGCCGTCGGCAGGGAGGTCGTTCGGGGTCACCGGTGCGCCGTTCTCCGTCACCACCCGCAGGCCACCGGGGGCGTACGGCGTGCGCTTCAGGTCCTTCCCCGGGCGGGGGCCGAGCGAGCGAAGCGGGAACAGCAGCGCCGTGCCCATCGCCGCGAATGCGGAGGCCGCCAAGCCGACCAGCAACCGGCGCCGGCCGAGCGTCCCGCCGCCCTCGACCTCGGCCGCGACCTCCTCGAACGACTCATCGGAGGAGGCAACCGAGTGTCGTTCCTCCGTCACCTCGTCGTGTGGTGTGGCCTGCTTCGCCCACGACACGATGCCGAAGCCGATGCCACCCGTGACGAGGAACAAGCACACGCCTTCGAGCTGCGTCTGCCCACCGCGCCAGTACACGACGGCCAGCACGATCGACGCGATCGTGCTCACGCCGAAAGCCAGCGCGGCGACCCGCTCGCGCCCGGTCACCCCTTCTCCCCTCTGAGGAGCGGAGGTGGCGTGTCCAGCCGCAATTCCTCCGGAGAACCGCGCGCCGGCGCCCGCGTGCCGATCCAGGCGACGATCGCGAGGAGCGCGCCCGCGCCGAAGAACCAGGCGACGAACCCTTCCGGCACCGGGCCGATGCGACCGATCGGGAGGCCGCCAGGATCCTCCGGCGTTCGTAGGTAGCGCACGTACGCGACGACGTCAGCGAGCTCGCTGGTCGACAGCGCGTCCTCACCGAACACCGGCATCTGGCTCGGCCCCGCTCGCACTGCCGCCGCGATCTCCTCGGGTTGCGCCGGCCCGAGCGAGGGCGCCGCCCGGCCGTAACTGAGGGCGCCACCCGCGCCCGAGGCGCTGTGGCACGGCGCGCAGTTCGCGCGGAAGAGCTCGCCTCCGCCCGCCACGTCCGCGTGCGAGAGGTCGATGTCGGGCAACTTCGGCCCGTCGCCGAGCGACCCGACGTAGGCCACGAGTGCCGCGATGTCCTCGGTGTTGTACACCGCTCGTTTGCGTCGGGGCTGATCGTCACTGTTGGCCAACGGCATCCGGCCGGTCGACAGCTCGTAGAACGCGCCGGCCTCGCCGGA
>JBEEFX010000293.1:0-3696 GCA_041166365.1 Acidimicrobiaceae bacterium
GTAGATGAGCGTCTGCGTCGGCGTGGCGTTGCGCCCGCCGAGCTCCGGCGGATAGGCGGGGATCATCCAGCCGTGGTCGAACAGCGTGGCCTGCCACTCGCGGGCCCACGCCGGGATCTCGAAGCCGCCGCCCTCGGTGAAGTCCCGCCCGGCCTTGGCCTCCGGCGGCGCGTGCTCCTCGAGGAACGCGATCAGCTCAGCGCGGAACGCTTCATCGTCCGCGCTCCACTCCAGCTTCATCTCTCGACACCAACTCTCTCGCCTGCGGCTCGCTCGTAGGTGAGTGCGGCTCGTCGCTGGCGCTTCCGTCGCCGCGTCGTGAACACGTCGGAGTAGTCGCTCAGGCGGGGCTCGGAAAGAAGAACGGGGGGATCGTCCCGTCGGACTTTGCGAACAGCGCGTTGCGCGCCTCGTCGACCGAGTCGATCGTCCAGGGCTTCTCGCTCGTGCTCTCGGTCGACGGCCGCCAGCCTTCCAGCAGCTGCACGACACCGCCCATCACCTTGACGACCTGACCGCTGATGCCGTTGCACAGGTCAGAGGCGAGCCAGGCCGCCACCGCCGCCACGTTCTCCGGTGCGAACCGATCGAACTCGCCCTCCTTGGCTTGCATGTAGTCGCCGGCCACGGCTTCGGTCAACCGCGTGCGCGCCACTGGGGCGATGCAGTTCACCCGCACACCGATCCGCTCGAGCTCGCGGGCCATCACGATCGTCATCGACGCGATGCCGGCCTTGGCCGCCGCGTAGTTCACCTGTCCGGCATTGCCGTAGAGGCCGGATTCGCTCGCGGTGTTGACGATCGCGGCCCCGACCCCGCCACCGGTTTCCTTCGACTTCGCCCGCCAGTAGTTCGCGGCATGACGAGAAGTGCAGAAGTGGCCCTTCATGTGCACGTCGACGACGAGGTCCCACTCGTCTTCCTCCATGTTGAAGCTCATCTTGTCCCGCAGGATCCCCGCGTTGTTGACGAGCACGTCGAGCCCACCGAAGGTGTCGACGGCTTGGTCGATGAGCGCCTTCGCGTCCGCGAAGTCGGCGACGCTGCCGTAGTTCGCCACCGCCCGGCCGCCGCCGGCCACGATCTCGTCCACGACTTGTTGCGCGGGCGTGTCGTCCGTGCCCGCGCCCTCGCTCGAGCCGCCGAGGTCGTTGACCACGACCGCCGCGCCCTCACGCGCGAGCAGCAACGCCTCCTCGCGGCCGATGCCGCGTCCCGCCCCGGTGACGATCGCCACCTTCCCGTCGAACAGCCCCATCACTCCCCCATCGGTTGACGACTGGTGCGCACAGAGGTGACGAAACTGTCACACGGGTGCGCACCAGTCGGCGTGTGTGTCGAGATTCCTGACATGCGTGTCAGGTGGCCTACCGTACCCGGCATGCCTGAGGAGACGCCCATCGAGCAGCAACTGCAGGTCGAGGTGGACCGCGGCGTCGCCCGCATCACGATCAACCGCCCGGAGGCCGGCAACTCCCTCACCGCGCACATGCGCGACACGCTCGCCGACACGTTCGAGGAGCTCTCGGCGACGCTCGGCGTGCGGGCCATCGTGCTCACCGGCACCGGCGAGCGGCACTTCTGCACCGGCGCCGGCCTGGGCGGCCCACAGCATCCGGGGCCGGCCCGGCCCGAAGGGGCACCCGACCGCGCGCTCGGCGACATCGCGCGGATGATCCGCCGCGGATGGCAGCGACTCATCGCGTCGATCCTCGACTGCGAGAAGCCCGTGATCGCATCGGTGAACGGCACCGCCGCGGGCGGCGGGGCGAATCTCGTGCTCGCGTCCGACCTGGTCGTGATGGCGGACAGCGCGCGCCTCATCGAGGTGTTCGTGCGGCGCGGCATCATCCCCGACGCCGGCGGCTGTTACCTCCTGCCACGCATCGTGGGCCCGCAGCGCGCGAAGGAGATCATGTTCTTCGGCGACGACCTCTCCGCGGCCGACGCAGAGCGGTTCGGCATCGCGAACCGCGTCGTACCGGCGGCAGATCTCGCGAAGGTGACGGGCGAATGGGCCGAGCGGCTGGCGGCCGCGCCCACGAAGACCGTCGCGATGACGAAGTGGCTGTTGAACCGCTCCTTCGAGACGAGCCGTCACACCTCATTCGAGGAAGAAGGCTTTGCGCAGGAGATGATCAACGCCACCGCGGACTCGGCCGAAGGCATGAAGGCGTTCATGGAGCGCAGGTCACCGGACTTCCAAGGCTGGTAGTCGCCCCGGCGCGATGATTGACGGTACGGTTTGTCCGGTTGTGCGGGCGGGCACCCTTTGCTGAATCCGTCCGCGACCAGGAGTGGCCGTGTCCGTCGTCCAACCGATACCAGCGCTGATCCACTCGCGACGCCGATTGGCGTCGGAACTGCTCAGCGCCGCCGCGCGGCATTCGGCGGTGGTCGACGAGATCCACGATCTCGAGCAGCTGCGCGACGAACGGCCGTGGACCGAACAGGAGACGGAGCGCTACGCCGAGTTGCGAGTGCTGCGCGGCGAAGCGCGCCGGCGCCACGATGTCGCCGCCCGCGACCTCAAGCGTCTGATGGCGGGCGCGCGGATCTGGTAGCTCCGATGCGCACGTAGGCCTCGTCGGGAATCAAGGCCACGTCTTTGTAGACGTGATGCACGCACGGCTCGCCGGCCCGCTCGGGCGGATATTCGATCGAGGTCGGCGCACCACCCCATTCGACAGGCTGGATCTCGTTGTTCACCGAGCAGTGTGCGCAATAGACCGGCAACGCCTCGCGCTCGAACGTACGCGGGCCACGCTCGTGCAACGTGAGATACGGCCCACCGTCGTGCTCGTAGCGAGCTTCGTCGATCAGCCGCCCGCCGCTGCCACAGCGGAACGACAGCACGATCTTCTCCTCGTCCTCGGCGACCTCGCACGCGCCGCCGTTGGCCACCATCGCTCGGGCGATCGCCTTCGCGCGCACGCTCGCCGGAAGCTCGTCCCACGGCGGCGCCCCCTCGGGCTCGCGACGGGCGCGGATGAAGTCGTCGCTGCTCACCCGTAACGCCCGCTCCACCGCGTCCTCGCCGAGCTCGCGGCCGACGAAGGACAGCAGCGACGTGATCCATTCGATCGAGTAGATCTGCAAGCCGCGCGTGCGTTGCGCGGCGTCGTCGATCAACGCGAGCGCGTCATCGGGCCGTCCGTCAGCGATCGCCTGCTTCGCCCGTTCCCACGGCGCGACCGTCATCGACTCGAGCTCGACATCGCTCAAGGTGGTCATCGGGCTACCTCCTGGTGAGCAACAGACACCCGCCGAGCGGACCGCCGCCGGCCGCGGCGATGCCGACCTCGGGTTGGCGTCCGCCCGGGCGCACGACTTGCCGTTCGCCGCCTTCGCCCCACAACTGCACGCACGCCTCGTGGATGAAGCCGTAACCGTGCAACCGGCCGGACGACAGCTGGCCGCCGTGCGTGTTCAGCGGAATCAGCCCGTCGCGGGCGATGCGCTCGCCCCCGTCGATGAACGGCCCACCCTCCCCCTTGCCACAGAAGCCGAGCGCCTCGAGCCACGCCAGCGTGATGAAGCTGAAGCCGTCGTAGCACTCGGCCACGTCGACGTCGGCGGGCTCGAGGTCGGTCCGGGTCCACATCTGCGCAGCCGCGTCACGCAGGGCCATCGTGGTGAGATCCTCCCACTGGTCCCAGGACGGTCGCCCATGGATGGCGGAGCCCACGGCCTCGA
>JBEEFX010000294.1:0-6711 GCA_041166365.1 Acidimicrobiaceae bacterium
CACACGAACGAGGGCCACGCCGGATTCCTCGGGCTCGAGCGCATCCGGCAAGCGATCGTCAACCAGGGGCTCTCCTATCCCGACGCGATCGAGGCGGTACGCGCCGCATCGATCTTCACGACCCACACCCCCGTCCCCGCCGGCATCGATCGCTTCCCACCGGAGCTGATCGAGAAGTACTTCGCGGACTGGGCCGCCGAGTGCGGGCTCACCGTCGCGCAGTTGATGGACCTCGGCCACCGCGCGGGCGATCCACCCACGGAGCGGTTCAACATGGCGGTGATGGGCCTGCGCCTCGCCGGCCGGTCGAACGCCGTGTCGAAGCTGCACGGCGAGGTCAGCCGCGAGATGTTCAGCGACCTGTGGCCCGACGTGCCGACCGAAGAGATCCCGATCACCTCGGTCACCAACGGGGTGCACGCCAAGACGTGGGTCTCGGCGGAGATGTCCGACCTGCTGTCGCGCTACGTCCTGCCCGAGTGGGACGAAGCCGGGAGCGACCGGTGGGACCGCATCGACGAGGCGCGTGACGACGAGGTCTGGCGAGCCAAGGAGCAAGGCCGCGAGCAACTGGTCGCGTTCATTCGCCGGCGGTTGCGCGAGTCGTCGCTCGCCCGGGGCCTCTCGGCGTCGGACGTCACGTGGTGCGACGAGGTACTCGACGGCAAGGCACTCACGCTCTGCTTCGCGCGGCGGTTCGCCACCTACAAGCGCGCGACGTTGCTGCTGTCGCAACCCGAGCGCCTGAGCTCGTTGGTGCTGTCCGGCGACCGCCCGGTGCAGTTCGTGTTCGCCGGCAAAGCGCACCCCGCCGACGACAAAGGCAAGGACATGATCCGCGAGATCGTCGCGTTCGCCGCCGACCTCGGCATCCGTCATCGCTTCGTGTTCCTCGAGGACTACGACATCGCCGTCGCCCGCACGCTGTGCCAGGGCGCCGACGTGTGGCTGAACACCCCTCGTCGGCCCCAAGAGGCCTGCGGAACGTCGGGCATGAAGGCCGCGCTCAATGGCGCGCTGAACTGCTCGATCCTCGACGGCTGGTGGGACGAGCTCTTCAACGGCGAGAACGGCTGGGCCATCTCGTCGGCCGAGCAGCTCGACGACGAAGAGCGTCGCGACGAGCTCGAGGCCAACTCGCTGTTCGAGATCCTCGAGCGCCAGATCGTGCCGCTGTTCTACGAGCGCTTCCAGGGCCCCGTGCCCCGCCGATGGGTGCGCCGCATCAAGACGGCGTTTCGCTCACTCGGGCCGGAGGTCTCCGCCGCGCGCATGGTCCGGGACTACGTGGAGAACCTGTACGAGCCGACCGCTCGGCACGCCAACCGCCTGGCCGCCGACGCGTTCACGCCGGCACGCGAGCTGGCAGCCTGGAAGCGACGCGTGCTCGACGCTTGGGAGGGGGTCGACGTCCTCTCGGTCGAGACCGACGTGTCGGTCGCGAGCCTCGGCACGGACCGCGCCGTCGAAGCGGAGGTCGCCTTGGGCTCGTTGGGCGCCGACGACGTCGAGGTGCAGCTCGTGCACGGAACGGTCGGGCAGCACGACGAGCTGGAGCATCCGACGATCACGACGATGACACCTGTCGGCCACAACGGTTCCGGGAGTCTCCGCTATCGCGGCACGTTCACCTGCACCAGCGCGGGCCGTTACGGGTTCACGGTGCGCGTGGTGCCGTCGCACGCCGACTTGATCACCTCGGTCGAGCTCGGCCGCGTCGCTTGGGCCTGACGCCCGCTACGACGGCGGCGGCGCCTGGGGAGGCGGCGGCTGCCAGGGTTGGTTGGGCGGCGGCGGAGCCCACGTCTGCGGCGGAGCTTGCGGCGGCGGAGCGGCGGGAGGCGGTTGCCATGGTTGTTGCGGCGGTTGTTGCGGCGGATACGGCTGCTGATACCCCTGTTGGTACGGCTGCTGATAGCCCTGCTGACTCGGCGCCGCGCTCGCGGCCGCGCGCATCTGGCGATCGGACAGGGCCCGCACCATCACGATCGCGATCACCGCGGCGACGGCGTAGACCAGGCACGAGAGCGCGCTGACGCGATCGGCGCGCACGTAGCGGTCGAGGTCGAAGTCGAAGTCGCTCTTGTTCGGGCGCATCACGGCGCCGATCGCGAACAGCACGGCCGCGAGGTCGTACGCCACCCACCAGGCGGGCACGGTCGCGGGTGCCCGTCCGGACGCCGCAGCTTGGCCGGCCGGAAGATCGGGGTCGGATGCCTTGGCCGCCTGGAACAGCTGGAGCTGTGGGAGCACGAGGTTCCCCAGGGGGATGAACCATCCGCCGATGGCCCAGCCGGGAGCGAGGCCGTAGTTGCCGCGGAGCGCTTGCGCGTTCTTGGCGAACCGGAATTGCCAGATCATCCACAACACCGCGGTGGCGAGGATCCCGAACTGCAAGAGCCCGACCGACCCGCTCACTTGGCTGTCGGCGTCCTCGAGGTCCTGGAAGCTGACTCCACCGAAGCCGGTGAAGTCGTTCACCACCGATGCACGGTGGAACAACGCGAACGCCGCCCACAGCGCGGCGAGACCCGTGACCGCCAGCAACACGACGACCGCGGTGGACAGTCCCTTGAGCGACTTCACCGGCTCCGCCACGGGCGCATACCCGTAGCCCGGTGTGCCGTAGGCCGACGCCGGATAGGGAGCACCCGCCGGCGGCGGCTGCCACGGCGGCTGCTGGGGCGGTGGCGGACCCTGAGGCTCGTACGTCATGGGCGGGACCGTACCCCTGTGCCGTTCGCCGGAAACGAGAACACGTTCTAGTCTGACTCCCATGGGGCGCTTCGATGGACGGGTGGCGATCGTGACGGGCGCGGCATCGGGCATCGGCCGTGCGACAGCCGATCGGCTGGCAGAGGAAGGGGCCACCGTCGTCGGTGTCGACGTGGCGAAGGACGGGCCGAACGAAGTCGTCGGTGATGTGAGCGACCCCGCCTTCGTCGAATCGTTGATCGGCGACACCGTGGAACGGCACGGCCATCTCGATGTGCTCGCCAACGTCGCAGGCATCCTGCGCACGGCGAACACGCACGAGCACTCGCTCGAAGTGTGGGACCAGGTGCTCGCGGTCAACCTCACGGGCACGTTCCTGTGTTGTCGTGCCGCCATCCCCGCGCTCCTCGAGAGCGGCGGAAACATCGTCAACGTCTCGTCGACGGCTGCACTCGCGGGCCATCCATGGGCGGCGGCCTATTCCGCGTCCAAGGGCGGGGTCCTCGCACTCACCCGCACGATCGCGGTGGAGTACGGCAAGCGCGGTCTGCGATGCAACGCCGTGTGCCCGGGTTCGATCAAGACGCCGATCACGAACGACTTCGAGTTCCCGGAAGGCGCGGACACCGAGCTGGTGCGGCGCATCATGTCGCTCGGTAAGCCCCGGGGCCCGGAGACGGTGGCCGCGGCGATCGCCTTCCTCGCATCCGACGATGCGCTTCACATCAACGGCGAAGACGTGCGCGTCGACGGCGCAACCCTGTCGTGAAGTTCTGCTTCGCGCTGTCGTTCAGCCCGCTGGAGCAGTACGTGCCGCTGGCGAAGGTGGCCGACGAGTGCGGCTGGCACGCGGTGGCGTGCTCCGACCATGTGGTGAACCCCGAGACGATCACCTCGGTGTATCCGTACACCGCCGACGGCGGCCGCCGCTGGGAGCCGTTCACGGAATGGCCCGACTGCTGGGTGTCGATCGGCGCGATGGCCGCGGCGACGGAGCGGCTCGAATTCTTCACGAACGTGTACGTGCTGCCGATGCGCAATCCGTTCGCCGTGGCGAAAGCCGTCGGCACGGCGGCGGTGCTGTCGAACAACCGCGTCGCGCTGGGGATCGGCATGGGGTGGATGGAGGAGGAGTTCGTCGCACTCGAGCAGCCGTTTGCCAAGCGCGGCAAGCGGGCCGACGAGATGATCGACGTGCTGCGCACGCTGTGGAGCGGCGGATGGGTGGAGCATCACGGTGAGTTCTACGACTTCGGCAAGCTCGAGATGACGCCGACGCCGACGGCCCAGCCGCCGATCTATGTCGGCGGAATCAGCGCGCCGGCCTTCAGGCGGGCGGCACGCAACGATGGTTGGGTGAGCGACATGCACACGATCGCCGAGTTCGCCGACATCCGTAAGCAACTCGACGCCGAGCGCGCCGCCATCGGTCGTCAGGACACCGAGTTCGCGATGGTGGGCTCGTGTGTCGATGCGTTCGACTACGACGGCTACCGCCGGCTCGAGGACGCCGGTGTCACCCACCTGCTGACGATGCCGTGGGTGTTCTACTCGGGGTTCACGGACGACCCACAGCTGCGCATCGACGGCATCCGCCGCTTCGCCGACGACATCATCAGCAAGTTCGACTGACCACCTCCCGCTTTTTCCCTGGCAGGGAAACCAGTCAGCGGCCGCGGAACGTGGCTTTGCCGGGGCCGTTCTCGAGGAACGAGGTGACGCCCGCTTGGGCATCGTCGGACTCGAACACCTCGACGAACAGTTGCTGCTCGAGGTCGAGCCCGCCGCCGAGCGTGATGTCGAGGCCGCGATCGATCGCCCGCTTCGCCAACCCCTGCGCGAGCACCGCGCCACGCGCGAGCTCCGCGGCGCGAGCCATCGCGCGGTCGTGCAACGCGTCGGGCTCGACCACCTCGTCGACCAGACCGATGCGCAACGCTTCCTCGGCGCCGACCTGTCGTCCGGTGAAGATCATGTCCTTCGCCCGGGCGGGACCGATGAGCCGAGGGAGCCGCTGCGTGCCACCGCCTCCGGGGATGATGCCGAGCAGGATCTCCGGCTGAGCGAAGCGCGCACGTGTCGACGCGATGCGAAAGTCGCAGGCCAGCGCGAGCTCGCAGCCTCCCCCCAGGGCGACACCGCTGATCGCGGCAATCGTCGCCCGCGGGATGTCCGCGACCGCGCCCAGCGCGCGCAGGAACAGGTCCCCGATGCGCTCGGCCTCGTCCGGCCCCCCGAACTCGGCGATGTCCGCTCCGGCGGCGAAGAGACGATCGCCGCCGGTCACGACGACGGCGCCGGGCGGGTCGTCCGTCAGCGTGAGGGCCGCAGCCTCGAGTTGCCGCAGCACGTCCATCGACAGCGCGTTGACCTTCGGGTTGTCGAGCCGTAGGACCGCTACGTCGTCGTCCCGCCGTTCGATCTGGACGAGCAAGGGTGCCATGGCAGGAGACTAAGTCGGCGGTGACAACCGCCGGCCGCTGAACGGCCGGTGGTGGGCGGAGTGCTCAGGGCGGGAGCTGCGCCAGCAGCTCGTCCGCGGCGGTCCACGGGTCGACTCGGCGCGTGGCCACGGCCTCCTGCAGTCGCGCGAAGGCCTCACCAGACCGAAGGCCGCGCACCCGCTCGACGACCTGCTCGCTCACGATGCTGACCAGCTCGTCGCACAGCCGCGCCGCACGTTTGGATTCGAGCCGGCCTTCCTCCGACAGCCATGCACGATGGGCGGCGATCGCCTCGCGCAGACCGTCGGTGCCCTCGCCGGTCGAGGCCACCGTCGAGATGATCGGTGGGCGCCATCCCGTGTCGGAGACCGACGCGAGATCGAGCATGTGCTCGAGGTCGCGCCTGACCTCGTCCACTCCCGGCCGATCGGCTTTGTTCACGACGAACACGTCGGCGATCTCGAGGAGCCCCGCCTTGGCGGCCTGCACGGAATCGCCCCACCCGGGATTCAACACGACCAACGTCGTGTCGGCCGCCGCCGCGATCTCCACCTCGACCTGCCCGACGCCGACGGTCTCGACCAGAACCCATTCGAAGCCGACCGCGTCGAGGACGCGGATGGCCTGCGGCGTCGCCAGCGACAACCCGCCCAGATGACCACGCGTCGCCATCGAGCGGATGAACACTCCCGGATCGAGGGCGTGATCCTGCATCCGCACGCGGTCGCCGAGGATCGCGCCGCCGGTGAAGGGCGAGGTCGGGTCGACCGCGAGCACGGCAACCTCGTCACCGCGTGCGCGCAACGCGCCGACGAGACGGGACGTCAACGTCGACTTCCCTGATCCCGGAGCACCGGTCAGACCGACGGTGTACGCCGCTCCTCCCAAGGGATGAGTCTGCGTGCCGACCTCACGGGCGGGCGTACCGCCGCGCTCGACGAGCGAGAGCAACTGTGCCAGCTCGGCCCGCGAGCCGCGCCGGGCAGCTTCGAGCAGGTCGGGAACCGGGCGTTGGTCGGAGCGGGCCAGAGGGCAGCGAAGCTACAGCGAGAGGGGCGTGCCTTCGAACAGGTCGTCACCCTGGTTGATGACTTCGGTCACGCCCTCGACCCGGTCCTTCAGGATGCGCTCGATCCCCGCCTTCAGGGTGACCGTGGAGGCCGGACAGCTCACGCACGCGCCCACGAGCTCGACGGTCACGACACCGGTGTCTTCATTGACGTCGTGCAGCTTGATGTCGCCGCCATCGGCCTGAATGGCCGGCCGGATGGCCTCGATCGTCTGCTCGACCTTCTCACGCATCACAGGAATCCTCGCACCTGGGGATGGGCGTCCTGAAACGGAACACTCGAGACGACGGCCGTGTTCCCGTGCGTCACCCCGGCGCCGACCGCGCTCGTCCCCGGCGCAGTTGGCGCGGTCGCGCTACTACTGGGAACCTGATGGGGATGGTGCTCGCTCACCAGGGCGGGTGGGACGAGCTGCTGCTCGTCGCTCTGCCCCTCGGTCTCTTTGCGTTCCTGCTGTTCATCGCGAACCGCAAGGCTCAAGC
>JBEEFX010000295.1:0-3139 GCA_041166365.1 Acidimicrobiaceae bacterium
CGACCTGACCGCGCAGGGGTTCCGCGTGCTGTTCGAAGCCGAGTGGATCGTTCGAACGAACGCTGCGCCGGGGTCGGCGCTCGCGAACCAACCGCGTTGGGAACAAGTCGCAGACGCTGACGCACTCGAAGCCTGGGAGCACGCGTGGCGACGTGAAGGCGATCCTCGTGGTCTCTTCCGCGCGGAGCTGCTGGACAACGACGACGTCACGGTGCTCGCTGTGCCCGCGACGGAAGGCATCGTGGCCGGGGCAGTTCTGTACCACGGCGCGGAGGTCGTCGGACTGTCCAACTTCTTCACCGAGCCCCACGTCGCTTCGAGCAGCTTGGCCAGTTGCCTCGCGTTCGCCGACACCCTCTTTCCTGGTACCGCCTTGGTGGGCTACGAGTCGGGCGATCGGCTCGACGCCGCGCGCGCCTGTGGCTTCGCGACGGCCGGCCCCTTGCGCGTGTGGCTTCACGAGGGTGACCGCGGTTTGCGGCGAGCCCGGATCGGGCACCTTGCTCCCGACCACCTGGACCCCGTGGATCAGCCGTAGCCGATCGATGCGAATCGAGAGTGGGTCCAATGCGCACCGTGTGGGCGATGCCAGCCGAGGCCGCCAGCGTTCCGCTCGCCCGGCATCGCATCATTGACCTGCTGCGGGCCAACGGTTGGTGCGACGAACGCATCGACGAGGCCGCGTTGCTGACCACCGAGTTGGCGACGAACGCCGTCGAGCACGCGGGAACTCCGTTCGCCCTCATCGCCGAGCTCACCGTCGAGCTGCTGCGGGTTGACGTCCGCGACGCCAGCACCGCGCCGCCGGTGACCGGACCCGTTCCCTCGGATGCAGCGGTCGGTGGTCGGGGCCTCACGCTTGTTTCCGAGTTCGCTGACCGCTGGGGCTACGAGCCCGCGGCTGACGGGAAGTCGATGTGGTTCGAAACTCGGGTCGCGCTGAACGGCCGGGGCGGCCGAGCCGTTTAGGTCACCAGGGGGCCGGGCACTTGGCTTCGATGCCTGCGCTGCCGGAATCCTCGTACTCCCTGTGGCGCTCAGGGGTTTCGCCGCCCCATCGACCGCTCGACGGGCCGACCGACGTCGACGTGGTCGTCATCGGTGCGGGCATCACCGGCCTGTCCACCGCAGTCCTGGCCGCCGAAGCGGGTTGTCGGGTGCTGGTCGTCGAAGACCGAACGATTGGCGCAGGTGCGACTGGGTTCTCCACCGCGAAGGTCAGCGTCCTGCACGGCCTCAAGTACTCGAAGCTGACCAGGCGGCACAGCGCGGAGGTTGCCGCAAGGTACGCGGCGGCCCAGACACACGCGTTGTCGTGGTTGCGGGCGCGCTCACCCGGGTTCGAGTCGGCGACCGCGCTGACCTACGCGACCGACGAGAAAACGCGCCGCGACGTGGAGGCGGAGGTCGAGGCATGTGCAGCTGCGGGTCTCCCCGCTCGTCTGATCGAGGATGTCGACGTTCCGTATCCGACTCGCGGCGCGGTCGCCGTCGATGACCAGGGACAGATCGATCCGCTACCTCTGCTCATCGCGCTCGCAGACGAAGTCGAGGCGCGCGGCGGGCGGATCGTTGAGCACACGCGGGCCCTCGGGGTACGCGACAGTCGACGACAGGCCATCGTGCGAACGACCGGCGGCAGTGTCCGAGCGGATTGGGTGGTGGTGGCCACCGGGTTGCCGTTTCTCGACCGCTCACTGCTCTTTGCTCGAACGGAGCCCAAGGCGTCCTACGTCATCGCGGTACGCACCTCGGGGCGCTTGCCGTCGGGAATGCTGTTGTCGGCGGGCGAACCCGTCCGCTCGCTGCGCACCGCGCCCGATCCCGACCGACCCGGTGACCGGCTGCTGTTGGTGGGCGGGGCGAGCCACAAGACGGGTGACGACGCACACCCGGTCCAGCGATATGAGGCGTTGCTCGACTGGGCGACCGAACGGTTCGCCGTCGAAGAGGTGGCCTACCGATGGTCGGCGGAGGACTTCGTTCCTGATGACGGTCTGCCGTTCGTGGGCCGCGTGTGGCCGCTCCCCACACGCGTGCTCGTTGCGACCGGATACGCGAAGTGGGGATTCACCAACGGTGTCGCGGCCGCGCACGCGCTGGTCAGCAGCATGACGGGTACCGCAGTGCCCGACTACGCGAACGACTGGGACACGCGCCGAGCGGATGTCGTTCGTGGTGGGCGCGAGGTGCTGAAGGCCAATGCCGACGTCGCCGCCAAACTGATCGGCGGTTGGACGAGCGCCATCGTGCGCGGCCGCACGCTGCGGCCGAAGGTCACCGCGCCTGTCGGAGGACAGAAGGTGCAGGTGTCCGCGGTGTGTACCCATCTCGGGGGGATCGTGCGTTGGAACGACGGCGACCAGTGCTGGGATTGTCCGCTCCACGGGTCCCGCTTCGACGCCGATGGCACGCTGCTCCACGGCCCCGCGGTTCGGAACTTGAACCGGCGCGATGGCGATACGCGAGCACACGAGGAGCCGTCCACGGCGAAAAACGATGGAGGCAGAGCGAAGCAGCGCTGAGGCGTTCGGTCCGGTGCAAAAGCACCGAATCGAGTGCTGTCGCCTGACGCTTCGGGCGCCGTTCCCCGCGACGCGCGACACCAATAGGTGGTCCGAACAGGGGCTGGCTCGGCCAAGATCGGGCGATGCTTTCCGCAACCTTCCGCGACGACTTCCGCGCGGGCGCCCGTGCGGTGGCGCCCATGCTCGTCGGGGTGGTTCCGTTCGGTCTGGTGGCCGGCGCAACCCCGGTGACGCACGGACTCGGCGGAAAGGTGGCGGTGGGCTTCTCGCTCATCGTGTTCGCCGGCGCGTCGCAGCTGGCCGCGATCGACGTGCTCGGCTCGGGCGGCTCGGCGTTCGTTGCCGCGGTCGCGGCGTGGACCATCAACCTGCGGCTGTTGCTGTACTCCGCGTCGCTGGCACCGCATCTGGCACGCGAACGATTGCGGACGAGACTGTTGGTGGCGTACCTGCTCACGGACCAGGCCTACGCGGTGTGCATCAGCCGGTGGGGCCGTGACGACGATCCGCATCGGCGCATTCCCTACTTCTTGGGTGCCGCGCTGTTGTTGTGGGGTTCGTGGCAGCTCAGCACCATCGCGGGAGTGCTCATCGGCGCGACGGTGCCCGAC
>JBEEFX010000296.1:0-2790 GCA_041166365.1 Acidimicrobiaceae bacterium
GGGATGCCGATCATCTCGCAGATCGCCTGCATCGGGAGCTCGGCGGCGATGTCCATCGTGAACTCGATCTCGTCGCGCCCTTCGATCTCACCGACGATGCGCTTGGCCTGCTGGCCGATCGAGTCGATCAGCATCGTGATCATGCGCGGCGTGAAACCGGAGGACACCAGACGGCGGTAGCGGTTGTGCTTCGGCGGGTCCATCTGCAGGAGCGTCATGCGATGGAACTCCATCGCCATCGGGTCCTGGTCGAGGATGAACGCGGAGCCGAGCTCGGTCGAGAACGACTTCACGTCGTGGCTGATCGCCTTGACATCCGCGTGCTTCGTGACGGCCCAGAACCCTTCCGCCGCGGGGTGTTCGTGCCAGAACACCGGCGCCTCGCGGCGCAGCACGTCGAACTGGTCGTGGGGGACGCCTCGGGCCCACGTGTCTTCGAGCAGGTCGATGTCCTCGAGCGTGCGGGTCTTCATGCGGCATCTCCTTCAAGGATCGATCGCAGGCCGGCGACGACGTCGTCGGAGGAGAACGCTTCGGGATCGAGTCGTTGCTGCATCGCCGCGCCGAGCAGCAACGCGATGACGAGACCGGCGGTGCGCTGCGGGTGGCCGAGCCTGCCGAGCCCCTCGTCCTTGGCCCAGGCCTGCAACGGGACGGCGAGGTTGCGGCGACGGTCGTCGTACCGGGCCGCGAGCCGATCGGCGAACTCGGCGTTGCGCGCTCCGTGCAGCCACAGCTCGAACTCCAGCAGCAGCCACAGCTCCGCGTCGGTCTGTCGCGCGGCGACGGAATCACTCCACAGCGCCCGCAGGCGGCCGTCGAGGTCGGGAGACTCTTCAACCCCCGCGAGGATGCGAGCCGCCGACTCGGCGAGCCACTGCTCGACGAGGGCGAGCAGCAGTCCGTCCTTGCCGCCGAAGTGGTTGTACAGCGCGCCCGTCGTGCGGTCGGCGGCATCGGCCACCGCTTCCGCGGAGACGGCGTGGAAGCCCTTCCGGGCGAACAGCTCGGCCGCCGCGGCGATCAGGCGAGCGCGGGTGTCGGCCTTGCGCTCCTCTTGGGTTCGAGCCGGCATAGGAGATCCAATTTATATAGACACTTCGATATAAGTGTCAACCTGACACGCGTGTCAGACTCCTGAGGTGGGGGACGTGGACGGCAAGGTCGTGATGATCACCGGTGCCGGGCAAGGCATCGGACGGGGCATGGCCCTGCACCTCGGCAAGCACGGCGCCACGATCGTTGTGGCCGAATGGAAGGCGCACCGGGTCGAGCGGGTCGTCGAGGAGCTGCACGGCCTCGGGGTCGACGCGCTGGGCGTCGAGTGCAACATCCTCGAGCGGCCGTCGATCGATGCCGCCATCGCGACCACCGTCGAGCGCTACGGCCGCATCGACGGGCTGATCAACAACGCCCACACGTTCACCTCCAAGGTCTCGATGGTCGAGGTCGGCGAGAACGATCTCGACATGAACCACGGCACCGTCAAGGGCACCGTCTGGGCGATGCAGGCGGCGCATCCGCACATGAAGGCGCAGGGCTGGGGCCGCATCGTCAACTTCGTGTCCGCCGCGGGCATCACCGGCATGGCCGACTACGGCGCATACAACGCGTCGAAGGAGGCGATCCGCGCGCTCACTCGTACTGCGGCACGCGAGTGGGGACGGGACGGCATCGTCGTGAACGCGATTGCGCCCGGCGCGGCGTCGAAGCGAGGGCAAGAAGCCGCGGCGCGCGCCGAGGCCGAGTACCGCGACTACCTGCGCGATCACCCGATGGGACGGCAAGGCGACCCCGAGGACGACATCGGCCCGGTCGCGCTGTTCCTGTGCAGCGACGGCTGCCGATTCCTCACCGGCCAGACCTTCATGGTCGACGGTGGCGCCTTCATCCACGCATGACCCCTACACGGATTCTCCCTGGCAAACCGACACAAAAGTGTGTCGGTTTGCCAGGGAAAACAAGGAGTGAGTGAGTGCCGATCCATTACGAACCGCGTGACGACCACATCCTGGTGATCACCATCGATCGTCCCGAGGCGAAAAACGCGCTCGACATGTACCACTTTCGCGATCTGGCGAAGGCGTGGCGCGACTTCAAGGACGACGACGATCTGTGGATCGCGATCATCACCGGTGTCAGCCAGTGCTTCATGGCCGGCGCCGACCTCAAGACGTACATCCCGCAGATCACGAAGCTCAATCGTGAGATCGGCGAGGGCACCGTCGACGAGATCGACGGGTGCCGGTTGCGTGACGGCACCGACGCCGTGTTGCGCAACTCGAAGCTCTACAAGCCGATCATCGCCGCCGTCGATGGCCCGTGCGTCGCCGGCGGCATGGAGATGCTCGGGGGCATCGACATCCGAATTGCGACGCCGAACGCCCGCTTCGGTGTGATGGAGCCGAAGCGTGGACTCTTTGCGGGCGGCGGTACCACCGTTCGGCTGCCGCAACAGGTCGGCTTCGCCGCGGCGATGGAGTTCCTGCTCACGGCGGAGGCGCTTCCTTCAGAGAGGGCGATGCAATTGGGATTGCTCAACGAGCTCTGCGCGCCGGAAGAGTTGATGGATCACGCATTCGCCTGGGCGGAGCGCATCCTGGCCAACGGACCGCTCGCCGTGCGTGCAACGAAGGAGAGCGTGATCCGAGGCATGGAGGTGACGATGAAGGAGGCCTACAAGATCGAGTCGGCGCTCTCGCAGATGGTGTTCGGCACCGAGGACGCCAAGGAGGGCCCCACGGCGTTCGCCGAGAAGCGCAAGCCCAACTGGCAGAACAAGTGACCGTG
>JBEEFX010000297.1:0-21893 GCA_041166365.1 Acidimicrobiaceae bacterium
CGTGTCAGCGACGATGCGGGCGGCGCGGAAGATGCGCGCGTCGAGATGGCACAGCTCCTGACCTGGGTCGGTGTAGAAGCCCTGCTCGCGCATCATCACCTCTGAGTAGAGGCCCCAGCCCTCGACGAAGTACGAGGTCGTCACGAGCCGTCGCAGCGAGTTGGCGTGCACCTGCATCCACGCGAAGTGCCAGTGGTGACCGGGGTAGGCCTCGTGCACGCTCGTCGTCGGCATGCTCGGGTAGCTGTTGTCCGCCAACCGCTGCGCCAGTTCCTCGGACGACGTTCCTTCCGGCGGGTACGGCACGTTGAAGCGGCCTTCGAGGGAAGGACGCATCGCCGGCGGTTGGAAGTACGACGCGACGGCGAGAACGGGGCGTTGGAATGGCGGCGACGGTTCGACCGTGCAGCGCTCGCCGTCTGGGAACGACACGAGATCGTGCTCCACCAGGAACGCTCGAGCGTCGTTCGTCCAGCGCTCGTACCCATCGCGCATCGCTTCGGGAGTGTCGGGCCGGTCGGCATTGACGAGGTCGAGGCGAGCGCGCCAGTCTTCGTCGCCCCAGTGCACGCGGCACAGCTCACGCATCTCCGTGTCGAGCGCGGCGTGGGCCGCCCGTCCTCGTTCGCGCAACGATGCGGCGTCATCCGCGAGCAGTTCCTTCTCCCGTAGCAAGCGGCTGTAGCGCTGCTCACCGAGGGCCCAGTCGCCCTTGGCCCGTCCTGCGAGACCCGTCAGGTGCTCCGCGAAGGACTCGTATGCGTTGGCCGCCGCCGCTCCTGCCTCAGTGATCTCTGCTCGCAGCTTGTCGTCGGCCACTTCCGCAGGCAACAGGTCGCGGCTGTAGACCACCGCAGCGCGGCACTGGCCGAGCGCGCGGTTCACGAGCAGCTCGCTGGCGAGCTCGGCATCGAGATTCGCGCGGCCCTCCTCGAGGACGCGCGGCACCTGGCCGAGCCGCGCGACGGCGGCGCGTACCAGCTCCGGTTCGGGATGCAGCCGGCGGATGAAGAGCGAGAAGACTCCCATCAGCCCGGCCGACACGTACGAGTCGGGGTCGCGCTGCCAGCGCCGCCAGTCGCGCGTGATCGAGGAACCCGTCAGTTGGGAGAGGACGAGGTCGCGATCGATGCGCTCGTCCGTGCTCAGGGCTTCGTCGTCGAGCTCGTGGAAGCGCCGTGCCCACTCGTCCTCCGCCGCCTCTCGACGGGCCTGGCCCCCGGCCGACAGGTCCGGTAGCTCGTCGTCGTGGCCGTCCGCGCCGTGGAACGTCGCCAGCGTTGGTGACTCCGTGAACAGCCACGCCACGTAGTCCTCGACCAGAGAATCAATCACTGTCACACCCCGAGCGTTGCAGACTGTGGCTGCCCCATGCGACGGCCCCGTTTCTCCCTCGTGGCGCGCCTGCGCGCCTTGCTCGGCGCTGACGCGTCAGGCGTGCGCCAGACCCTCGTCGCGCAGACGTTCAACTCGTCGACCAGCTTCGTCGCCGGGGCGTTTCTCGGGTCGATCAGGGAGACGCTGAACATGTACCCGGGGCTCCTCGTGCTCGTGCCGGCGGCCATCGGCTTGCGCGGCAACATCTTCGGGGCCTTCGGGAATCGGATCTCCACGACGATCCACGCCGGTACCTTCCGGCTGTCGGCCCGCCGGGACACGGTCCTCGGACAGAACATCCTCGCCTCGATGGTGCTCACCATTGCCGCGTCGCTGCTGCTCGCGCTCGCCGCCAAGGGCCTCGCGATCGCGGCCGGCGTCCAGAACTCCATCCCCACCTTCGACCTCACGACCATCTCGATCGTGGGAGGCGTGCTCGGCTCGATCGTCGTGTTGGGACTGACGCTCGGCGTCACCGCGGGCGCGGTCCGCTATGGATGGGACCTCGACAACGTGTCCGCGCCGCTCGTCGGTGTGCTCGGTGACGTGCTCACGCTGCCCGCGCTCTATCTCGCGACGTTCCTCATCGGCATGTCGATCACGCCGTTGATCAACGCGGTCGTGGCCGTCGTCGCGGTGGCCGTACTCATCATCGGTTGGCGGTCGCCGCTGACCGAGCTGCGCCGCGTCGTGCGGGAGTCGATGCCCATCCTCGTCATCGCCGGCTGTGTGAGCGCGGGAGCAGGCCTCGCACTCGACCAGAGCAGCGCCGTGCTCTACAGCTTCCCGGCCCTCCTGGTGCTCGCCCCCGCACACTTGTCGACCGGTGGCGCGCTCGGCGGCGTCCTGGCTGGACGTCTGGCGACCAAGATGTTTCTCGGTACCTCGTCGCCGAGCACGTATCCCGACCGTGAAGCACGGCGGGACATCTGGCTGCTGTTCCTGCTCTCGATGCCGATCTACGTGTTCAACGGCGTCGGTGCGCACTTCGTCGCGCGCGCCTTCGGGTACCGCAGCCCCGGGCTCCCGTACATGTTGGGGATCTCGGTCATCGCCGGGATGGTGGGCCTCGCCTTGGTGGTGGCCGTCGCCTACTACACGACCGTGGCGGCGGTCCGGACCCATCTCGACCCGGACAACTACGGCATCCCCGCGGTGAGCTCGTTCGTCGACTTCGCCGGCGCCATCACCCTCATCATCACGATCTCCGTGTTCTCGATCCACTAGTAGCCTGGAGCAGCTTTCCGATGGAAGAACGACCGCGAAATCTGAGGGCCATGCTCTCGGAGGCGAAAGACACCTCTGAGCTCATGGTCGACCTGGCGTACGCCGCCCTGTACTTCGGCGATCCCGACATGGCGGAAGAGGTCGGTGAGCTCGAGGACAAGATGAGCTCACTGGTGCACGACATGCGCGCCGTTTGTGTGCTCGCCGCCCGTCGCCCACGTGAGGCGGAGGAGATGGCCTCGGTGCTCCAAGTCATCTCGGCCATCGAGAACATCGGCAACGACGCCGTCGACATCGCGCGAATCGTCACGCACCGGTTGGGCATCCCTCGCGAGCTGGTGGCCGACCTCTCGAACGCAGAAGAGGTGTCACACCGCGTGCGCGTGCGGGAGAACTCGCACCTCGCTCGCCGACCGCTGTCCGCGCTCGAGCTGCCGGTGCAGACGGGCATGCGGGTTGTCGCCATCCGCCGCGACCGCGACTGGATCACGGACGTCGACGGTGACGTGTTGTGCGTGCCGGGCGACGTCCTCTTCCTGCGCGGGTCCCCGGCGGGGATCGATCGTCTTCGCGAGCTGGCCGCCGCGCCGCGCTGGGAGCCACCCGTGCCCCCCGAGGACGGCAGCCTCTCCGACCTCGACCGCGCCGTGGACGTCCTCGTCGAGATGAAGAACATCTCCGAGACGGCCATCGGCCTCGCGTACTCCGCGCTCGTGCTGCGGGACCAGGGACTTGCCGCCGAGGTCCGCCACCTCGAGGATCGACTCGACGAGATGAAGGACCGGCTGGAGCTGTGGGTGCTGCGGGCGGCGAAGGACGACCTCGATCCTTCACCGCTGCGCGGTCTCCTGCACCTGTCGCAGGCCGCGGAAGACCTCGGCGATCAAGCGCAGCAGATGGTCTGGCTCATCGAGCAGAAGGAAGAGCTGCACCCGATCCTGGCGCTCGCGCTGGGCGAATCGGACGAGGTCGTCGTGCGCGTGCCGGTGGCCCCTGGATCGCGGGCCGACGGTGCGACGCTCGGCGACCTGCGCATCGACATCGAACCGGGCTTCCACGTCCTCGCCGTGCTCCGCGACCAGCGCTACATCTACCGGCCACGCGGTCACGTGCATCTGTTCGCGGGTGACGAGCTCATCGCGTCCGGGCCCGACGAAGGCCACCCGTACCTCGCGGAGCTTTGTGGCTGGCGCCTCGTCGAAGACGACGAGACCGGCGAACAAGAGCTCGTCCCCCTGTCACCGACGAAATCCAGTGCATAGCGACACACTTTTGTGTCGTAGTGCATGGATTTGCCGAGTCAGATGTAGCCGCGGAGGCGGCTGGCTTGTGCGACGCGTTGGATACCGATGGCGTAGGCGGCCTGGCGCATCGTGCATCCCTTCTCCTCGACGAACGCCGCGGTCACGTTGTAGGCGCGTTCCATGTACTGCGCGAGCGCTTCGTTGAACCGCTCCTCGGTCCACGGCATCTGCTGGATGTTGCGGGTCCATTCGAAGTAGGAGCCGGTGACGCCGCCCGCGTTGGCCAGGATGTCGGGCACCACGTCGATGCCGCGATCGCCGAGGATCTTGTCGGCGCCGGGTGTCGTCGGATAGTTGGCCGCCTCGATCACGACCTTCGCCCGCACCTGGCCCGCGTTGTCCTGATGGAGCTGCTCGTCGAGCGCCGCAGGGATGAGCACATCGCAGTCGCAGGTGAGCAGCTCGTCGTTGGTGATGGGGTCGACGCCCTGGAGGTCGCTGACCTTGCCGCCACGCTTGGCGATGTCGACCAGCTCGCTGACGGGAAGCCCGGTCTCGCGATACACGCCGCCGAACCGATCGGAGACCGCCACGATGCGACAGCCGTGGGTGGCGGCTTCTGTCGCAGCCCAAGACCCGACGTTGCCGAATCCTTGAATGGCGATGCGCAGGTCACCCAGCTCGAGCCCGTGCTGGCGTGCGTACGCGTCGAGGATGTAGATCACGCCGCGGCCCGTCGCCGCCTCCCGGCCGGGTTGGCCTCCGAGCAAGAGCGGTTTGCCGGTCACGATGGCCGGGCTGTAGCCGTGAGCCGACGAGAACGCGTCCATCATCCAGGCCATCGTCTGCGCGTTCGTGTTCACATCCGGCGCGGGGATGTCGCGGTAGACCCCGATGACGTGACTGATGCCGTTGGTGAAACGCCGGGTCATGCGCTGCAGCTCGGTGTGGCTCATGCCATTGGGGTCGACCGTGATCCCGCCCTTCGCGCCCCCGAACGGAACGTCGAGCAGCGCGGTCTTCCAGGTCATCAGCGAGGCCAGGGCCCGGATCTCTTCGAGATCGGCGTCGGGGTGATAGCGCACACCGCCCTTGTACGGTCCGCGGGCACCGTTGTGCTGAACGCGATAGCCGCGCACCACGACGAGCCCGCCGTTGTCGAGCCGCACCGGAACCTGCACCGCGATCTCGCGATACGTCGACGTGAGGATCGAGTGCATCTCCTCGTCGAGGTCGATGATGCGCGCCGCTTCTTCGAAGTAGCGGTTGACCGCCTGAAACGCGGTGAGCCCTTCACGTGCCATGTCGCGATGCTGTCAGTTTGCTGTCGTCGGTGCTGACGAGCCGGGCGGCACGACCGGCGCGGGCAAGACGAACGCGTCGTCCGGGATGGTCGTGGTGTACGCCTTCGCCGTGATCGTCCCCGTGGGCGCCTCGACGGACAAGACCGCGCCTTGCGGTGAGATGCACAGCGTTGCTGCGGCACCGAGAGAGCTGTCCTCCTCGTGGCCGGGCTTGCGGGTGGTGATCAGGCAGCGTGCCGCGACGCCCACGATCTGACGGTCCTCGACACGGAAGTCGTAGTCGCTCGAGCGCTGACGGAAGCTGTCGATCGCGCGTTGCACGGCCATCGGGTCGAACACCTGCGGACCGGTCGACGGCGAGATGCCGAGCTCACCGCAGTCCCAATGATTCGCGGCCATCGTGCACTGATAGCGATGCGTCCCGACCGCGATCGTCGAATCGACGGTGCCGTCGGCGTGGAACACGTCGACGCGCGTGTCGGGCGGACGTTGCGTCGCGGTCACCTGTGAGGGTTGTCCCTTCGCGTCCAGGGTCTCGATCGTGGCTCGGTAGGTGGCGGTCGTCCCCGATGCCGCCAGCGCGAAGAAGGCAGCCACCTCGGGGGCCAGGCCGGCCTGCTCGGCGATCGAGCGTCCCTGGTCCGATTTCGTCGGCGCATGTCCCCCGCACGCCGCCAGCCCGAGAACGACCACAACGAGGCAAAGCCCCTGCATGGGGAAACAGAATTGTGTGCGTGTACCGGGGAATTCGGACCGGAGCACAGCGACGGACCGTACTGCGTACGATCGACCGGCCATGACGCAGCCGACGGGGCCGGCCGAGCCCGAGCCCGCGACGCCCGAGCGGGCTATGGGGGAGCGGGGCACGCTGCGCCGCTCCTTCGCGCTCGGGTTCGCGATCGCCGTACCGGTGACGATCGCGTCAGCAGCCGTCGTGTACGCGATCTTCGCCGTCCCGATGTACACGCTGGCGCAGGCCGACCCGCACGGACTCGACCGTCCCTTCTTTCGGCACACCCTCGTCCGCATCGCGATCCCGCTCGGTGCGGCGATCGGAGTGGCGATGGGTAGCGTCGTGGGGGTGTGGTACCGCCGAGGGGGACACCTGCCGACCGACCGGACGCCGTTTTGATGCTCTCGCTCGCTCCCTGCTGCCGGATGGTGCGTGAATGAACGAGTCGCAGCTTCGCCTCCTGACGGTGCACGCGCATCCTGACGACGAATCGTCCAAGGGTGCCGGCACGATCGCGAAGTACCACGACGAGGGTGCCTGGTGCGTGCTGGTGTGCTGCACCGGTGGTGAGGCCGGCGACATCCTCAATCCCGCGATGGACACACCAGAGGTCAAAGGCGACATCGCCAACGTCCGTCGGCGCGAGCTCGAGCGGGCTGCGGAGATCCTGGGCTACGACGAGCTGGTCTGGCTGGGCTACCGCGACTCGGGAATGCCGGACTCGCCGGAGAACGCCGACCCGCGCAGCTTCGCCGCCGCCGAGCTCGACGATGCCGTCGAGCGGCTGGTGGCGATCATTCGCCGGGTGCGGCCGCACGTCGTCGTGACGTATCCGGACGAGCAGAGCCGCTACCCCCATCCCGACCACCTGCGCGTACACGAGATCTCCGACATCGCGTTCGACGCCGCGGGCGACCCGGAGCGCTTCCCCAACGCGGGCGAGCCGTGGCAGCCGTTGAAGCTGTACTACACGACGTGGTCGCGCGACCGCATCGTCGCCATGCACGAGAAGATGCTCGAGTTGGGTTTGGAGTCACCGTACGCCCGGTGGTTCGAGCAGTCGCCCGACGATCCGCCGCCCCCGCCGCCCCCGCCGTTGACCACGCGCATCGAGGTCAGCGCGTACTACGGCCACCGCAAGGAGGCGCTGCTGGCCCACGCGACCCAGATCGATCCACAATCGCCGTTCTGGTTCGCGCTGCCCGACGACGTGGCCGCCACCGTCTACCCCTACGACGACTACACGCTCGCCCGGAGTCTGGTCGACAGCGAGCCGCCCGAAGATGACCTTTTCGCGGGGGTTCGCGAACTTGTCTACGATCCCCCAGCCCGTTGATGGACGTGCTCTAGGGGGACCGCGATGGCGAAGTTCTTGAGTCAGGAATGGCTGGACCTGCAAAAGGATCTCGGCCAGGAGTTTCCCGAGCGGCCCGGCGCGACCGCCCGCATGCAGTACAAGGTCACCGGCGCGCCCGACGGCGACGTCGCGTTCTACACGGTCATCGAGAACGGCAAGATGCTCGAGAACTCGCTCGGCGAGGATCCGCAAGCGGAGTTCACGATGACCGTCGGGTACGACGATTTCGCGAAGACGAGCAAGGGCGAGCTCGACGCCAACGCCGCCTTCATGCAGGGGCGCCTCAAGGTGACCGGCAACATGGGCAAGTTGATGACGCTCATGCCGCTGACGCAGAGCGCCGAGTACAAGTCCATCGCCGAGAAGGTCAACGCGCAGACGGAGTACTGACGTCGTCAGCTGCGGGTCTCGGCCGCCACTTCGATGCGGGCCGTGTGCGTGGGTTCGAAACGATCGCGCACCTCGACGGTGCCGGTCGCGGTGAGGAAGACCGTCGTCGACTCGCCGGGCCGCAGGGTTCCGGTGTCGATCGTCTCGCTGGTCAGGCCGTGATCCGTCGTTCCTCCGTTGGTCACCGTGATCGCCTGCCCGACGCGGGCTTCGGTCAACGCGGGGCGAATCCCCGCGTCGTCGACGACGATCGTCGCCTTGCTCTCGAAGTTGAGGCTGGCGCCGTCGTTCGGTCCGGGAGTGGACGGACTGCTCGAGCAGCCGATGAACAGCAGCGCGCCGAGCGCGAGCACGAGCCGGCGCATGCTCAGGCCGCTGCGGCCCGCTGCACGTCCCGGAGCTGGCGGTAGCCGATCAGCTTCACGCCACTGCGTTCGATCCTCGCTCGCAGGCCGCCGTCGCGCACGACGAGGTCGTGGTCGTCGACGCGCGCCGACCAATCCGGTGCGAACGCCCGCAGCTCTGGCGTGTCGACCGCAGGGTGGACGTAGACCTCGGTGACGCCGGGGCGCAGGTCGAGCACGATCTTCTCGATCGTCTTGCGACTGCCGACGCCGGGGATCGGCACGAATTGATCGGGGAAGAGCACGCCCTCCTCCTCCGCCAACCGGCGGAACGGGAAGCCGATCAACCGCTGCGACGACGTGCCGGACAAGCGCAGCGGGAGCCCGAAGTCCACCGCGAGCTCGAGGTACACGTCGAAGAACTCGGGACGCAGCTGCAGCGTGCCCATGTGCGAGTCGAGGTGACTCACATCGAACCCCCACAAGATCGCCCGTTCGACTTGGGCGCGCAGCTCGCGCCGCACCTCGTCGATGTCGGCGTGATCCCAGACGTCTTCGATCGTGCGCGGGAACCCGCCGTCACCGTCGAGCAATGACGGACCGTGTGTGATCGGGCCCCAGCGGTAGAGGTCGTATTCGGCGTTGAGCGTGAGGTGGACGCCGACGTCCTCGCCCAGATACCGCGACGCCGCTTCTCGAGCCCACGGCGCCGGCACCATCAGGGTGGCGCTCGTGGCCAGGCCTTCGCGCAGCGCTTCGTAACACGCGACGTTGGCCGCGTAGCTCGACCCGAGGTCGTCACAGTTGATGATCAGCAACCGGTCGTCGGCCTGGTGACCGAGGCGTTCGGCGAGCGACGTCACGGGTGGGCACGCTATCCGGCGCCCGGCACATGATTGCCGCCGCACGCCTGCCAGAGCCCGCGCCGAGCGGTTTGGGCGGCGGCCGCCGCGGCATCGAGCTCGGCGCGATGAGCCAGGTTCGGCGGGATGGCGAGCGTGCCCGCGTAGCCCTCGGCCACCATGGTCACGTCGATGAACATCCCGTCGCTGTCGCGGTAGACGTACGCCAGCAGCCGGTCGTAACGGTCGCGAGCTTCGATGTCGCGCACCAGCCGCACGGTCGTGCCCTGGGGGAGCAGCGCGCCGAGACGGTCGGAGGCCTCGGGGCCGAAGCACTCGACGGGCGTGTCGGGCTTGTGCGTTTCCGGAGTGTCGATGCCGAGCAGCCGAACGTTCTCGTCACGGCCGCCGATGTGCACGACGATCGTGTCGCCGTCGACGACGCGCACCACCGTGGCGCGTCCGTCGGTGGCAGGGTGCGCGTGCGCGCAGCCCGTCGCCAGCAGGACGAGGCTCGCGACGACAATCGTTCGAAGCATGGACGTCCTCTTCTCAACTGGATAGGGAGGACGACCGTTCACCGCCAGTCGACGAGCGTGCCTCGCGATCTTACGAGGAAGGTGTGACACTCAAGTCAGAACGTGTCATCGAGGTGGCGATGTGGAGCGTGCGCTGTATCCGTCGTCCATCGACATGACGGTGAGCTTCCTCGCTGCGGCGAGGCCCGGCGTATTCATGTGTGAGGCCGACGTGGTTCGCCTTGGCAAGTCGATCGACTTCGTTCAAGGGCAGTTGACCGGCGGCGAGGGATGCGTGATCGCGCGTGCTTCCTCAAGTGTGATGCTCGTTCCTGCTGATCGCGCATCATGACTGTCGCGGTCGTTGACTGAGGAACAACCATCAACTCGGAGGCGGCGGTGGCACTCCGCACCGCCTCCGGTGGTGCTCCGGCGGGTCGCCGAGGTTCGGTCGGACCGGTCGGATCGGTCAGGCGAGCGGGGCCGGTCGCCCCGGCGACGTGACGCGATCAGCGTGGCGCAGGCAGAGGCGCCACTCGTCGTCCTCGCGACGGAAGATCGTCGTGACCCGGAGGTCCATGGGCACGAGCTCGTCGCTGCCAGCGCGCTGGATTTGCGCATGTTCTCGTCAGTCGATCCACTAACTTCCTGATCGCGACGGGGAGCTGGGGACGATGAAACCATCCCGCGAGATCCGCGATCTTGTGCTCGGCTTTGTGCATGACTTCGCGAACGCCGATCCGAACCTCACCGAGCTGTTTTCGAATTCCGACGTGACGGTCTTCATCGGAACCGATCCTGCGGAGTTCATCACCGGCGGGCGAGAGGCTCGAGCGCTGCTGGCCAAACAGGTCGGCGAGATCGGCAAGCTCAAGATCGATCCGGGCACGATTGCGGCCCTCGAAGAGGGCAACGTCGGATGGGCGTCGCATCAGATGACGGCCTCCCTCCCGGGCGGCGGTTCGACCGACATACGCGGAACGTTCGTCTTTCATCGCGAGGACGGCGAGTGGAGGATCGTCCAGATGCATTGGTCGATCGGACGCGCCAACGTGGCGGTACTCGGGCGCGATCTCACCACCGCGATCGAGGAGCTCGCGGACCTCGTGAATCACGAACAGCCCGAGCTTGCGGCGGTGACATCGCCGGAAGGGACCGTCACGATCCTGTTCACCGACATCGAGGGATCGACGGCGACGAACGAATCGCTCGGCGACGACGCCTTCCTTCCGTTGCTGCTCGAACATCACGAGATCGTGCGCAACCGAACGGAGTGGGCGGGCGGCACCGTGGTGAAGTCACAAGGCGATGGCTTCATGCTCGCCTTTTCCTCCGCCCGACGCGGCGTCGAGTGCGCCGTTGCCATCCAGCGGGACGTTTCAGCGTTCGATATTCGGTTCAAGGTCCGCATGGGACTTCACACGGGCGAGCCCCATCGCCACGTTGGTGACTTCTACGGTCGCGATGTGGCATACGCCGCCCGGATCGCCGGAGTGGCCCAAGGTGGGGAGATCCTCGTGTCGTCCCTGGTGAAGTCGCTCGTCGAGCCGTCGGGCTCCGTCCTCTTCGAGCGACCCCGCGATCTCGAGCTCAAAGGTTTCGAGGGCTCGCACCGTGTGTTCAGCGTCGGCTGGTCAAGCTCGTAGCGTGACCCTGTGACACCCGTCAGCCGTTACTACAACACCGACGTAGCGCCCGTCCGACGTCAGGATGGATCTGCACTCGTCATGTCTCGCGGGACTATCGAGGGTGCGCAGACGACGCGCACGACAGTGGCCGTGCCGTCGGTGGAAGGGTGCGCGTGCGCGCAGCGGCCGATCGCCAAGACAACGAACGTGGCTGCGATCCGTCGGCGCATGGAGCATCCCCTCCTCGAATCATGAGTGGGGACGACCGTCCACCGCCGGTCGACGAGCGTCGCTCGCAATCGTACAAAGCGGGTGTGACGCTCAAGATCTGAACGTGTCGGGAGCCGTCTCTGTAAGACGCTGAAGCGGCACCTACCGCGCCCCTGATCGGTGCGCCCGCCGGGTGGAAGGCGGATTGGTTCCACGTTCGAGCGACAACTACGCGACGCGTCTCACCTGTCGCTGAGACGCGGAACCGGCCACGCATCAGCGGCGCGAGAACGCAGCTCGTTGCGCGTACTCGAGGCGATAGGGCCCGCTCACCGGACCGTATTGCCTCGAGTTTGATGCCGAGGCCATACGTGTCGGACAGCGATGTGATCCGCACCCCAGGCCCGTGAGCGAGAGTTGTCAGCCGCACTCCTCGAGGTCGGCCGCTGCTGTTCGTTGAGACGCGGTGCCTTCGATTGGGCTCAAATCGGCTGATTTCGGCTTCGTCTGCTTCAGCCTCAGCGGCGACAGGCCGATGGTGTCGGGTGAGCAAGGGTCGCGTGGTGTTTTTCGAGCGTGCCGCGACGAGCGAATCTGGTCGTCGGCGGCGATGCGGCGATAACCGCGGGGCCGTGCTGGTCGAGTTCGCATTCGTGCTCCCGTTGCTCATGATGATCGTGGTCGGGCTGTTCACGGGCGGTCTGGCGTGGAACCGGAAGTTGGCGGTGACCAACGGCGTGCGGGAGGGATCGCGTTTTGGGGCGACGCTCTCCGTCGCGACCTCGACATGCACCTCGGGAACCGCTGGCACCGTCGACTGCTGGCTGTCCCAGGTCGCCGACGTCACTCAGTCGTCGAGCGAGAACGAGCTCGGTTCTTCAGTGGCAACGCGCAATGTCTGCGTGGCTTACATCTCCACTGCAACGACGCGGTCGTTGACCCGGACGTCGTCGGGCGACAGCTACAGCAACACAACCTGCTTCACGGACAGCCGCACCGACGCGCGAGTTCAGGTAAAAGGCAGCCGCTCCACCACCGTCGAGTTCATCCTCTTCACCGTGATTCCGACGATCACGAGCCAGTCGGTGACGAGGTTCGAGGCGAAATGATCGGTGGTGAACGAGACCGCGGAGCGGTGATTCCGCTCGTCGTGCTCTGCATGACCGCGATCGTGATGATGTTGGCGATCGTCATCGGTCTGGGCGCGACGCGTAGTTTGCGCCGCGAAGCTCGATCCGCTGCCGACGTAGCTGCCACGGCGGGTGCGCTTTCCGTTCGAGACACTTCCGGCACAGCGAAGCAGTGCACGGCGGCAATGGGCTACGCGTACGTCAACCTCGGCGGGCCGGAGCCATCGTCGTCGGAAATCACGACGGCGTGCGCGGGGATGACCGGAACGTGCAGCACCGCCACACGGACAGCGTCCATCACCATTGATGCAACGACTGTCACTGTGACCAACCCGGTTCTGGACACCAGCTCGCTCATGAACGGCACGGGACTCGGCGACGTCTCGCAGCCCGCCGACGGGACCGCCGACGGTGCCAGCTGCGACCGCGTCGGCGTGGAGATCACGCGCCCGCAGTCTGACTTTTTTACGGGGATCTTCGGTTCGGGTCCTCGTACGTACACCGTCCACAGTGTGGCGAAATATTCGCCCGGTGGCACTGGGTTGCGCACGCCGGCTCTGGCTGCGCTCAATCAAACGGCCTGCAACGCGATCGACGCTGGCAACGGATACATCTACCTCATCAGTAACACGACCGACGCCGGTCTGGCGATCAGCGACTCGAACGGTGCGTTGTGCTCGTCAGGGAACGCGATTCTGAACGGCGGCTCCTCCGGACAGATCTGCGCCGAGTCGGCAGGATCCCTGGTTGGTCAGCTGCACTGGTATCAGGCGGGAAACTCCATCGGCTACAACACCAGCTCGTCCGTGTACTCGACGACTCCAGCGACCTGTGGGAGCTCGGCTGTCAACAGCTACCGGTATGTCGGTTCTCTGGCGTCGACCCCGACGCGCACGACGCGCTCGCCGATCGACAACGTGTACCACTGCACCAACGTCCCAACGTCGGTCCAGGCGCTGTGCACCACCGCCGACCCGATCAGCACGGTGCAGACATTGTCCACGTCATCGTCGTCCAGCCCGCCGGCCGGCTACACGACGTGGTCGTCGCCGTGCACCTCGCAGTCGGGCGCGGTCACGCTGCCGTCCGGAAACGTCTGGGTCAACTGTCCGACCTTCACTGTCAAGTCGAACGCGTTGAACATCGCGGGTGGCGGCAACGTGATCTTCAACGGTGCGGTCTCGGTTGAGGCCGGCGGTTTCCTCAAGGTCAACACGAGCGGCTCGGCAGATTCCAATGGGTATCCGGTTCCAACGGACAGCACGCTGCAAACCACGTTGATCATCAACTCGACCGCCGCTGGCGCGTTCAACGTGCAGTCGACATCGTCGAACGTCGCGTTGGCGCAGACGGCGGTCTACAGCTCAGGCGGGGTGACGATCAGCGGTTCGCCGGTCATTCGATGGTCACCCCCCACCGCTCCCGCTGCGACTGCAGGAGGATTGAAGAGCCTGATGTACTGGAGTGAGTCGACGCAGCAGGTCGCGCTGTCCGGGAGTCCGTCGATCTTTGCCAAAGGTGTCCTGTTCCAGGGCAACGGCAAATTGTTCGTCAGCGGCGGTGGCCTCATCGACCTGCAGAAGGTGCAGATGTGGGTCGACACGATCCAAATCAGTGGCAGCGGCGGTGTGAAACTCTCCTACGACCCCGAGAACAGCGTCAACACCGCGCTCGCAGCAACAGCACTCATCCGCTGACGGTCGCAACTCGCGCCCGTGAGGCAGGCGCCGCCCGATCGTGGCCCGAGCCAGGCCTCGGCAGCGTTCTGCGAACGGTGGGAGGATGCTGATCCTTTGCGACGGGGGTGGAAGAGCGATGACCGCGATCGAGTTGACGGGTGAGGACGAAGCCGAGGTCGAGGAGTTTGCGGGGAGCCTGTTCATGGCCTGCCTGGCGGCAATGGAGCTCGCGAATGTCGAGCTCGGTGTTCGCCTCGGCCTCTACGAGACGCTGGCCGGCGCCGGGCCGTTGACGGCGGGAGACCTGGCCGTTGCCGCGGGCATCGCCGAACGGTACGCGCAGGAGTGGCTCGAGCAGCAGGCCGTCGCAGGGGTACTCGAGGTCGATGACGTCGCCAAGCCCGCCCGTGAGCGACGATTCACCCTGTCGAACGCACACGCGCACGTCCTCCTCGATGACGACAGCGAGGCGTGTATGAAGCCGTGCGCCTCCGTCATCCCTTGGATCAGCAAGGCGATCGACATCATGGTCGAAGAGTTCCGCAACGGCGCCGGCGCCGCGTTCGGCCTGTTCGACCTGCACGACATCCAGGCCGCGTTCACGCGGCCCGTGTTCGTGCACCACCTCACCCAGTCGTGGCTGCCGGCCCTCGTTGATGTCCAGGCGAAGTTGACCGCAGGCGAGCGCGTGCGGATCGCCGAGGTGGGGTGCGGGGAGGGCCTCGCCGCGATCACCATCGCCGCCGAGTATCCGAGCGCGGAGATCGACGGCTTCGACCTCGACGAGGCATCCATCGCCGCCGCCCGCAAGCAGGCCGCGGACGCGGGGGTCGGGCACCGGGCCCGTTTCGAGGTGCGCGACGCCGCCGATCCGGCCATCGCCGGTGACTACGACCTGGTGATGGCCATTGAGATGCTGCACGACATGCCCGACCCCGTGGGAATTCTTCGGACCATGAAACGGCTGGCGGGCGAGCACGGCGCCGTCCTGGTCGTCGACGAGCGTGCCGAGGAGGCATTCGCTGTGCCGGCGACCGAGATGGAGCGGTTCTTCTACAGCTTCAGCACGCTGCACTGTCTGGCCGTGAGCATGCAGAACGGCGGTGTCGGCACCGGGACCGTGATCCGCCCCGACACCCTGCGTCGCTACGCAGCCGACGCCGGGTTCTCGGCCGTCGAGGTGCTCGACGTCGAGCACCCGCAGTTCCTTCTGTACCGGCTCACGTGAACCGAGCTCGTTGGTCGCGACGCGCACGCACGATGCTCGACCCACGTCGCTAGCGTGGGCGTCGCGGGCACGGCGGAAGGAACCTTGTTGAAGCACACGACCGTTCGTTGGCGGCTGCGCGTTGTGACGATGTCGTTGATCGCTGTTGTTTTCGGCTTTGCGCTCGCCCCGGCGGCCCTGGCACGACCCACGAAGCCGAAGCCCCCACCGCCGTCGACGTCAGGGGGCTACGACGTCTCGTACCCCCAATGCGGCCAGCCGCTGCCGTCGTCGTCGCTGTTCGGGATCGTCGGGGTCAACAAGGGCATCGTCTTCAGCGCCAACTCGTGCGCCGGCACCGAGTTGGCGTGGGCGCAGCAGGCCGCCAACCGTGCGCCCGCCTTCTACGCCAACACCGCCGATCCGGGCCCGGTCTACTCGTCGCACTGGCCGACCGGCCAGACCACTCCGCAGATCTGTGACTCCGCCTCGAACAACTCGACGGCGTGCTCCTATGACTACGGCTGGAACGCGGTGAAAGACTCGTTCGCCGACGCTGTCGCCGCCGAGCAACAAGCCAACGGCACGTCGGTGCAAACGGCGACGCTGTCAGCAGCGCAGGCTCCGTGGTGGCTCGACGTGGAGACGGGAAACAGTTGGCAGACGTTGGAGTCCGCCTACGGCCAGACCGCCGCCTCGCGGGCCAACGATGTCGCCGCTCTCGACGGGGCGATCGCGTATCTGCAAAGTGTCGGCGTCCTACAGGTCGGGCTCTACTCGACGTCGTACCAGTGGACCCAAATCACCGGCGGCACCGGCACCCACTTCGCTGGCAACCCCGACTGGCTCGCGGGATACAGCAGCCTTTCCGGCGCCCGAGCGGCCTGCTCGACAGCCGGGTTCGCGGGCGGACCGGTGAAGCTCACCCAGTATCCCGCCAACGGCCTCGACGCCGACTACGCCTGCCCCTAGCACTCCCGGATCACACCTGTCGGCTACGCCGCCTGTGTCGCGGCGTGGCGGAGCAGGAACGGGATGACTCGACGATGGACGATGGCGGCGATCGGCCAGCTGATCCGCGCAGGTGCGCGCTCGTACCGCACGAACGTGGCGTGGACGACAGTCGACTCGCGCACTCGGACGACGAGACGGGCCGTGAGCATGAAGGACTCAACTCCCAGCACGATCACCTCGGGCGTGTTCGAGACGATGTTCCACCCGAGCACGTAGCTGCGCGAGCGTCGCGGTCCGAGTCGCAGCCCGAGGCCGGCGAGCCAGCCCGTCACCATGAACCATCGCAGCGACCGTGGAGCGCCCTCGAACACCGCGCGGGCCCAGTGCTCGGCGGACTGCGCGGTGTCCATGTCGAGGTCGAGTTGGCACGCGTACGCAAAGTTCGCCGGTACAAGATCCTGCCGAGCGTCGATCTCGTCTGGCATCGCAACCCTGTGCGCCTGCGACGCCATCAGACGAAACCGTAGCGATGCGGCGACAGTCCCTGATGGACGCACTCGACACAGCGACCCGAGAAAGTGAGCGGGCTAGTGTCTCGCCGACGTGCACCGCATCTCGTCCTCGCCGCGTCATTGGTGCTCCCGCCCTGACTCGTGGGTAGCGCGAGCGGCCGCGGTCGCCATCTGCGTCAGCGTCGTCGCGGCCTGTGGGTCCAGCGGTTCGTCGAACACGGCGAGCGGGACAAATGGTGCGGGCAATGTGCCGGGTGGTGCGAGCGCGTTGTCCGACGCGGCGGCCTCGTTGCCGGCGGCCGATGCGTCCTTGAGCGCGTTTCACCTGCTCGACGTGACGGGGTACACGACGGCGTTGGGGGAGCCCGCGACGGCGCTGGAGGACGACGGCGGGATCCCGGATCCGACTGGTGGGCACCGCAGCGTCGCTCGCGTGGCCGCGACGTCGGGGGCGGTGTACACGGTCGCGTTGCATTCGGCCGCGAACGAGGCGGATGCGAGGAGCGAGTTCCAGCGCCTGGCCGCCAACGGTGATCCGTCGTCGTCGTCGCTGACGGGCGCAGGCGACGAAGCCGCGTTCGCCGGCGGGAAGGCGGTCGTCCGTAAGGGCGCGCAGGTGCTCACGATCGGGACCGAACTCACGGCCGCCGCGCAGAAGGTGCTCGAACAGATCAAGGAGAGCGGAGGCGACGCCGGCGCCGCGCAGGCTGCGCTCGAGGCGAAGACCGTCGCGTTGGCGGCGCCTCTCGCCGCGAGGTTGTCGGGACAGTCCGCGCCGGACCCGGTGCTCGGATTGCCGCAGGGCGCAGTCGACCCCTGTTTTGCCGGCGCGGTCGACATCCTCAAGAAGGTGTACGGCGTATCGAGCGTGGAGTCGAGTTATCAGCTGGGTGACGCGCCAGCGATCGCTTGCCTCTACCGGATGCCCGGCGTCGACGTTCCGATCGAGGTCACGACCGTGACCGATGAGCAGCTCGCGGCTTCCCTCACTGCCACGACGAGCGCCGGCAGGTTCAACGACGACGCGGGATCGAACGGTTCGGGGGCATCGACGGCCGACATAGAGGTGTCTCCCCTCGAGGAGTACAACGCGTTCCTTGCCACGGATCCGTTCGGGTGGATCATTCATCTCGATTTCCCCGGGAGAAGCCAGAAGTGCCCCACCCCCGAAGAGATCGCGAAGGGTCGGGAGTTCATCGACGAGGCGCTCGACGCCCTCCGCGATTCGATGAACGCGCGCCAGAGGAACACCCCTGCCTCCGAGCTGCAACGGCGAGCCGATGAGTACCAAAGGTTGGCCGAGGACTACAAGGCCCAGGCGGATCAGCTCCGCTCCCAGGCATCGCTGTCGTCCTGCAGGTAGAGGGGTCAGCTGACCGCCGGAGCGCGTTGACGGTTCATGCAGTAGTTCGAGCGGACAGAATGACGCGGTGCAGGTCGAGGCGGCGACGCGGTACGCGAAGAGCGGCGACGTGCACATCGCCTACCAGGCCTTTGGAAGCGGGCCCGTCGACGTGGTCGTCGTCTGGGGCACCTTTTCCCACGTCGAGTTGATGTGGGATGCCCCGGGGATGGGCCGGTTCCTCAACCGGCTCGCGGGCTTTGCCCGCGTCATCCAGCTCGACAAGCGGGGCACCGGATTGTCCGACGCCATACCCGGCATCCCGACTCTCGAGGAGCGCATGGACGACGTGCGGGCCGTGATGGACGCCGTCGGATCCGAGCGCGCCTTCATCTTCGGGGAGTCGAAAGGTGGACCCATGAGCGTCCTGTTCGCCGCGACGTATCCGGAGCGCACGCTCGGGCTGATCTTGTACGGCGCGCTCGTCCACATCCTCGAGTCCGAGGACACGCCCTGGGGCACCACTCCCGAGCTGTTCGCCGAGTTTCTCGACATGCTCGCCGCGCAGTGGGGTACCGGCATCGGGGCGCACATCTTTGCGCCGAGCCTGGTGGGCGATGACGACGCGGCCCGCTTCATGGGTCGGTTCGAGCGCATGGCGGCCAGCCCTGGTGCCGTCCGCCAGCTGATGCTCGCGAATGCGCAGATCGACATCCGGCCCGTGCTCCCGGTCATCGCCGTGCCGACGCTGGTCGTGCACTGCACCGGCGACATACCCGTTCCGGTCGGCAACGGGCGCTACCTGGCCGAGCACATCGCGGGCGCGCGCTTCGTCGAGCTACCCGGTGACGACCATTACATCGGCGGCGAGCCCGGCGACGCACTCGCTGACGAGATCGAGGAGTTCGTCACCGGGGTGCGACCGGTGCCCCACATCGACCGCGTGCTCGCCACCGTCCTCTTCACGGACATCGTCGACTCGACCGGACGGCTGAACCAGGCCGGCGATCGGCAATGGGCGAAGCTCCTCGCCAGCCACGACGCACTCGTCACGCGTGAGGTGCGGGCTCACGGAGGGCGTGTCGTGAAATCGACAGGCGACGGCGCGCTTGCGCTCTTCGACGGACCGGCGCGGGCCATCCGGGCGGCGCGCCGGATCGTCGACGGCATCCGCGCGCTCGGGATCGAGGCTCGAGCAGGACTGCACACCGGGGAGGTCGAGCCCTTGGGCGACGACGTCAGCGGCATCGGCGTCCACCTCGCGAGCCGTGTCATGTCGAGCGCCGCGCCGAACGAGGTGCGGGTGTCTCGCACGGTGCGGGATCTCGTTGCGGGCTCCGGAATCGAGTTCGAGGCACTCGGGGCCCATCCGCTCAAGGGATTCGCGGAGGATTGGGAGCTGTTCTCGACCCGTGACCGGTAAGCGTTCGCCGGCCAGGACTTGAGTTTTGGCGGCGGTCTGCCGATCAACAGGGAGAACGCCACCAACAGAGGTAGCTCGTTTCATGAGGCTGCTGATCGTCGAAGACGACCTGGCGGAACGCCAGCTCGTCATCAACCATCTCGAAGAACACGGAGTCGACGTGACCGCGGTGTCCACCGCGGCGGCCGCCGTCAGCGAGCTGCAGCGTGCCCCGTTCGACGTCGTGATCCTCGATCTCAAGCGGGCCGATGGGTGGCGGGTGGACCTCGACCTCCTGCGAACGCTCCGTGCTCCCGGGTCGTCGACCCACGTGATCATCCTGAGCTGGGCGGGGAGCGAAGCCGAGCGGATACGAGCGTTCGATCTGGGCGCCGACGACTACATGGTGAAGCCGTTGTTCGTACGTGAGCTCACGGCGCGGGTGCTGGCAGTGCGAAGGCGTCTGGGCGTGACCAAGGACGACAACCTCCAGTTCGGCAACTTCGCGATCGACCTCGGCGCCCGGCAAGTGACGGTCGACGGCATGCCGGTCATGCTCACGGTCAAGGAATTCGACCTCCTGGCGTTCTTGGCCTCGCGACCACAGCGCGCGTTCAGTCGCGCCGAGCTGCTGCGCTCGGTGTGGAAGTCCGCGCCGACGTGGCAGCATCCTTCGACCGTCACCGAGCACGTCAGGCGGCTACGGACGAAGCTCGAGTCGTCTTCGCTCGAGCCGAGCGTCCTGCAAACCGTGCGGGGCGTCGGCTATCGCTTTCACCCGCCATCAGCGAACTAGCCCAGCGCGGTCTCGATCACTGCCGCGCCTCGGTCTCCGCGGGAGTGGCCCATCAGAAGCCGTTCGACGCGAGGGAGATCCCTGCCGGACCAATCGTGATGAGAAACATCGGCGGGAAGATGCAGAAGACCATCGGCACGAGCATCTTCACGGGCGCTTTCATCGCCTTCTCTTGCGCGATCTGCCGCCGAGTGATCCGCATGTGATGCGCCTGATCGCGCAACACCGTCGACACGGAGATGCCGAACTGGTCCGCTTGGCGGATGGCGGTGACCAACGAGCGGACCTCCGGAATCTGCACGCGCTCGGCCAGCCCGGTCAGCGCGTCCGAGCGTGACGAGCCCGCGCGCATCTCACCGAGCGCGAGCGAGAACTCGTCGGACATCTCGCCCTCGAGGTTCGCGACCGTGCGCGACACCGCAGAGGTGAACCCGAGGCCGGCCTCCATGCAGATGACGAGGAGATCCATGATGTCCGGCAGTTGCCGGCGGATGACGAGCTCTCGGGTTTCGACCTCGCGGCGCAAACGCCGGCTCGGGAGAATGGTGCAGCAGGCGATCGCGACCCCGGTCGAAGCCATGCGCAGCAGGGAGCCGAACCCCGCCATGATGGACCAGATGGCGAATGCGGCGAACGGAGCGACGAGGATCGACAGGACACGCATCGCGAGGTAGCGGTCGGTGTCGACTTCGGGACGGCCGGCCCGCCGGAGCATCACCCGGATCTCCTCGATCCGGCCCGCGGGCGAGAGCTTCCATCCGAGCTTCGACAGCATTGCGAACAGCGGTGCGGCCAGGCGGTCCGCGACGGGCTGCACGATCTCCTGATCCCGAGCGTCGACGAGGTTGTAGAGGTCGTCGATGCCGCGCAGCTTGGATCGGAGGTCCGAACGATCGAGCGCGACCATCCCGATCGCGGCGAGCAGTCCCGCCCCGCTCAGGGCGGTGACCACCGCGAGGACGGTTCCGGTGTCGAGCCGCGCGAACTCAGACATCGATCTTGATCATCTTGTTCATCCAGAAGTAGCCGCCCGTGATCATCACGAACGACACGCCGAGGATGATCTTCCCTACTGACGTGGTCACGAGCGGTGCCATGTAGGTGCGGTTCACGGCGGCCATCAGGAGCCCGAGCCCGGGGACGAGCACCACGAGCATCATCGCCGACGCCCGACCCTCAGCGGTGAGGGCCTTCACCTCACCCTGCATCTGCAACCGTTCGCGCATCGTCTCGGCCACCTGATCGAGGAGCTCGGCCAGGTTTCCTCCGACCTCGGCTTGGATCTGCATCGCCAGCACGGCCCAGCGGAAGTCCGGACTGTCGACTCTCTTCGCCGCGTCGGAGAGCGCGTCGTGCAGCGAGCGGCCCAGGCGGGCTTCCGCGACGACCTTGCGCAGCTCGCGTCCCATGGGGTCAGGAACCTCGCGGGACAGCGCATCCATCGCCTGGCCGACCGACCGCCCGGCGCGGAGCGACCCCGAAAGGGTGGTCAGTGCGTCCGGCAGCTGCGCGGTGAAGTGCTTGCGGCGTCGCTTGCCGATGATCTTCAAGGACTTCATGGGTCCCATGCCCACGACGATCAGGGCGAGGACGACGAGCACCGTGGAACGCGTCGCGAGGAACACGAGCGAGGGCACGAGGACGAACGCGCTGACGTGCGCGAGGATCATCTCTGCGGGACGAACAGGCACGTCGGC
>JBEEFX010000298.1:0-2852 GCA_041166365.1 Acidimicrobiaceae bacterium
GGCGCGCACGAAGTCGCGCAGCTCGTCCTCGTCGATCACGGCGCCGTCGACGGGGACGACGGCGGCGACGACCCGCTCACCCCACTCCGTGTCGGGGATGCCGACGGCGGCCGCCGCGTCGACCGCAGGATGGCTCATGAGCGCGTCCTCGATGGCTCCCGGCGAGAGGTTCTCGCCCCCGCGCACGATCACGTCGTCGAGGCGACCATGCAGGAACAGGAACCCGGCGTCGTCGAGATGGCCGGCGTCACGCGTGGGGAACCACTCGCGGTCATCGGTGCGACCGAGGTACTCCCCGGAGACCTGCTCACCCCGCACCCACACCTCGCCGGCCTCGCCGGCGGGAAGCTCCTTGCCGTCTGCGTCGCGAATCGAGACCTCGACGGTCGGCAACGGGCAGCCCACCGACGCGAGTCGAGCGCGAATCGCGGGGTCCTCGCTCGCGAACGCGATGCGATGGTCGTCAGGACCGAGGAGCGCAATCGTGCTCGAGGTCTCCGTCAGGCCGTACGCGTTCACGAAACCGACGTCGGGCAGCAGCTCCATGGCCCTGGTGATCACGGTGACGGGCATCGGCCCGCCGCCGTAGGACAGGCTGCGGAGCGACGGCAAGCCTCCGCCGCTCCCGTCGACCACGTCGAGGATGCGGTTCAACATCGTCGGCACGACCATTGCGTGGGTGACGGCCTCGTCGCGCACGAGGCGCACCCACTGCTCCGGATCGAACTGCTCGAGATACACCACCCGCCGGCCCGAGTACGTCGATGACAGCACCGACGACACGCCGGCGATGTGATACGGCGGAACGCTCACGATGGCCGCTTCGTCATCACCGGCTCCCGCGAACTCGACGGCCGTCAAGATGTACGAGGCCAGGTTGCGGTGACGCAGCACTGCGGCCTTCGGCTCGCCCGTAGTGCCGCTCGTGTAGAGCAGCACGGCGATGTCGTCCGGATCGCCACCGTCCATGTTGCTCTCCGGTGCGTCCCGGTCGTCAGCGATGGTGATCAGCTCCTTACGGCTGATCATGTCGACACCATCGACCGATCCGATGCGTTCGGCCATTCCGTCACCGACCACCACCAGCGCCGGAGCGGTCCGAGCGACGATCGCCCGCAACTGCTCGTCGGTCAAGCGGTAGTTGATCGGCACGAAGGGTCGGCAGGCGAGCGCCGCGCCGAACAGCGCGATCGGCACCGCCTCTGAGTTCACGTCGACGAGCACCAACCGTTCCGCGTCGTGCTCCCCGAGATAGGCCGCGACGCGCCGCGCTCGCCGTGCGAGCTCGGACATCGTGATGCCGCCGTCGCCCGACCCGATCGCCACCCGATCGGGCAAGCCGTCGGTCGCCATCTGCAGCAACATCGCGAGGTGCAACGTTCCTCTTTCGGTGTGTCGGCCTGCGGCTGAGATGAAACTAGGCAATCCCGCCATGACCGCCAAACCCCGTCGGCGCTCGCCGCCCGTAGCGTGTGATCCTCGTGGAGGTCAGATGAGCGACGGAGCCGTCACCGAGGAGCAACCGCTGCCCGCGGGAGCATTCTCCACATGGTTGGACGAGATGCAGGGCGCATTGCGCGGTGAACGCGGCTCGGACGTCCCGTGCGACGGCTGCACTGCTTGCTGCACGTCGTCGCAGTTCGTCCACATCGCGCCAGATGAGCTGGAGACGCTCGAGCGCGTGCCCTCCGCGTTGCTCTTTCCGGCGCCCGCCCTCCCCAAGGGCAACGTCGTCCTCGGTTACGACGAGAACGGTCACTGTCCGATGCTGGTCGACGAGAAGTGCTCGATCTACGAGCACCGCCCGAGAACGTGCCGTACCTACGACTGCCGCGTGTTCCCCGCTACGGGGGTGGACGTCGACGACGACAAGCCCGCCGTCGCACGTCGAGCGCAGCGCTGGAAGTTCGAGCTTCGTGACGATGGTGATCGAGATCGGCAGGATGCGGTGCGAGCCGCGGCGCGGTTCGTGCGCGACAACGCCGATCTCCTGCGCGAGACGCCGACCAACTCGACCCACCACGCGGTGCTGGCCATCGAGCTGCACGAGGCCTTCCTTCCGCTTCCTGCGACGCCCCGCCCCTCACCTGCTGGTCAGCCGACGCCACAACGGGAGGGCGAGGCTTCGTGAACCGCGCTGGTGCGAGGGTTCCTCTACGGCAACGAAGAGCGCCGTGAACGCGCGTTCCGAGTCGTTGCGGCTGTACGCGCTCTAGGCACTACGCGCGGGGGAGCGGAGTGCGATCGAGGGCCGCTTCGAACACGGCGGCGACGTCCTGGCTGTACGGGCCGGCCGCTTCGGGGCCCAGCTGCACCACGGACATCAAGAGCGAAAGCATGATCGCCACGATGCCGTTCGCGATCGCGACGGGATCGATGTCGGGACGAACGGTTCCCGCGAGCTGCTCGGCGCGCAACTTCTCCGCGCATGCCTTCCGCAGTTCGGTGAGCGCGGGGATCTCGAGAACTCGTGCGGTGACCTCGGGCTCGAGCCCGGCGAGCAGGCGGCGCGCGAGGGGGTGGCTCTGTACGCCGCCGACGAGCGTGAAGAGCAGCGTCTGGCGCCAGTCGGGGAGGTCGGGACCGTCGAACACGGTCGAGAGGCTCTCGTGGATGACGGCGGCCGCGTCTTCGTCGAGCGCGGCGAGGAACAGCGCCTCCTTGTCGGCGAAGTAGGCGTAGGGGACCGTGCCGCCGACCGACGCATCGCGGGCGATGTCGGCCACCGACGTGGCCCGGTAGCCCTCACGACCGAACCGGACGATGGCGGCGTCGAGGATGGCCTGACGCGTCTGCGCCCCCTTTGTCTGCAGGGTTTCGGCGGTCTTGGCCACGTGACGAGCGTAACAGAA
>JBEEFX010000299.1:0-9023 GCA_041166365.1 Acidimicrobiaceae bacterium
CTGACGGCAAGACCGTCAACAACGTCGAAGGCGAGGGTGCCGGTCCCTGGGACCTGCGGACCGCGACGGTCAAGTCGGTGAACGCCGTCTTCGCGCGGCTGATCGACGACGTGGGTGTCGAGCAAGCCGAGGAGATGGCGCGGCGGCTCGGTGCGAACCTCGCGCCGTACGACTCGGTCAACGACGGCGTGAGCGTGGCGCTCGGTGTGAAGGACATCCGGCCCCTCGACATGGCTTCCGCGTTCGGGGTGTTCGCCAACCATGGCAAACGGGCGGAGCCGACGCCGGTCATCGAAGTCACCGACGCAACGGGCAAGGTCATCCTCGACAACTCGAAGGCGGCAGACAACGCCAAGCCGGTGATCGCCGATGTGATCGCTGACAACGTGACCGACGTCCTGCGTGGCGTGCTCACGAGTGGCACGGCCGCGGGCAAGGGGCTCGGTGACCGCCCGGCGGCAGGCAAGACGGGTACCGGCGAGTTCGCGTCCAACGCCTGGTTCGTCGGTTTCACCCCGACCCTGTCGACCGCGGTCTGGATGGGCCACCTCGATTGCGGTGCGGCCATCCGGGAGTGCGGCATGTACGGCATCAACGGGGTGCGCGAGGTCTTCGGCGGCACGATTCCCGCCAGCACCTGGCAGCACTTCATGAAGCGCGCGCTCGACGGTGTGCCGGTCACCGAGTTCTCGCAGCCGGCGCCCATCCAGACGTTCGCGGACGCCGCGCGCCGCGCCGCTCGAAACGGGTTCGATCCCGGCCCCCGCCGCTATCCCGCGGGCACGCCGGACGGCGGCCCGTACCAGTTCGACGTCACGCCACCCGATGCGTCGGCGCCCACCACGTCGACGTCCACGACAACGACGTCGACCACCCTCCCGACAACCACGACGACGATCATCGCCAACTGATTTCGACGACGAAGGGGGTCAGCCGCCGGGTTGGGGGTTGCCGTCGGGGCAGCGCAGGACGGTGTCGCACCCGAGGCGGACGAGCGGCGCGAAGTAGACCGTCTGCGGGTTGAAGCCCAGCGGCGAGTACGTGCGTGACGCGACCGCGATCACCTCGCCCTCGGCGTTGATGATCGGCGCACCTTGGAACTGCGTGCCGATCGGCACATCGTGTTGCAACCCGTCGGCCGACACGTCCGCCACGAAACCCTGTGTGATGGATGCGCCGGTGCTCCCGAGCCCCGAGATGGCGAACAGGCGGTCGCCGATCTTCGGCGGCGCGTCCGCGGCGATCCAGTTCAGCGCCGGAAGGTTGGCGCGGTTCACGGCCAGCAGCGCGAGGTCGTGCCCGGGGTCCCAGGTGAACAGCGTTGCGTCGACATCGTCTTGCCCTTGCTTGCGCAGCGTGACCGTCGGCGCCGGTTGCACGGTCGCGGCCTGCACGGTCGTGTAGGAGGTGAGCAGGAACGACTGTTGGCTGTCCGAGAACACCACGAACGCCGACCCGACCGACGGCGCGCCTGCTTGATCGACCGTGGTGACGAAGTACACCGACGGCTGCGCCTTCTGCAGCAGGTCGGTGAGCGTCGAGCCACTTGCCGCGAACTTCTGGAGCTCGTCGAGCTGGTTGCGAATGTCCTGCTTGGCGCGGTCACCCTCGGCCTGGATCGTCTTGCTCGCGTCCTCGATGCTCTTGCTGTAGTCGTGGAAGAACGTCTCGACCCGGTTGGTGGTCTGCTCTTGCCGGGACTCGTAGTAGGCGTAGAGCACGGCTCCGCTGAACGCGGCGGCGATGCTCATCAGGAACAGCATTCCTGCGAGACCGAGGGCCGTGTCGGGGAGCGCGCGCCGTATGCGGTTTCGAGTGCGATCGGCATACGGGAGATCGTCCGGCCCCATCAGGGAGACCGTAGTTCTCGGTAGGATCGTTCCATGCTCGCGCTGTTGGTGCTCTTCATCGCCGAGCTGTGGGTCATGGTGCAGGTCGCGGTGCGCATCGGCGTGCTCAACACGATCGCCCTCCTCGTTGTCATGCCGATTCTCGGTGTCTGGCTGGTCAAGCGGGCCGGCTTGGCCGTGTTCCGCCGCCTCCACGCCACGCTCGAGGCGGGCGGGATCCCGCACAAGGAAGTGATCGACGGCTTCCTGCTCCTGTTCGCCGGCCTCCTGCTCATCGTGCCCGGGTTCATCACGGCCGCCGCCGGGCTGCTGCTGCTCCTGCCGCCGATTCGAATCGCGGTGCGCACGATGCTCCTGCGCAGCTTCAAGACGCGCACGTCGCTCGCGTTCCGCGTCGTCGACGGGATGGGTCGACGGGTCGACATCCGCGACGTGCGCTCGCGCGACGTCACCGCTCGCGACATCACCGACACGCCCCGTTTGCCGCCCGAGCTCGACCGTTGACGTCGACGAGCGACGTCCCGGTCCGCGACGCGGCGACAGTCGCGCTGCTGCGCGACACCGACAACGGGCCGGAGGTGTACCTGCTCCAGCGGTCGAGCACCGCAGTGTTCTCGCCGAGCGCGCATGTCTTCCCGGGCGGCGCGCTCGACGACGGTGATCGAGCCCAGGGCATGAACCGGTGGTGTGGTCCATTCGATCGTGGCCACTCCTGCCCGCTGGCGTACTACATCGCCGCGATCCGAGAGTCGTTCGAAGAGGCGGGCCTGTTGCTCGCGTACGACACCGCCGGCGACCTGATCCGGCTCGACGATCCCGACGTCAGCGCGCGCTTCGCACTGCATCGCAAGGCCATGCATGCCGGCCAACTGTCCCTCGACGCGATGTGCGCCGAGGAGGGCTTGATGCTCGCCGTCGATCGCCTGGTGCCGTTCGGCCACTGGATCACGCCGAAGGGGGCGCCTCGGCGCTTCGACACGCGCTTCTTCGCGGCCCGCGTGCCGGAGCATCAGGAGGCGACATCTGACGAGATCGAGACGACGTCGGGGCTCTGGGCGCGTCCCGCCGAAGTGATCAAGGCCAACGACCGCGGCGAGGTCGAGCTCATCCTGCCGACGCGCCGCTCGCTCGAGGCGTTGGTGAAGTACAAGCGGGTCGACGACGCGCTGGCCGGGGTGAGCAATCGCAAGTGAGCGACGTCGACGCCGACCGTCCGCCGCCGAAGCCGCTCGTGCCCGGTGTTGCGTCGGCGCTCAGTCCGATGGTCCGCCGGGTGCTCGCGCCGAATCCCGGCGTCATGACCGGGCCGGGAACGAACACGTATCTGGTGGGCATCGACGAGGTCGCGGTGATCGACCCGGGCATCGACGACGCCGGTCACCTCGAGGCGATCGTGGGCTGCGGCGGAGATCGCATCCGATGGATCCTCTGCACGCACACGCATCCGGATCACTCGCCGGGCGCCGCCGCCCTCAAGGAGCGCACGGGCGCGGAGGTGCTGGCGTTCGACTCGCGCGACGGGCTCGAGGTCGACACCTCGATCGGCGATGGGTTCCGGATCGAAGCCACCGAGTTCCGGCTGAAGGCCGTCCACACACCCGGACACGCGTCGAACCACCTCTGCTACCTGCTCGAAGAGGAGCGGTTGCTGTTCTCGGGCGATCACATCATGCAGGGCTCGACCGTGGTCATCGCGCCGCCCGACGGCGACATGGCGGCGTACCTCGACTCACTCGCGCGCGTCCGGGGTCTGCGGCTGCGTTCGATCGCGCCCGGTCATGGCCACCTGATCGACGATCCGAGCGCGGTCGTCGACGAATACCTCGCGCACCGTCTCGAGCGCGAGCAGCAAGTGCTCGACGCGATCACCGCGGGCGACCAGACCACCGCCGAGATCGTGGCCCGGCTGTATGCCGGCCTCGTCGAGGAGCTCGTCCCGCGCGCCAAGCAGAGCGTCCACGCCCATTTGCGCAAGCTCGCCGTCGACGGTCAGGTCGCGACCAAGGACGTCGATGACCCCGACGCCCGCTGGTCGCTGAAACAAACTGGCTGAAACAGGCAAGACCCCGCCCTCTTTTGTCGAACTACATCATTGATGAGCGGGGATGACGTGCGGGGCAAGATGACCCTGCCTGAGGCCGCGGGCATATTGAGCCTGCCGGTCGAGAGCGTCGTGGCGCTGGTCGGTGCCGGCTACCTGCACACGACCGCGTCCGACGATGGGCCACGGGTCGCTCTCGGCGACCTGAAGGCGTTCCTGGCGAGGAACGCAGACGGTGACGACCCGGTCCTCGATCTGGTCGATGTCAGCCTCGACGACCTCGATCCGCAGTCGCTGCTCGATGCCCTCGACGGACGGTCGGAGGACATGGCCCGCCGGGCCCTCGACCTGCTCGTCACCGTGTTTCCCGAGGCGGGACGATGGTCCCTCGGCCAGCAGGCGCGATTCATCGAGGAAGCGCGTTCGCGCTTCGAAGCCATCCTCGCGGTGGCGTCGCTGGGCGACCAGGTCGACGAGGAGCTGGTGGACGACCTGGCCGCCGTCGGCGCCGACGCCGCACGATCGCTGACCCCGCTGCCCGAAGTGCTGCTCGTCTTGCGGATCTCGCGCGACCTCGTCGTGCAGACCGCGGTCGAAGTGGCGGAGGAGCGCGGCCGGCACTGGGGTCTGGCCCTGTCGCTGTTGCTCACCCGCGTGCTGCCCGCGCTCGACCGGCTCACCGATGCGGTGGCGCGCGGCTACTGGTCCGCGGTGATCGAGCGGCAAGAGGAGAGCAGCGCCCGCTTCGCCAACATGGTCGAACAGTCGACGGACGGTGTCTACGAGGTCAACCTCGACGGACGTGTGAGCTACGCGAACGCGGCATTGGGTGTCATCCTCGGCCGTCGCACCGACGAGCTCGTCGACGCCTCGTTCATCGAGGTGCTCGATCCCGCGACGCAGTTCGCCCTCGACGCCGAGGAGATCGAGGTCGTCGTTCGGCGCGCGGATGGCGTCGTGCGCGTTCTGGACATCCGCAGTGTGGAGCGGCACGTCGACGGCGTTCTCGTCGGCTACGACGGAACCGTGCGGGACGTGACGGCCGCGCTGCGATTCGAGGAGCTCCGCAACGACCTGCTCGCGCTTCTCGGGCACGAGCTGCGCCAGCCGCTGACCACGATCGTCGGATTGAGCTCGACCCTCGAGGCGCACGGCGAGGAGTTCGAGGCGGCGTCCGTCGAGGTGGTCGGCGAGAAGATCCGGCAGCAAGCCGAGCGGATCTCGCGACTCACCGACGACCTGTACGAAGTGAGTCGGCTCGATTACGACACACAACTCGTCAATCGTCGCCGGCTCGACATCGCCAGCGTCGTCAACGGCGCACTCGCCGCGGTCGCCGGCACCGATGACGTCCGGGTGGAGATCGAGCCCGGCCTCGTGGTGCTGGCCGACCGCCGGCGCGTGGAACAGGTCGTGGCCAACCTCGTCGAGAACGCACTGCGGTACGGGGCGCCTCCGGTGGTCGTCACGGCCGAGGAGGACGGCGACGAGGTGGTGGTCCGGGTGCACGACAACGGCCAGGGCGTGCCCGTCGGCATCGAGGCCGATCTGTTCTCGAAGTTGACCCTCACCGGATTGCCACGGCGCACGTCGGACGCCAACGGGCTCGGCCTCGCGGTGGTCCGTGGTCTGGTCGAGGCGATGGGTGGACGAGTCTGGTACGAACCCGGCGCGGAGCACGGCGCCGACTTCTGCTTCACGTTGCCCACCGCATAACGCCGCCCGGTACGGTCGATCGGTGGCCGAGGACCAGCCGATCCTCGTCGCCCGAGGGGTGCGCAAGACGTACCGCAGCGCGGCACAGGAGGTCGAAGCGCTCCGCGGCATCAACGTCGACCTCTGGCCCGGCGAGCTCGTGATGGTGATGGGGCCCTCGGGCAACGGCAAGACCACGATGCTGAACTGCCTCTCCGGGCTCGACAGCATCGATGCGGGCAAGGTCCTGATCGACGGCATGGACCTGCACCATGTTTCTGACGCGCGCCGCACCGCGCACCGAGCCCGCCGAATGGGGTTCGTGTTCCAGAGCTTCAACCTCATCCCGGTGTTCAGCGCGGTGGAGAACGTGGAGTTGCCGCTGCTCGTGGTCGGCATGCCCGGTGGGGAGGCCCGCGTGTCGGCGCTCGACATGCTCGACCGTGTCGGGCTGGGGAATCGAGCGTTGCATCGACCGGCCGAGCTCTCCGGAGGCGAGCAGCAACGGGTGGCGATCGCGCGAGCACTCGTGTCCAGACCGGCGATCGTCTGGGCGGACGAACCCACCGGCAATCTCGACAGCCAAACGGCCGAGGCGGTCCTCGATCTGCTGTTCGAGGTGCATCGCGCGGGCCAGACGCTGGTCATCGTCACGCACGACCGCGCGATCGGCTCGCGCGGAGAACGGCTCCTCCAAGTGCGCGACGGTCGCATCGTGTCCGACGGTCAGCCGTGATCGACAGAACTCGCTACGGCGTACGCCTCGGGCCGCCACCGGGCGAGTTCCGTTGATCGTGCTCGCGCTGGTCGGGGTGCTCGCGGCCGTCGTCATCGCCATCCTCGCCCTGACGATCTTCGACCTGTACCGACGGCCGACGTTGCGTCGTCTCGCGTTCCGGAACGCGCTACGGCGCAAGAACGAAGCGGTGCTGGTCGTGCTCGGATCGCTGTTCGGCACCGCCATCGTCACGAGTGCGTTCGCGGTCGGCGACACGCTCAACGCGTCGATCCGCGACGAGGCTCGCACCCGGCTCGGACCGATCGACGAGATCGTGCTCGTCCACCGCTCGCCTGCACTCCCCGAGGCACTCGCCAAGGTGACCGCCAAACCGCTGGCGGGCACGGACGGCGTCGTGCCGATGGTGACCGCGTGGGTCACGGCCGCAACCGTCGCCGGAGACGGTGGCCAGCGACGGGCCGAGCCGGAAGCCTTCGTGCACGAGCTCGACTTCGACGCCGGGCGGGCGTTCGGGGGCCGGCCCGGCGACACCGGGCTGGCCGACGCGGGATCGACGCCTACGGGCGTCGAGGCGGTCATCGGTCAGGACCTGGCGGACGAGCTCGCCCTGCACGCCGGCGACCCGTTGCAGGTCTTCGTCTACCACCAGGTCGTCGGGCTCACCGTGCGCGGGATCGTGCCGCGCCTGGGCATCGCCGGCTTCCATCCCGGATTCGGCGCGCAGGCCGAGAACGTCTTCGTCGCGCCGGGCACGTTGGACGCGCTGGCGGCGAAGGCACCGCCTGGCACGCAATCGCCTGAGGGTCGGGTGCTCGTGTCGAACACCGGCGGCGTGTTCGGCGGCGCCGGCAAGAGCGACGCGGTGGCACTGGAGCTCCAGATCCGGACAGCGGGACTTCCCGGTGTCGAGGTGACCCGCGAGAAGAAGGGCGAGCTCGACTTCGCCGACCGTCAAGGCAGCAGCTTCACGCAGCTGTTCGGGCTCGTCGGTGGTTTCACGGTCGTGGCCGGAGTGCTCCTGCTGATCAACATCTTCGTGATGCTCGCCGAGGAGCGGAAGTCGGAGCTGGGGATCCTGCGCGCGCTCGGGTTGAAACGGAACCATCTCGTGCGCGCGTTCGGTCTCGAGGGGAGCATGTACGCCCTTACCGCTGCGGTCCTGGGTGCGGCCGCGGGAATCGGTGTCGGCCGCGTCGTCGTCGGCATCACCGAGGGGATCTTCTCGCAGGGTGACCGGCACACGACGCTTCAGTTCTCGGTGCGGCCGACAAGCGTGCTTCTCGGCTTCGCCATCGGTCTCGTCATCTCGCTGCTCACGGTGTGGGGCACCAGCATCCGGATCGGCCGGCTCAATGTGATCCGGGCCATCCGAGATCTGCCCGAGCCGTCGAGTCCTCGGCACGCGTGGCGCGCGATCGCGCTCGGGGCCGCCGGTCTGGTCGCCGGAGGTCAGCTGTTCATCACCGGCGTCTCCGACAACTCCCCGGTGCTCGCGCTGGCAGGGCCCGCCCTCTCGCTGTGGTCGACCGTGCCGCTGGTCTCGCCCTTCGTGTCGCGCCGGTGGGCGGTGACGATCCCGTGCAGCGCGCTGCTCGTCTATGTGGTGGGCGCGTTCACGCTGCTGCCCTCGACGTTCGCCAAGCCCGGCATCGAGGTCTTCTTCACGCAAGGGATCATCCTCGTCTTCTCCGCGGTAGTGGTCGCCGTCGCCAACGGCGACCAGTTCCATCGTGTGAGCGATCGGCTCTCGGCGAAGGGTCGTGGATTGGCCACGCGGCTCGGGCTGGCGAATCCGCTGGCCAAGCGCTTCCGCACTGCATTGCTCCTCGGGATGTACGCGCTCATCATGTTCGTGCTGGTGTTCATGTCGGTGTTCGCGGCCGTGTTCGAAGCACAGGGCCCGCAGGTCGCCGACGACACGCGCGCCGGCTACGACCTCGTCGTCGACAGCAACCCGAGCAACCCCGCGACACCCGAGCAACTGCAAGCCGAGCCGAACGTCGCGGCAATCGCGCCAATGGTGTGGGCGCTTGCGAAGTTCGAGACGCCGACACAGACCGACTCCTTCCAGCGACGCTTCAGCGGCTTCGACGAGTCGCTGCTGGCTCGCGCGGTGCCGGCCCTGTCGTCGCGGGACGAGCACTACCGGAGCGACGACGCGGCGTGGCGGGCAGTGCTGGCATCGCCTGACCTCGTCATCGTGCCCAGCGACTTCCTGGCCGTGGGCGGGGGGCCACCGACGTCGACGGTCGAGGTCGGGCAACGGATCACGCTCGTCGACCCGGCCGGCGGACGCCGGCACGAGCTCATGATCGTGGGCATCGACGGCGACATCGATCCGGCAGAGAACGGTGCGATGGTCGCGGCCCGCACCGTGCCCACGTTCGTGGATCGGTCGTTCGCCGGCCGGTTCTACGTCGCGGTGCAAGATGGAGCAGATCCCGCGGACGTCGGGACGCGCCTGAAGGGCGACCTGCTCGCCAACGGCGTGAAGGCAGACACGTTCCGCGCCTTGGTCGACAACCGCTTGCGCGGCACGACCGCGTTCATCCGCTTGCTCGAGGGCTTCCTCGCGCTCGGGCTCGTCATCGGCATCGCCGGACTCGGTGTCGTGATGGTGCGAGCGGTGCGCGAGCGTCGGCGCGAGATCGGGATGCTGCGGGCCATGGGGTTCTCGGCCAAGATCGTTCGGCGGGCG
>JBEEFX010000300.1:0-7265 GCA_041166365.1 Acidimicrobiaceae bacterium
GAACTGATGGACCGGTTGCAACTCGATCGCCGTGACGCCGAGCGCATTCAAGTGCTCGACGAACGCCGGGTGCGACACGCCGGCGTACGTGCCGCGCAGCTCGGGATCGATCTCCGGATGGCGCATGGTCGCGCCCTTTACGTGGGCCTCGTAGATGATGGTGTCGCTCCACGGCGTGTGGAGCTGTTGGTCGCCCTCCCATTCGAAGAAAGGGTTCACGACGACGCTCTTCGGTACGAAGGGAGCGCTGTCGGCGTCGTTCTCGGCGTCGGGATCGTCGAAGCGGTAGCCGAAGACGGCCTCGTCCCAGTTCACACCACCCTCGATCGCTCTCGCGTACGGGTCGAGCAAGAGCTTGTTCGGATTGCAACGGTGACCGGACTCGGGATCGTTCGGGCCGTGCACCCGGAACCCGTACCGCTGCCCCGGAGTCACGTCCGGGAGGTAGCCGTGCCACACGACGCCGGTCGATTCGGGCAGCTCCACGCGCGACTCCGTGCCGTCGTCGTCGAAGAGGCAGAGGTCCACGGCCTCCGCCACCTCCGAGAACAGGGCGAAGTTGGCACCGATGCCGTCGAACGTGCTCCCGAGGGGCGCGGGATCACCGGGCCAGATGCGTGTCACCGTCCCTCCTTACCCGGCCCTGGTCGGGTTAGGCGAACTGACCTTCGCGGGTAACAGCACCGAATGACCGATGCGGCCGACCGGTGGCGAGAAGTAGCTGGTGAGGCCGCGTGTTGTCGCAACTGTGACCTCTGGCGCAACGCGACGCAGACCGTGTTCGGCGTCGGCCCGGTGCCGGCCGAGATGATGCTCGTCGGCGAGCAGCCGGGGGATCAGGAGGACCTCGCAGCCGAACCGTTCGTGGGCCCTGCAGGCCGCGTGCTCGACGAGGCACTCGAAGAGGTCAAGCTCGATCGCCGACGGCTCTACCTCACGAACGCCGTGAAGCACTTCAAGTGGACGCCGAGAGGGAAACGACGCATCCATCAGAAGCCCAACCGAGAAGAGGTGCGGGCGTGCACCCCTTGGCTCGAGACCGAGGTGTCGCTGGTCTCGCCGCAAGTCGTCGTGCTGCTCGGTGCGACCGCCGCGCAAGCCGTGATGGGTGCATCGTTCCGGGTCACCGCGGAGCGCGGCAAGCTTCTCGACGCTTCGCTCGCTCCCGCCGTGATTGCCACCGTGCATCCATCCTCGATCCTGCGGGCGGCAACGCCGGACGACCGACGCGTTGCGATGAGCGCGTTCGTGTCGGATCTTCGAGTGGCCGCCGCGGTTCTGGACCGCACTCGCCTGGGGTAGCCCTGCCGCATGACCGAATTCGGGTACTTCCTCTCCTCAGAAGAACACGGTGCTCCTGCTCTCGTCCGCACGGCGCAACAGGCGGAGGAGGCGGGCTTCCGATCCGTGTGGATCTCGGATCACTTTCACCCCTGGCTCGACAGTCAGGGTGAGAGCGCCTTCGTGTGGTGCACGATCGGTGGCATCGCCGCCACGACGCAGTTGCGGGTCACCACCGCCGTCACGTGCCCGACGTTCCGCATCCACCCAGCCGTGATGGCGCACGCGGCGGCCACTGCGGCGACGATGCTCGACGGTCGCTTCGTGTTCGGCATCGGAAGCGGCGAGCGGCTGAACGAGCATGTGCTCGGCCAGCACTGGCCACCCACCGACGTTCGCCTCGAGATGCTCGAAGAGTCCGTCGCGATCATGCGTGACCTCTGGACGGGCGAGATCGTCACGCATCACGGCCCCCACTACACCGTCGAGAACGCCCGTCTCTACTCACTGCCGGACACGCCGCCGCCCATCTACGTCAGTGGCTTCGGTCCCAAGGCCACCGAGCTCGCGGCCCGCATCGGAGACGGGTACATCAACACGTCGCCCGACGAGGAGCTCGTCCGTCGCTACACGGACGCCGGCGGGAAGGGGCCGAAGGCTGCGGGAGTGAAGGTCTGCTGGGGCGAGGACGAGCAGCAGTGCATGAAGCTGGTCCACGAGCTGTGGCGGTCGAGTGGTGTCCCGGGCGAAACGAGCCAGGAGCTGCCGATGCCCGCGCATTTCGAGCAGGCCGCCGAACTCGTCACCGAGGAGAAGATCGCGGAGAAGATCACGTGTGGCCCCGACGCGCAGGCACACGCGACCGCGATCAAGAAGTACGTCGACGCCGGCTTCGACGAGGTCTACATCAGCCAGGTCGGACCTGATCAGGAGGGCTTCTTCGAGTTCTACAAGAACGAACTCGGCCCGCTCCTCAGTGACGCGTGAGAAGCTGCGGCGGTGATCGCCGGCGTCCCGTCTGACAACACCACGTTGCTCGAAGTGCTCGAGGAGTTCGCGGCCAAGGGCTACGGCGGCTCGATGTGGGTTGCAGAGAACGGCAAGATCCGCTGCGAGGGCTGTCAGCACGAGTTCGCACCGAGTGAGCTGTACGTGCACGAGCTCCGCCGTCTCGAAGGGGCCAGCGATCCCGACGACATGATCGCGGTGGTGGCCGTGGAGTGCCCGGTGTGCGGCCTGAAGGGCACCGTCGTGTTGCACTACGGTCCGGAGTCGTCCCCGGAGGAGATGGAAGCCCTCACCCACCTGCAACGAGCGCTTCCGCCCACCTAGACCAGGGTTTACGCGATCGCGTCGTGTGCGCGAGCGGCGCGGAGCGCATGATGGCATGGTGCCGGCTGACCCGCAGGTGACCGCTCGATTCATGGAGTACCGCCGAACGGGCGACGTCCGGGTCCGCAACGAGATCGTCGCGGACCACCGCTGGATCGCGATCCATTGCGCCCGGCGCTTCGCTCGCCGCGGCGAGCCGCTCGATGACCTCGTGCAGGTGGCGCAACTCGGGTTGGTGAAAGCCGCAGACCGCTTCGATCCGTCGTTCGGTGTGCTGTTCCCGACGTTCGCGATGCCCACGATCCTGGGTGAGCTCCGACGCCACTTCCGCGATCACACCTGGCCGGTGCGGGTGCCGAGGCGCAGCAAGGAGCTCTACCTCGCTCTGAGCGGGTGTGTCGAGACGCTCGGTCACGTGCTCGGCCGGAGGCCGACGATCGAGGAGCTGGCCGAGGAGATGAGCGCCTCGGTGGACGAGGTGCTCGAAGCGCTCGAAGCCGGAGCGGTCTATCGCACCGCCCCGTTGGTCCCGCCAGCGGGCCCGGACGACGACGACAACGAAGGTCTCGCCGGTATGACGCTCGGCGAGGTCGACACGGCGCTGCTGTCGGCCGACGTTCGGCTGTCCGTGCGCCAGCTGATGGGTCGCCTGCCCGCCCGGGAACGTCGGGTGCTGTTCCTGCGCTTCTTCGATGGTCGGACGCAGTCCGAGATCGCCGCGCAGCTCGGCATCAGCCAGGTGCACGTGTCCCGCATCATTCGTTCCACCCTGGGCCGCATGCGCACGCAGTTGGCGACCGCAGAAGCCGTCTAGGCGGAACGGGCCCCGGTCAGGAGACCGGCCAGGCCGGTCATCTGGATCACCCGGTTCACCGCGGGCGACGGCTCCACCAGCGCGAGATCGACGCCGAGGTGGGTTGCTTCGTTGCGGGCCACGATGAGGGCTCGCAGGCCGGTCGAGTCGAGAAATGTCACGCCCCTCGAGTCGAGGTCGACGTGGCGTACCGGCGGCTGGGCCACGTCGTGCAGGGTGGCGATGAGTCGCGGTGCAGAGTTGATGTCGAGTTCGCCGGTGATCTCCACGCGGGCGCGATCGTCATGGACAACGGCAAGGATGTCGAGTTCGTTCGACTCGTCGGCGAACATCAGGTGCCCCCGTGGACGTATCGCAGTTGTGGGGACGTACCCGAGGGTCGGCGTCTCAACCGCGTCGACCCCGGGGTACCCCGGCGCCGTGGTCGTCCCCATCCGCAGCGGTTTGCGCTACGTCACCGATGCCGAGCCGGGAATTCGTCGGACGGGCACGAAACGCTTTCGGTACACCGACGCCGCCACCGGTCGCGTGATCACGAATGACAAGGTGGTCGACCGCATCAAGCGGATTGCGGTGCCCCCGGCGTGGACGGACGTGTGGATCTGCTCGGATCCCGACGGCCATCTCCAGGCCACCGGACGAGACGCACGCGGACGGAAGCAGTACCGGTACCACCTCGACTTCCGGGCCGAGCGCGAGCAGACGAAGTTCGGTGAGCTGGTGACGTTCGGCGAGGCGCTCGGCGGCCTCCGCAAGGCCATCGAGCACGATCTCGGTGGCCCTGGGCTCGGCCTCGAGCGGATGGTCGCCCTCGTGGTGTCGCTGCTCGAGTGCACGTATGTACGTGTCGGCAACGAGTGTTACGCAACGTCGAACAAGACCTATGGCCTGACGACGTTGCGGAGCCAGCACGTCACCGTGCACGGTTCCACGGTACGCATTCGCTTCGTCGGCAAGGGTGGACGCAAGCACGACATCGCCATCTCGGACCCGAAGGTCAGCCGTCTGATCCGCCGGTGCCAGGAGCTCCCGGGACAGTTGCTCTTTCGCTACGAGGATGCCGACGGCGAGCTGCGGCCGGTCACCTCGACGGAGGTCAACGACTACCTACGCGACCACACCGGGCTCGACGTCACCGCAAAGACGTTCCGCACGTGGGGCGCCACGTTGTTCGCGGCCGCCGGTCTGGCAGCACTCCCCACGGCCCGCACGAACCGCCAGCGCCAACTGGCGATCAAGGTGGTGGTGGAGACCGTGGCCCGCGAGTTGCGCAACACGCCGGCCGTGGCGCGGGCGTCGTACATCCATCCGCTGGTGTTCGACACGTACGAGAACGGAACGCTGCACCGGTTGTGGGAGGCCGGACCGTCCCGTGCGGGCGGCGGTCTCATCGCCGAGGAGCGCCGGCTGTTGCAGGTCTTGGCGCCGCGCCGTCAACGTCAGCGAACTGCCTCCTAGACCCTCGTCGCGCAGGCGACGAGAATCGCGACGTCGTCGCGGATGTCCTCGGGCGCCACGAGGTGCACGGTGTCCTCGATGAGTTGCGCGATGGCTTCGGCGTCGATGACGCCGCGCCGGTTGCGCACGAGCATCCCGAGGTGCTGTTCGGACATCGCGTGCCCGTCGCCGCCACGTTGTTCGATGACGCCGTCGGTGTAGAGCACCAGCGTGTCGCCGATCGCGAGATCGGTGATGGCCTCCTCGAACTCCGGCCGCTCCGTGACACCAAGGAGCACACCGGCAGGCTCCACGGGTTCGAAGCGGCCGTCCCCCCGCACGATGATCGGCGGAGGTTGTCCTGCTCTGGCGATGGTGAGCGTGAAACCCGGCGAACCGTCCTCGTGGGGCTCGACGCGGGCGGCAACCGCCGTCACGAACCGCAGGATCTGGTCGTGACCGCCGGCCAACTGCTCCTCCTGCCCGTAGAGCAGCGCCGTGTTCAGGTGGCGGAGCAGCTCAGCAGGGTGTTGGCCGTCGAGGGCCCCGGCGCGCAGCGTGTGGCGAGCGAGGCTCGTGAGGGTCGCGGCTTCCACGCCCTTGCCTTGGACGTCACCGACGATGAGCGTCGTCGTGTCGCCGGTGCGAACCGCGTCGTAGAAGTCACCGCTGAGGTCGTGTGCGCCTTGCGCAGGCACGTGGCGCATCGCCAGCTGCAGGCCCGGGATGGGCAGCAGTGCGGCAGGAAGCAGGCTGTGCTCGAGCGTGCGCATGGCCCGGGCTTGGTTCGACACCCGTTGGGCCGCCTCGAGAGCACGTCCGATGCGATCGGCCGCCGCGCGGGCGGCGGCGTCGTCGTCCCCGCCGAGCGAAGAGCCGTCGATCGTCAGCCACGCAACGGGTACCGCGGTTCCGAGCGGGAGTGCGGTCTCGTCGTCGGGTTGCTCGACGACGATCGTGCACGGCCGCCCGAGAGCGGCTGTCGCCCAGCGTTCAGCGCGGTCTTGCACCTCGGCCGGATCGAGCTCCCCGAGCAAGGCCCGGGAGATGGCGTCGAACCGGTCGCGCTCCTCGTCGCGCCGCTGCCGCTCGTCGACCTCAGCCCGTAGGTGGGTCAGCTCACGGGTCATGGCCTCGACGTCGGTTTCAGGACCGGAGCCGTTCGTCGTCGGGCGCTTCCTCATGGCCGGGATAGTCTGCCTGCCGGGCCGGACAAATGGGACTCGATGGGCACGAGTGACAGGCGAGATGTCGACAACCTGCGGGTTCGCTCTGCCGCCGCGCCCGACGGCGGGGTCGTGCTCCGGCTCGCGGGCGAGCTCGACCTCAGCACCGTCTCGATGTTCGTCGACGCGCTCGACGAGCTGCTCGATGGCGACGCAGGGCCCATCGAGGTCGACATGTCCGAGCTCAGCTTCATCGACTCCTCCGGTGTCGGCGCGTACGTCACCGCGTATCGCAGGGCGCAGGCCAAGGGGACGCGTCTGTGGGTCGGGGAGCGGTCGGGCCTCGTGCAGCGCGTGCTGGAACTGTCCGGCGTCGAGGAAGCGCTGGCGCGGGAAGCCACGGAGAACACCTGACGCCGGTTCGGTCCGCGGGCGTGTACCCGGCTGCGGTCTGCCCAAACGTCGCCTGCGTCACGGTGGGTGTGGGTCTCGGAGGGCAGCTGACGGGTACTCCTGGCGGAGTCCCCGAACAAGGAGCTGCAACTCATGGGTGAGTCCGGTCCCAAGGCTGGCGTCAAGGGCGTCGTCGAAGACGTCAAGGGCAAGGCGAAAGAAGCCGTCGGAGCCGTCACCGGCAACGATCGGCTCCAGGAAGAGGGCGAGGCCCAGCAGGAGAAGGCCGAGTCCCAGCGCGAGGTCGCAAAGCGTGAAGCCCAGGCAGACGCCGCTCGCGCCGAGGCCAAGGAGAAGGAAGCCGAGCAGCGCGCTGCGCAGAAGCGCTGATCGCTGAGACGGCTGTAACCAGTCCCCTGCACAGGTGCACGTGGTGTGCCTGTGCAGGGGATTTCGCCGTTTTCAGCGGCGGAGCTCGAACCAGATGACCTTGCCGCCAGGCTGGGCATCGAAGCCCCAGTGGTCGGCGGAGGCCGCCACCATGTGAAGGCCGCGTCCGGTGATCGACTCCCGCACGTAGGTTCGCAGCGCCGGCATCGTCGGGTTGCCGTCACACACTTCGACCCGGAGCCAATCGTCGTCGAGGGACAGCACCACCTCGAAGGAGGTCTCGGCATGCAGTACCGCGTTCGACGCGAGTTCGGACACGAGCAACACCGCGAGCTCGGCCACCTCGCCGCCGGCCCCCAGCGCGGCAGCGACGAAGCGTCGTGCCGCGCCCGCGCTGCTCGGCACGGGGGGCAAGTGAAGACGTTCGACGTGCTTGCTCATGCCAAGTTGGT
>JBEEFX010000301.1:0-25132 GCA_041166365.1 Acidimicrobiaceae bacterium
GCGCAGCAGCGATCCGAAGAAGCCTGTGGTCCCCGACGCCGGAATCCGGTAAAAGATGCCAGCTAGTGGAGCGTCGAGCGAGAGCGAGGTTTCGCCCCTCGGTTGTGCGACGAGCTCGCGGGTCGCGAGCATGCGGTCTATCGGGTCGTCGATCGCGATCGGAATGGTGAACCGAGCGGGCGCGAACTGGTTGCCGGCGAGATCGGCGGTGTCGTCGTTGCGGATGTTGATCGGCATCGACATGCGCAGCGCTTCGACGTCGGCGCCGTGCTTCTGGTGGTAGCGGCGTAACCCGCCCGTGATGCCGGCGACGAAGGCGTCGTTGAGCTTGCCCTCTGCCTTCTTGGCGGCGGACTTCAATTCAGCGAGCGGCACCGTGATCGTCTCGAAGTGCACGCTCAGCGAGCGGCCCGTCATGATCGGGCTGAGCGGCGTGGTGGCGGGTGCGAGCATGCGCCCGATCGACGCGACCGTGGCGCCGAGCTGACGGAGAGCGCCCGGCGCGTCGGCCGCGGCTCCGGCCGCCGCCGTGGTGATCGATGCCGCCGATCGCCGCGCGATCCCGGTCTGCCGGCGCCGTTCGTGGTCGAGCGCGTCACGCACGCGTTCGAGCTGATTCATGACGTGGATCGTGGGCTCTTCGGGCATCGGGCCGCGATCGAGGGAGACATCGCGCTCGAGGTCGAACAGGTGCATGGCGATCTTCACCGCTCCGACCCCGTCGGTGATCGCGTGGTGGACCTTGATGATGAGCCCGGCTCGTCCCTCGGCCAAGCCGTCGACCACGACGAACTCCCACAACGGCCGCGCTCGGTCGAATCCCTGCATGGCGATCGGTTGGGCCACGTCGAGGAGAGCGCGCAGCCCGCCGTCGCCGGGGGCCTTCATCCACCGCAGGTGGTAGGCGATGTCGAAGTTCGGGTCGAACTCCCAGCGCGGCGGCGCGATCGACATGGGGTTCGCCACCACCCGCTGACGCAACCGAGGCACGAGGCGCGTGGCGCGGTCGAGGCTCTCGACGAGCCGATCGCGATCGGGGGACTGGTCGAGCACCGCCACCGACGTGATCGTCGATCGCAGCAACGGATCCTTCTCGATCGTCCACATGAGCGCGTCGGCGTCGCTCATCCGGTTCTCGAAGCGCATTTCGTCGGCCATGAGTGCCGCCCCCCAGGGAAGTGAAGCCGCCAGCCTGTCACTCGGTTGGCGCCGGGTGCACCCGTGTCAACAATATGAAGCCAGTCCGACCGGGGGAGGCAGCCAGTGGCAGGCATGTGTGAGGGACGGGTGTGCATCGTCACCGGCGCGGGCAGGGGCATCGGCCGCGAGCACGCATTGATGCTTGCCGAGCACGGCGCCAAGGTCGTGGTCAACGATCTGGGCGGCGAGATGGACGGCAGCGGCCAGGCGTCGACCGGCCCGGCGCAGGACGTCGTCGAGGAGATCAGGGCGATGGGGGGCGAAGCCATCTCGAACGGCGACGACGTCTCCGATTGGGCCGGTGCTCAGCGCCTGGTGAACACCGCGATCGAGACGTTCGGCGGTCTCGACGTGCTCGTCAACAACGCCGGCATCCTGCGCGACCGCATGCTCACGAACATGACCGAAGAGGAGTGGGACGCGGTCATCAAGGTGCACTTGAAGGGAACGTTCGCGCCGAGCCGCCACGCCGCGGCCTACTGGCGTGAGCGCGCCAAGGCCGGTGAGACGAACGACGCGCGTCTCATCAACACGACTTCGGTGTCCGGCATCTACGGAAATCCCGGCCAGACGAACTACGGCGCCGCCAAGATGGGCATCGCGGCGTTCACGATCATCAGCTCGTACGAGCTGGGTCGCTACGGCGTCACCGTGAACGCCATCGCTCCGGGCGCGCTCACGCGCATGACCGAGAACCTCGGGATGGGTCAGGCGAGCGAAGAAGCGAAGGCGCAGATGGCGCCGCGCTGGATCGCGCCGGTGTGCACGTGGCTCGCGTCGCCGCTGTCCGCGGACGTCACCGGGCGCGTGTTCGAGGCATCCGGCAACGTGTTCGCCATCGCCGAGAGCTGGCATCGCGGACCGACAGCGGAGCCGGTGGACGATCCCACACAGATCGACGCGATCGCCCGCAAGCTGCTGGCTGACGCTCGTCCCAACGCCGACATGCAGGGCCGGGACCGCAAGGAATGACGCAGTTCGCATCGCTTGCCGATGGGCGACAGCTGGCGTACGACGATGTCGGAGACTCCGACGGTCAACCCGTCGTGTACCTGCATGGGTGTCCGAACGCGCGCCTGTCGCGTCATCCCGACGACGACGTTGCCACGCGGTGTGGTGTACGCCTCATCGCGGTCGATCGCCCCGGCTATGGAGAGAGCGATGCCCTCATCGACGACTCGCTGATCTCGCAGGGGCGGGATCTCCTGGCGTTCCTCGATGCTCTTGGGCTCGATCGATGCGCCGTGTTTGCGTGGTCGGCAGGCGCGCCGAGCGCGCTCGCGCTCGCGCACATCGGTCCGGAGCGCCTGGCTCATGTCGCGATTGCGTGCGGGACGATGCCGAATCCGTCACAGCCCCTCACCGATACAGAGCTGGCCGAGGTCGTGTCGCTGATCGTTCCTGCCGGCGTCACGTACGAACTTGCGCTCGAGATGACGCGTGAGGGCGCGGGAGAGGCCTATCTCCGTGATCTCGATTCGGTGCCCGGTCTCGACGAACAGCTCGCGCGTGCGACGGTTGCGGGTGTCGCTTCGGGAACGAGCGGAACCGCTGGGGACATTCGCGTGCAGACGAGTCCCTGGCCGTTCGATCTGTCCGGGATCGATGTGCGCGTATCGCTCTGGTATGGCGAGCGCGACGAGGTCGTCTCGCCCGCTGTTGGCGACCAGCTCACCCGGTCGCTTCCGAACGCGCGTCTCGAGGTCGTGCCCGGCGCGAGTCATCTGCTACCGCTCACCCATTGGTCCGAGATTCTTTGTTCACTCAGGAAGGAACCCTCATGCCGTTGAACCCCGATGCTGTCGGAGCGAAGTCGCAGCCCGGCGAGAAGCACTGGGACTCGAAGGACGCCATCCTCTACGCCCTCGGGGTCGGGTGCGGTGTTGACGACCTGCCCTTCAACACGGAGAACACGAAGGGCGTGCAGCAGCAGGTGCTGCCCACCATGGGCGTCGTTCTCGGCGTGGCGGGGGGAGGCGCCTACGACGCCGTCGGCGAGATCAACTGGACGATGCTCGTCCACGGCGAGCAGGCCATCGAGCTGCACAAGCCGATCCCTGTCGAGGGCACGGTCCGCTCGGTGACGACGGTGACCGGTATCTACGACAAGGGTTCCGGCGCGGTGCTCGCCACCGAGACGGAGTCGGTCGACGCGAGCAGCGGCGAGCCACTCTTCACGACCCGTTCGGCGGCGTTCATCCGCGGCGCGGGCGGTTGGGGGGGAGACCGCGGGCCAACCGGACCACGTCCCACAGCACCGGAGCGCGAGCCCGATCACGTCGTGAAGTACCAGACGGGAATCGATCAGGCGCTCATCTACCGCCTGTCGGGCGACCGCAATCCGTTGCACTCGGATCCGTCGTTCGCCGCGGCCGCGGGATTCGATCGGCCGATCCTCCACGGCCTGTGCACGTACGGGTTCACGGGTCGAGCGTTGCTCAACGCGTTGTGCGACAAGGACCCGGCCCGCTTCAAGTCGATGGAGGCGCGGTTCACCTCGCCGGTGTTCCCGGGCGACGAGCTCACGATCTCGATCTGGCGAACGGGCGACGGCGAGGCCGTGTTCCAGACGCGACGGCCTGGAGACGTGGTGGTCGTCGACAACGGCTTGTGCCGCTTCGCCTGATGCCTACTTGAGCACGCCTCCGAGGCTGACCCACGGCGTGCTCGCGCGTCGGGTCCACAATGCGTTGTCGGTGCCACGCACGTAGAGGTCGCTGCCGGTGACCGACGGCGGGCTGGTGATGATGCCGCCGAGGCTGGTCCAGGGCGCGGAACCGCTGCGTGTCCAGAGTGCGTTGTCGGTGCCGCGGGCGTAGACGTCGGTTCCGCTGGCCGCGGGCGCGCTGGTGATGATGCCGCCGAGCGACAGCCACGGTCCCCACACGTCGCTCGCGAAGTGACGCGTCCACAGCGCGTCGTCGGTCCCGCGGACGTACACGTCTTGGGTACCTGCACTGGCAGAAGTAGCGGCCGGTCCATCACCCAGCGGCAGCGGAGCCGGAGGCGGTGGCGGGGGAGGCGGCCCACCGAGTGCGGCGCCGCTCGACGAGCTGACCATGAGCCCCGACTCGTCGACCGCTTCGAAGTCGGAGCCGCGCACGTTGCGCAGCAGTTGCAGCTCGTCGTTGTTCCAACGCTCGTCGGGAACGCCGGTCATGTACCACGGCGAGCCGTTGTCGGCGACGATCACGCCGTACGTCTTCATCGCCTGGAGGATCACGCGATCCGCCGGCGGGAACGTCGAGACGTCGAACTGCGCTTTCAGTCGTAGGCGCAACCCCATCGGCGGCAAGTTGACGTTCGGCGTTCCCGCGTCGTGGCGTGCCGGCCACAGATGCTGGCTGTCACTGGCGGGAACCGTCACGCGAATGGCGTGGTCGATGACGCCGCTTGCGACCTCGTCGTAGCGCACGAGCCCCGGCAGGATCGGAAGGCCGGCGGCGTCTCCCGAGGTGTACGAGTCGGTCCGCAGCGCGTTGCTGTTCAGGTTCCAGACCGCCCCGGCGCCGGCCTGCCACGTCCCGTCACCGTTGGGGTAGGCGGCGTACAGCTCGTAGAGCGTGCAACTCGAGTTGTCGACGATGAGGATGTGCCGATCGCCGCTGGAGCTCGGTCCGCCCTCGATGGCGGGGCTCGCGGGAATCGGATACGCGACGTGATCGCTGTCCTCGTCGTACTCGAACGTCACGTTCGTGGTCGGCTGGCCCGCCCCGACCACGTTGTAGGGGATACCGATGGGCCCGCCGTCCCACAGTCCCGAGCCGAAGTCGGCCTTGGCGCGCGCGGTCGGTCCGATGGAGCTGACGTACTGGTTCGACATGGGGTGCACGGGGAGCTGCGACACGTCGGCGTGCCAGACGCTGTCGCTCGGGAACATCGGGCAGTTCGGCGCCCCCGGAACCGGCGTTGCGCTTGCGGGCGTTGCCAGGAGCGAGAACGAGGCGGCGACGAGCGCGACCGCGACCTTCCTCACGTGGCCGTATCGACGCGGGACCGGTCGGACTTGATCAGAAGAGCCGCAGCGTGTCGGGCTCGAGCCCGCGCAGGTCGTCGTAGTCGACCTCGACCCAGCCGATCCCCCGACTCTCGGCGAGCACGCGCGCCTGTGGCTTGACGACCTGCGCGACGAGGATGCCGCGCACGGGACGGAGCATGGGATCCCGGTTGAGCCGTTCGAGATAGCGGGTCAGCTGCTCGACCCCGTCGATCTCACCGCGCCGCTTGACCTCGACGGCGACGGCGCGTCCGTCGGCATCGCGGCAGAGGAGGTCTACCGGTCCGATGTCGGTCTGATGCTCGCGGCGCACGAGGCGCAGCCCCGCGCCGATCGCCTCGCAGTCGAGGGCAAGCAGTTCCTGCAGGCGCGCTTCCACGCCGTCCTTCTGCAAGCCCGGGTCGTCGCCGAGCTCGTGCGTCGTGTCGAGGACGATCTCTTCGATCGCGATCGTGAGCGTCTCGCCCTTGCGGTTCGTGACGATCCATTGGTCGGCGTCCTCGCGGAGCACGTTGGGCGCCACCATCCAGTTCAACGGCTTGTACGCGCCGCCGTCGCTGTGGATCGAGATGCACCCGTCGGTCTTGATCAACAGCAGCCGGGTTGCCATCGGCAAGTGCGCCGAGAGCCGACCTTCGTAGTCGACGGAACATCGAGCGATGACGAGCCGCATGTCCGGTCGGTCAGTCGGCCTTGCCGCGGAGGATGCAGAACTCGTTCCCCTCCGGGTCGGCCAGCACGGTCCAGGTCTCGTCGCCGGTCTGGCCGATGTCCACGCGGGTGGCGCCCATGGATTCGAGCCGGGCCACCTCGGCGTCGCGATCGGCGGGGCGGAGGTCGAGGTGCAGGCGGTTCTTCACCGCCTTGTCCTCCGGGACGCGGATGAACAACACGGTCGGGCCGTCGCCCTTGATGCCGACGTCGTCGTCTTCGGGGCCGTCCTCGTCGACGGTGTATCCCAGCGCCGCTGCCCACCATTGCGCCTGGGCGAGAGGATCGTGGGCGTCGACCGTGAGGCACTCGATTCGCAGGCTCATGACAGCATCATCGCGGGATCGGGAAGATCACGTCTTCATCGGCCATCCCAACGGCGGCTTGGTCGCGCTCGTCGGCAGTCATCGGCGCGAACGCATCAGCGGCGTCGAGCACCCGCGGCAGGAGCGCGGCATCGCCGGGTGTGCAGAACGCATGCACGCCGGGCATCGAAAGGGCAAAGGCGATCCCGCGCGCGAGGTCCGCGTCGGTCGCCTGAGGCTCGTACCACGACGTCGCCCACCGCTCCGAGGTGGCGGGATCACCGGCGACGACGTCGCTGAGCGGGCGGCGATCCGCCCACGGTCGACGTGCCGTCGCCTTGATCACCATCACACCGAGGTCCCGTTCCTGGCACACCGACAGCAGCTCCTCCGCCGCCTCGCGATAGACGGGGTCGGCCCACAGTCGCGGGTAGATCGGGAACATCACGGTGTCGAGGTCGTACCGGCGCAACGCTTCGAGATGGGTGCGAGGCACGGACAGGTCGTGGCCCGTGATGCCGGCAAAGCGACAGGCACCGGCGTCGCGCAACTCGAGAATGCGCTCGATGCCCGGCCCGCGTTCGTCGAGTTCTTCCAACGTGGTGACTGCGTGTGCCTGATACAGGTCGAGCACGTCGGAGCCGAGCAGGTGACGGCTCTCGTCGAACTGCGCGGTGACACCCTCAGGGTTCGACCGCAACGTCTTCGCGGCCACGAACAACCGGTCGCGCACGGCGGGGAGCGATGGTCCGACGGCGGCCTGCGCGTTGCCGTACTGGGGCGCGATGTCGAGGTGGTTCACGCCGCGCGACAGCGCGAGCTCGAGGCTGGCCTTTGCTTCCTCTTGTGTCGACATCCAGTACGCCGCGCCGCCGAGAATCGCAACGCTGCTCTCGTGCCCTGTGCGTCCAAGTCGCCGTCGCTCCATGGCGACGAAAGTTAGTTGCGTCGACGACCTGCACGCGGGTGCGTGAGGCCGTACGGTCCGGCGATGGCATATGAGACCGTCACGGGATACTGCTGGCCACAATCCGTGGTGACCGGCGGGACCGTTGCGTTGCACCTGTCCTCGGCCGGGGCCCGCCCCGTGTCCGTGGAGATCGCTCGCGTCGGTGGCGGGCGAACCGTGGTGTTCGCCGATGGCGCAGTTCCGGCCGAGAGCCACGCGACGCCACTGGATGCGCACTCGAACGGGTGCGGCTGGCCGCCTGCGCTGGTCGTGGATGTCGACCCGGCCTGGCGGTCCGGCTACTACGAAGTCGTCCTCGAGATCGACCTCGACGGCAGACGTCGCCGCAGTCACGCGTTCTTCGTGGTGCGCCCGACCGTCGGCGCGCCGAGCGCATCGATCTTGCTTGCGTTGGCCACGAACACCTGGCATGCGTACAACGACTTTGGTGGACGCAACCTCTATACGGGCGGCACCCACGTGTCGCTTCAACGTCCGATGTCGCCGGGCTACCTGTACAAGCCGCCGGGGCTCGGCCGGCGCGTCACCACCACTGCACCACCCGATCCGCAGATGGCCGCACACGTCGGCTACCTGCAGCTCAACCACCTCTCGCCCTATGCGGGGTCGGCCGGGTGGCCCGACTGGGAGCTGCCGTTCCTTCAATGGGCCGAGGGCCGTGGGTACGACGTCGACCTGGTCACCAACGCAGACCTCGAGGACCATCCCGATCTCCTACGCGCGGGCGGCTACTCGCTGTACCTGTCGATGGGTCATGACGAGTACTGGTCAGCAGGCATGCGCGACACGGTGGAGGACTTCATCGCCCGCGGCGGCAACGCCGCATTCCTCTCCGGCAACACCGCTTTCTGGCAGGTTCGTCTCGAGGACCCCACGCCGGAAGGACCGGCGGCCACCATGGTCGGGTACAAGGGCCAGTTCAAACGCGACCCGGTCTTCGGTACTGATCGAGTCAGCGTGCTGACCAGCATGTGGTCCGACCACCTCATCGAGCGGCCCGAGAACCACATGACCGGTGTGAGCTTCGCCCGCGGCGGTTACCACCGCATCGGCAAGCGCGTCACCTCTGGGGCCGGCGGGTACACGATCCACCGCGCCGACCACTGGCTGTTCGAGGGCACCGGGCTCGGCTATGGCGACGTTCTCGGCGCGGCGGCCACCACGGTCGGCTACGAGTGCGACGGCTGCGACCTCACCTACCGCGACGGCTTGCCGTATCCCACCGGCGTCGACGGCACGCCGGCCGGTTTCGAGATCCTGGGGACTGCGCCCGCAGCACACTTCACGCGAACGACGGCCACTCGCCCGCCCGCGCCGAACGAACCGTCCGAGGTCGAGTTCATCGCCGCTCGGCTGTTCGGCGAACGGTCCGACGAGAATGTCGAGCGCATCTCGCATGGCCATGCCGTGCTCGGCACCTACACGTCGCCCGCCGGCGGTGTCGTCGTCACCTCCGGCAGCACCGACTGGGCGCACGGCCTCGCGGGCCGCGATCCTCAGGTCGAGCAGATCACCACCAACATCCTCGACCGCCTGGGGTCACCGGCGACCAAGCCGTGACACCGAGGGCGCTGATCGCAGGCGCCGGGTCAGGCCCAGACGATCGAGCCATAGGTGCTGCACAGGCCGTAGGCGTCGATCAGCACGAATGACGCCACGACCAACCACGCCACGCGCCGTTGCCACCCGACCAGTCGACGATGTCCGCTCATGGGTGGCGGCATGTACCAGTCGGGCAGCAATGTGTCGCGGGCATCGAGGTCCCACAAGCTGATGGCGTCGGGCGGAAGTGGTGCATCCGGATCGGCGGCCAGGGCCAGAGCCGCGAGCTCGTCGTCGTCCAGTACAGAGGAGTCGTCGGAAGCGACTGGCGCGGGGGTGGTTGGCACTCGCGATCAGGCTACGCCGCCGGGGATCTGGCCCCCGGTCGCGGCGACGTGGCCCGCCGGCCCGAAGGTGGTTGTCTGGTTGGGTGGGCAATCGCTGGCGGGTGTTCGTGTCGATCGCGATCGTCGTCGCTTCGAGCTGTAGCAGCGACACGCCAACCGCACGTTCGGGTTCTGCGGCATCGAGTGCGACGTCGAGCCAGCCCGGGTCGGGATCGCCGTCGTATGACCGGCCCTGCAATGCCGGGCCGTCGAATGCGAGCGCCGTGAAGCACGTGATCTGGGTGTGGATGGAGAACCACACGGCGGGATCGGTGTTCGGTGCGCCGGATGCGCCCACCGCGAACCGGCTCAGAGGCCAATGCGGCTCGAGCGCCACGTACCAGTCGGTCGGTTCTCCATCCTTGCCCAACTATCTGGGCGCCACGTCCGGCGACACCAGCGGCATCGCCGACGACGCCCCACCGTCCGACCACGCGCTCACATCGGACAATCTGTTCCGCCAGACACGCGCCGCGGGACTCACGAGTCGCAGTTACGAGGAAGGCATGACCTCACCGTGCCAACTTTCCGACAGCGGTCGCTACGCCGTGAGACACAACCCCGCCGCGTATTACGTCGGTGAGCAAGACCGCGCCGCGTGCCTACGCGACGACGTCACCCTCGGCGATCCGACCGGTGGGCCGCTCGCCGACGACCTGGCCCACGACACCCTTCCGGCCTTTTCGTTCATCACGCCCGACCTCTGCCATGACACCCACGACTGCCCAGTGGCCGACGGCGATCAGTGGCTCACCCAATGGCTCCCGTTCCTGCTCGACTCGACGGCCTACCGCGGCGGCACGACGATCGTGTTCGTCGTGTGGGACGAGCCGACACCGATGCCGTTACTCGTCATCGCGGCGCACGTGCCTCCCGGCACGGTCACCGTGGAACCGTTCGACCACTACTCGCTGTTGCGCACCACCGAAGAGCTCCTCGGCCTACCGCTGCTCGGCCAGGCCGCCCGCGCCCAAACCATGCGCACCGCGTTCTCGCTCTGACGCCACCGAGCGGACGCGATCGGCATTGCGTGCAGTACTACGACGGCGCATAGATGTGGGTCGGGTCGGTGAGTCCGCGCAACACCGTCGCCGTCGTCGAGTGCCAAGAGTCGGCCTCCTGCGGAGCCCCGGCAACGGTGGCGCCACTCGCCAGCAGATGCTCTGGCGAATCCTTGGCGAGCTCGGTCAATCGTGCGGCCTCGTTCACCGGCCGGCCGATCACGGTGTACTCGTAGCGATCCTCGCTTCCGATGTTGCCGGCCACGGCGGTGCCGGAGGCCACTCCGATCCCGACCGTGATATCCGCAGTCGCTGCGTCATCGCGCAACGAGTCGCGCAGCCGGCGGGCCGATCGGAGCGCTCGCCCCGCATGATCGGGCTCCGCGGTCGGAGCGCCGAACACGACGAGAGCGGCATCGCCCTCGAACTTGTTGATCCAGCCACCTTCGCTGTCCGCGGCGTCCGCTACCGCGGCGAACACGGCGTTGAGCTTGTCGACCACGACCTCCGGTGGAACGGATTCGGTCATCTGGGTCGAGCCTCTGATGTCGACGAAGTACACGGTCACTTCGCGCCGTTCGCCGCCGAGACGGATCCCCGACTCGAGAGCCTGACGCGCGACGTCGATGCCGACGTGGCGCCCGAAGAGGTCTTCGAGCTGTCGCCGTTCCCGCAATCCGACGACCATCCGGTCGAATGCGGCTTGCAGCCGGCCGATCTCGCCGGGATCATCGACGTCAACCGTGACGTCCAGATCGTCGGCTTCGACCCGCTCGACGGCCGCGCGGAGCCGGTCGAGCGGATCGGCAACCGATCGCGCCACGACGCTGGTGGCGATCACCCCGAGGAAAAGGCCGAGCCCGGCCATCACCATCGCCGGGACTTCGCCGGGCAGTTCCTCACCCTCCCCGTTGCCCAACGGCACCGCGAGAATGAACAGCAGCGGAACGCCCGAGCCGACGAGCCACGCAAGCTCGAGCCTGCGACGCACCCCAACTGCCAGGCGTCTCCCTCGCAGCTCCCGCAACCCCGCCGCGAAAGCCGGACGGAGCTCGCGCTCGGCTACGAGGTACGCGAGCGCCGCAACCACCAGCGCCGTCAGGCCCAGTCCGATCGCAACGCGAACCGCCTCTGCCGGTTCTCGCTGCGAGACCAGATTCAGGGCCGAGGTGATGACGGCGACGAGCACCATCGCCTTGAACAACGACATGGCGAGACGCGTGGGAAGCCCGACGAGGGCTTCCACCTCGTCCGCCGACGGCTCCGAACCCGAGACCATCCACCCGAGCTCCTTGTCGAGCAGCCGGTTCAGAGGACGGTAGAGCGCCGCGAAGCCAACCAAGAACACGACGAACAGCACCACATTCGACGCGACATCCTGTAGCCGCGAGTCACCCGCTGGCGTCGGGCCCCACAGCCCGTAATACACGGCGATCCACAGCCCGACCGGAACCCCTACAAGTGTGGCCGAGCGCGCCATCCGAAAGCCGATCGACCGCACTGGCCCGCGCACACGTACAGGCTGTCACCTCGCCACCGCTCGCGCGCTGACACCGCGCACCATCGCTCGGGACCAACCTGGGTTCACGCGTGTGATCGTCACGCCCGCGCTACCGACTGCGCCGAGAGAGCCGGTCGACGACTCCCCAGACGGTCACCATCCTGAAGGCTTCAGCGATGATGCGACCAGACATCTTCGACTCACCACTCACGCGCTCACCGAACTGAATCGGCACCTCGTCGATGGTCCCGCCGGCCTGCCGCGTTCGGTAGGTGAGCTCGATCTGGAAGCCGTAGCCGTCGGCCCGGATGGCATCGAGGTCGAGGCGGGCGATCGCATCGGACCGATGGGCGCGGAACCCAGCCGTCGCGTCCCGGACGTCCAAGCCGAGTACCGCACTCACGTAACGGTTGCCCCACCGCGACAACTGCTTACGTCGCCAGGGCCAACTGTCAGGGATCGAGCCGCCGGGGACGTATCGCGATCCGATCACCATGTCAGCGCCGCGGTCGAGCGCCGCCAGCAACGCTGGTACCGACTTGGGATCGTGCTGGAAGTCCGCGTCCATCTGAACGAGCGCGTCGTGTCCCCGTTCCAAGCCCCAGCGAAAGCCGGCTCGATAGGCCGTTCCGAGTCCCAGCTTTCCCGCACGACGAAGCACGTGAACGCGGTCGCCGCCTGTCTCTGCACCGACGCTCGTGACGACATCGGCGGTGCCATCCGGACTGCCGTCGTCGACCACCAACACGGTTGCCGTCGGCACGATGGCGGCCACGCGGCGGACCATCTCGCCGATGTTCGACGCCTCGTTGTACGTCGGAATCACGACGAGCGGGCGCGAGACGGCAACCCCGGGAGTCATACGGGTGCGACCGTAGCCACTGCCCCTACCGGGCCGCCGGGCATCGTTTGGGCGTTCTGGCGCGCTGACCACGGGAAAACGCCCAAACGTTGCTCAGCCGGGGCATCGTTTGGGCGTTCTGGCGCGCTGACCACGGGAAAACGCCCAAACGTCGCTCAGCCGCCGCATCGTTTGGGCGTTTTGGCGCGCCGAGCACGGGAAAACGCCCAAACGTTGCTCGACGGGACGAGCGGTCGGGCTACTTGCGGAAGGGGAGCTTGCGGCGCTTGCCGTCGCGGCCGGGGCGCTGTGACTCCAAGCGCTCGCGGATGACGGCGCGCCGGTCTTGCAGATCGCGGTAGGTGAGTGTCTCGACGGACGAGTCCAGGCCGAAGCTTGCCTTGACGCCGGTCATGTCGAGCTGCCAGTCGTCGGGATTCAGCCCGAGCTCGGCCGCGATGTGCTCGCCGTGGGTGTTGGCGAAGTGCATGGAGATCTCCGCGATCTCGCCGAAGATGTCGAGGTCCGGTGCGAGGGTGGCGATCGCCCCGTCGAGGAACATCATGTTCTTCACGAAGAGCATGAGCTCCTTCGGCATGCGCGCGCCGATGCCGAGTAGCGCCTTCATCGTTCGCTGGATCTCGCCGACCAGCTCGTCGCCGGTCATCGTGGTGGGATCGACCGGCGGGCGATCGAGGCCGAGGTCGATGATCACCGCCTCGATGTCGGTGTCGGCCGGCAGGGCACCGAGGTCGCGTAGGGCTTGCATCTGCCCCTTGACGTCGTTCATCGATCCGGCGATCAGCAAGCGGAGCAACGCCAGCCGCTTCGGCTCCGACAGCCGGCCGGTGATGCCGAAGTCCATCAGTGCGGTGCGGCCGTCAGGTTGAACGAACAGGTTCCCGCCGTGCAGGTCGCCGTGGAAGATGCCGTGGATGAGCGCGCCCTCCATCCCACCGATCATCCCGGTACGCACGACCTCGTGCGTGTCGACGCCGGCGTCCTTCATGCCGACCACGTCCTCGAAGGCGAAACCGCTGAGGCGCTCCATGACGAGCACGCGCTTCGTTACCAACGTCGGATGGGGGCGAGGGATCACATAGCCACGCTGCCCCAGCAGCGCGAAAGCATGAGCGACGTCGAGCATGTTCTCGGCCTCGAGCCGGAAGTCGAGCTCTTCGACGATCGTCTCCGCGAACAAGTCGACGAGCGCGGGTGGGTTCGCCAACGCGGCGATCGGGATCCGTCCGACGAGATGAGGGGCGACCCACGACATGACTCGCAGGTCGCGGTGCACGAGCCGATTCACCTGCGGCCGCTGCACCTTCACCACGACTTCCTCGCCGGAGCTCAACGTCGCGGCGTGGACCTGCGCGATGGAGGCGGCCGCGAGGGGAGTGCGTTCGAACGAGCGGAACACCGACTCGAGCGGTTGGTGCAGGTCCTCCTCGATGACGCGCCGCACCACGTCGAACGTCTCCGGCGGAACTCGATCGCGGCACTTGCGAAACTCGACGACCAGCGGCTCCGGGAAGATCCCCTCGCCGGAGGAGATGATCTGGCCGAGCTTGATGTACGTCGGTCCGAGACGCTCGGCGGCGATGCGCAACCGGCGCGAGATGTCGGCAGTCGAGGTCTCCTTGCCACGCTCACGTGCGCCCCACACGGCGAGGGGCAACCCCAAGGCGCGCAACGTGGTGAGCATGCGGCCCACGGGCGGCACCCGGCGGTACCGAGTGAGCTCAGGAACCGACGCGTGCACCGCCGCCCGCACCCGATCGAGACCTCGCTTCCACGAAAGTCGATCGGGGTGCACGACCCAGGGCCCGTGGTCGGTGAACGAGCCGTACTCGACGTCAACGGAGGGGGCGGTCACGACCGATCCAGTCTCGTCGTGGGGGCTACGCTCCCGCCACTCGGACGACGTCGTGGGTAGCGGCGTGCGCCGTCTTCGCGATCAGGGGGCAGCAGTGATCGATCGGTGGATCGTCGACTCAGAACCAAGCACTCGCTATCCGATCTACACGCGCGGCAACGTCGGCGAGGTCTTCCCGGACCCGGTGGCGCCGCTCAGCGGCGACATCATCACCCGCGGAGCCGAGCCGGGTTGGCGCGACGCGTTGGCTCGGTTCGGCGCGCTCGACCACGACGAGTTCGATCCGAACAACAACGAGGTCGTCGCCATCTTCGGCGGCTACTGCTTCCTCAACGTGTCGGCATCGCGCATCCTCGCGGTGCGCACCCCGGGACTCACGCCGGAGGCCATCGACTACCAGTTGTTCGGTGAGCAACCCGGCGTCCCGCCGTATGTAGCGCAACCCACCGACGAGAGCCCGCCGCACACCGAGCGCATCACCGAGACGCTCGGCTGGATCCTCACCACGGAGTCGCTGCCCGAGCTCTCGGCCGACTCCAAGCTGCTGGACCACCTGCGCGATACGCGACCGGATCTGACGCAACTCAGCGACCGCGAGCTCGTCGAGCGGGTGCGCCAACTGGTCGACGACCACTTCCGTCGCCTGTTCGCGCAGCACCTCTACACGACCTATTGCGCGACAGTGCCCGTGGGCATCATCCAGCAGGTGTGCGCCGCTGTCGGCCGGCCGACGGACATGTTCAAGCTCCTGGCCGGCGTCGGCGACGTCGAGTCGGCGGCGCCGAGCTACGCGATGTGGAAGCTGTCCCGGCTCGATCCCGGCAGCGACGAGTTCAAAGTCGCTTTCGGTGAATTTCTCAATGACTACGGGGCGCGGGGACCCAACGAGTGGGAAGCGCGTTCGCCGACGTGGGAGACCGACCCGGATCTCGCGCTCGTCGCCATCGCGCAGATGCGCAGGGCCCCCGACGACGCATCGCCGATCGATCATCAGTCGAGCCGCTCCGACGAGCGCGAAGTGGTTGGCGCGGAGATTGCCGCCATGCTCGACGGGGATCCGGAGACGCAGGGCCAGTTCGTGGCGGCGTTGCGGGCGGCCACGATCTTCCTGGCCGGCCGAGAGCGCTCGAAGACGAACGCGATCCGCCTGACGCACGAGTACCGCCTCGCGCTCTTCGAGCTCGGTCGGCGCTATGTCGAGCGCGGCGTGTTCGATGCGCCGAACACGTTTGGCATGGTCAGATGGGACGAGCTCGATCAGCTCGTCGATGATCCGGAGTCGCTGGCCGACGAGTTGCGCCAGCGAGAGCGCGACTACGCCGACCTGGCCGCGGTGGTGCCACCGTTCGTGTTCGAGGGAGAGCCTCCGCCCTTGTCGACATGGGCGTCGCGCACGGCTCGGCCCGTCGCGGTCGCGAGCGCGGGTGACGTCTTCCAGGGACTGCCCGGATGCCCCGGCGTCTCACAAGGCCGAGCGCGCGTGGTGTTGGACTCCCACGACCCGACCGGACTCGAACCGGGTGACGTCCTCGTCGCGCCGATCACCGATCCGTCGTGGACACCGTTGTTCGTTCCCGCCGCGGGTGTGATCGTCGACGTCGGTGCGCCCTTGAGTCACGCCATCATCGTCAGCCGGGAGCTCGGGATTCCGTGCGTGGTGTCGGTCACCGACGCGACGCGCCGCATCCCCGACGGCGCGATGGTCGAGGTCAACGGCGACACCGGCACGGTCACCGTCCTCTCCACATGACGGGCGGTCCACTCGACGGCATTCGCATCGTCGAGCTCGGCGTGTGGGTCGCCGGTCCGGCCGCGGGCGGTATCGCCGCGGACTGGGGGGCCGACGTCATCAAGGTGGAGGCACCTTCGGGCGATCCGATGCGCCGCATGCTCGCAGTGACAGGCGGTGGCGGAGCGGACATGCCGAGCCCGCCGTTCGATCTCGACAACCGCGGGAAACGGTCCGTCGTGCTCGAGCTCGACACCGAGGAGGGGCGAGCAGCGATGCACAAGCTGCTCGCGAGCGCAGACGTGTTCCTCACCAACCTTCGTCCCGACGCTGTCGACCGGCTCGGGCTCGGCCCTGATGCGGTCCGCGCCGCCCATCCGCAACTCATCTACGCGAGCGTCACCGGTTACGGCCGCGAGGGACCGGACACCTGGCGAGCCGGATACGACGTGGGCGCGTTCTGGGCGCGCTCCGGACTCGCCGCACTCGCGGTGCCGCCCGACGCACCGCAGCTCAGCTTTCGCGGCGGCGTCGGCGATCACATCACCGCCATCACCACGCTTTCCGGGATCCTCGGCGCGTTGATCCAGCGTCAAGCCACCGGCGAGGGAACGCTGGTCGAGACCTCGCTGCTGCGCACGGGGATCTACTGCCTCGGTTGGGATCTCGGCATCCGCCTGCGGTTCGACAAGCTGCCCGGTTCGGCGCCGCGCACGCAGCAGAGCAACCCGATGATCAACGTCTACCGCACGGCCGACGCCAAGTGGTTCTGGTTGCTCGGCGTCGAGGCCGACCGTTTGTGGCCGAAATTGCTGGCGGCGATCGACAGGAAGGAGTGGGGCGATGACGATCGCTTCCGAACCGCTCGTGATCGCCGGCACAACTGCGAGGCGCTGATCGCGCTGCTCGACGCCCTCTTCGCGACGAAGACGCGCGACGAATGGACCGCGCAGTTCGATGAGCACGACGTGTGGTGGGCGCCGGTGAACACGGCCGACGACGTGATCGTCGATCCGCAAGCCATCGCGGCCGGCGCGTTCGTCGACGTTCCTGCCGCGGCGGGCTCCGACGCGCACCGCGCCGTCGCGTCGCCCGTGCGCTTCGGAACGGAGGACGGCCGACCACGGGGTGGTGTGCCGGCGCTCGGCGAGCACACCGACGAGATCCTGCGCGAGCTCAGCTGAAGCGTGGCGGGCGCTTCTCCTGCCAGGCGGCCACCCCTTCGCGGAAGTCCGCCTCCGTCGCCATGCGCTCGAGCAAACGCTCGGATTCGGCAACGGCGGCTCCGACATCACCGTGGAGGTCGGTGTAGAGCTGCCGCTTGCTCTCACGAAGCGACGACGGACTGATCTCGTCCGCGATCGTTCGTGCGTAGGCCAGCGTCGCCGGCATCAGCTCGTCCGGCGCGAGCACGCGATTGACCAGCCCGATGCGCTCGGCTTCCTCGCTGAGCACGACGCGCGAAGAGAACAGCAGGTCGGCCGCGTGGCCGATCCCGACGATGCGGGGGAGCACCCACGAGAGTCCGTACTCCGCGGGGAGACCGAGCCGGCCGTTCGACGTCGTGAGCTTCACGCCCGCGGCCGCGTAGCGGATGTCGCAGTAGCAGGCGAGCACCAGGCCGACTCCCGCGGCCGGGCCGTTGATCGCGGCGATCACCGGCTTCGCGATGCCGTAGTGGAACGCGAACGAGTGGTCGAACTCCGGCCGGATGCCATAGCCCGGTGTCGCCAAGGTCGCGACGTCGACCCCGGCGTCGTACTGTCCTCGCTCGACGTGGCCATCGAGGGCGGTCGTGTCGGCGCCCGCGCAGAACGCGCGCCCGGCGCCCGTGACGACGATCACCCGCACGCTGTCGTCTCGTTCCGCCTCGGCGAGCACCCAGCGGTACTCGGTGTGCATCCGACCGGTCCATGCGTTGAGTCGCTCGGGTCGATCCAGCGTGACCAACGCGACGCCGCCCCGGATCTCGTAGCGCACGACCTTGAGGTCGGGACGCTCCATCAGTTGAGGATCGCGTTGATCGCGGCGTCCCTCAGCTCCTTCCGGCAGATCAGGAGGTCGGGGAGCCACGGGTCGGACTGGTTGTACACGAGTGGTTGCCCGTTGATGCGCGAGGCGTGCAACCCGGCGGCGAGTGCCACCGCCGCCGGAGCGCAGTTGTCCCACTCGTACTGGCCACCCGCGTGCGCGTACACATCGGCGTCGCCGAGCACCACCGCCATCGCCTTTGCCCCGGCGGAGCCCAAGGCGATCAGGTCACCTCCGAGCGCTTCCGCGACGCGGATGGCCACGGCCGGCGGGCGCGTCCGGCTGACGATGATGCGGGGCGCACCCTCGTGCGCCGGTGGCGGGGGCGGAGCCGGGTCCGTGCTGAGCGTGATGCCGACCGCGGGCAGCGCCACCGCACCGGCGAGCGGAACGCCGTGCCCGTCGACCAGCGCGACATGAACGGCCCAGTCGCTGCGGCCGGGTTCGCCGAACTCCCGGGTGCCGTCGAGCGGATCGACGATCCACACGCGGTCGGCGCCGAGGCGCGTGCGATCCTCGATCCCTTCCTCGGAGAGCACCTTGTCGCCGGGGCGCAGCTCGTGCAGGGCCTCGATGATGAAACGGTGCGCGGACCAGTCGCCTTCGTCCCGCAGCGACCACCAGTCGTGGGCCGTCGACCCGACGCCGGCCCGCAGCTCGAGGAGCAGTTCGCCGGCCCGCGTCGCGACATCGGTCGCCACCTCGTGATCGGACAGGCCGGAGGACACGAGGGGGGAAGCTACCTTGCGGGAATACTGACCGGTCTGGTCAACTTTTCACTCCCATGCCGTACGAGCTGTCCCACCTCCGCGCCCTCGAGGCCGAATCGATCCACATCATGCGAGAGGTCGCGGCCGAGTTCGAACGGCCCGTGCTGCTGTTCTCGGGCGGCAAGGACTCGATCGTCATGCTCCGGCTGGCCGAGAAGGCGTTCTGGCCGGCGCGCCTGCCGTTCCCGGTCATGCACGTGGACACCGGGCACAACTTCGACGAGGTGCTGGCCTTCCGTGACGCCCGTGTCGCGGAGCTCGGCGCCCGCCTCGTCGTCGCCTCGGTCCAGGAGTCGATCGACCAGGGCCGGGTGATCGAGGAGACCGGTGCGTTCGCCAGCCGCAACCGACTCCAGACGATCACGCTGCTGGATGCGATCGAGCAGCATCGCTTCGATGCGGTGTTCGGGGGTGCTCGTCGCGACGAGGAGAAGGCCCGAGCCAAGGAGCGCGTGTTCAGCTTCCGCGACGAGTTCGGCCAGTGGGACCCGAAGAATCAGCGCCCCGAGCTGTGGAGCCTCTACAACGGGCGCCATCGCAAGGGTGAGCACATCCGCGTGTTCCCGATCAGCAACTGGACCGAGCTCGACATCTGGCAGTACATCGCGGAGGAAGGCATCGCGATACCGAGCATCTACTACGCGCACCGGCGCGAGGTGTTCCGTCGCGACGGCATGCTCCTCGCCGTCACGCCCTACGTGACGATGGTCGACGGTGAAGACCCGCTCGAGATGACCGTGCGGTTTCGCACCGTCGGCGACGCGTCGTGCACGGGCGCGGTGGAGTCGAGCGCGGCCACCGTCGACGAAGTGATCTTGGAGGTCGCCGCGACGCGGATCACGGAGCGCGGGGCAACGCGAGCCGACGATCGCATCAGCGAATCCGGCATGGAAGACCGCAAGCGCGAGGGGTACTTCTAGTGACGTCGTCCGACTCGAGCAGCGAACGAGTGAAGGCGAAGACCTGATGGAGATGCTGCGGTTCGCGACCGCGGGTTCAGTCGACGACGGCAAGTCGACGCTGATCGGCCGCCTGTTGTACGACTCCAAGGCGATCTTCGAGGACCAGCTCGAGTCGGTCGAGCGCACGTCGCGCGAACGCGGTGACGAGTACACCAACCTCGCGTTGCTGACCGACGGCCTGCGGGCCGAGCGCGAGCAGGGCATCACGATCGACGTCGCCTACCGCTACTTCGCGACGCCCAAACGAAAGTTCATCATTGCCGACACGCCCGGCCACGTGCAGTACACGCGCAACATGGTCACCGGGGCGTCGACCGCCGACCTCGCCCTGATCCTCATCGACGCGCGCAAGGGCGTGCTCGAGCAGAGCCGGCGGCACGCGTTCCTGTCGAGTCTCCTCGGCATCCCTCACCTCGTGCTGTGCGTCAACAAGATGGATCTCGTCGACTACGACGAGGATGTCTACGAGCGCATCAAGGCCGAGTTCCGCGAGTTCGCGATGAAGCTCGACGTCCACGACCTCACCTTCGTGCCGATCTCCGCGCTGCATGGCGACAACGTCGTGAATCGGTCGGCGAACATGCCGTGGTACGAGGGTTCGTCGTTGCTGCACCAACTGGAAGAGGTGCACATCGCGTCCGATCGCAACTTGATCGACTCCCGCTTCCCCGTCCAGTACGTGATCCGTCCGCAGTCCACGGAGCATCACGATTACCGCGGGTACGCGGGCACGATGGCCGGTGGTGTCCTCAAGCCGGGCGACGAGGTCATCGTCCTGCCGTCGGGATTCGTGTCGACCGTGAGGTCGATCGACACCTTCGACGGTCCGGTCGAGGAGGCGTTCTCGCCGATGGCCGTCACCATCACGCTCGACGACGACATCGACGTGTCGCGGGGCGACATGATCTGCCGGCAACACAACCAGCCTCAGGTCGGCCAGGACCTCGACGCGATGATCTGCTGGTTGACCGAACAGTCCACGCTGGAGGCCGGCGCGCGATACACGTTGAAGCACACCACGCGCTCGGTGAAGGCCGTCGTACGGTCGCTGCAGTACCGCCTCGAGATCAACACACTCCATCGAGACGAGGACGCGACCGAGCTCCGGCTCAACGAGATCGGCCGGATCGCCGTCCGGACGCAGCTGCCGTTGTTCTACGACGAGTACCGGCGCAATCGCACGACGGGCAGCTTCATCCTGATCGACGAGGCCAACCACAACACCGTCGCAGGCGGGATGATTCTCGGCCCGACGCAGTGACCAACATCACCTGGCACACCGGCGTCGCGCGTGACGCGCGCTTGTCGCGGGGCGCAACGGTGTGGTTCACGGGCTTGTCGGGCTCCGGCAAGTCGACGGTTGCCGCGCTGTGCGAGCAGCGACTGCTCGGCGTCGGGCGCCCGGCGTACTTGCTCGACGGCGACAACTTGCGCCACGGCTTGAACGGCGATCTGGGATTCTCGGCCACCGATCGCAGCGAGAACATCCGCCGCGTCGGTGAGGTCGCCAGGCTGTTCGCGGACGCCGGGCTCGTCGCGCTCGTCCCCGTGATCAGTCCGTATCGAGTGGACCGAGCACACGCCCGAGCGGCGCATCAAGAGGTCGGCCTGCCGTTCTTCGAGGTGTTCGTCGACACGCCGATCGACGTGTGCGAGACGCGCGACCCCAAAGGGCTCTACGCGAAGGCGCGGGCGGGTGAGATCAAAGGATTCACGGGGATCGACGATCCCTACGAAGCGCCGGTCGAACCGGAGCTGCGGCTCACGCCCGAGGACGGAACGGCGAACGAGTTGGCGAGCCGAGTGCTCGCCCTGCTCGACGGCTGACTACGCCGCGGTGGTGACGCTGACGCGCGTCGGCACGTTGGGTGCCGGGTCGCCGTACGGCTTCCCCGACGTGTCGTAGCACTCGAGGTGGTAGTGCTCGACGCGGTCCCATTTGCCGTCGACGTAGACGTTGCAGATGACCTGCTGCATCTTGATCTTGGCCTTGAACTTCACCTGCTCGTCGCAGGTGATGCACATCGCGCTGCTGCCAGCCTCGATGGTGCGCAGAACCGCCCGGCTCTGAAACGTGGAGGTCTTCGCCATGAACATTTTCATCGGCCGGTGAGAACGGAACGTGAGAAATCGGAAGCAGATGGGTCAAACGACCTACTGACCTGAGTCGCCGGCTTCCAACTCACGCCACTCGTCAGCCGTGGCGGGAGATGCGGCGGACCGCACGGACCAGCGAGCGGACGTCGTCCTCGTCGGCTCCTGCGGCCACCAGGGCCTCGACCCGCCGCTCGAGGTCGGCGGCGGCGCCCGCGTCCACGGGTGGCGCGTCACCGAAGCCCGCCGGCCCGGCGATGGCCGTCACCAGCATGAGGCACAGCACGGCCACGGCGGCGGTGGTTCCCAAGGCAATCGCCACGCCGGTGTGCGTGGTGATCGAGGCGACGATCATCCCGGCAACGGCCAGCGCGCAGACCATGAGCACGATTCGTCGGATCCAACGGGGGCTGATCAACCGCCCGAACGTACCGCCGGTACTGTCAGGCGCCGATCATGGCCGACGACCAACCGCCGAGTCGCTTCACCGACCTACCGGACCAGGACAGCGATCCGGTCGTCTGGGACCCGGCACAGCGCAAGTTCGTGCCCCGCGAACCGTCCGCCGAATCGCCGCCGCCCCCCGCCCGCGAAACGGCCGCCGAGCCGCCGCCACCCGGTCACGAACCGTCCGCGCCGCCGCCGCCCCCCGGTCGCGACCCGCGGCGGTTCTATGTCGGTGCGCCGGTAGCCGGACAGCCGACCGCACCGCCGCCACGCGTCGCGCCGGGCTCCGCTTCGCCGAACGCGACGCCGGCCCCACCATCGCCGCCGCTACGTCCGGCGGTACCGCCGACACCGTCGCGTCGTCCGGCGGAGCCGCGTCCGACCCCGAAGCGCAAGCGGTCGTGGCCGCGGCTGCGCCGACCGAAGTTGAAATGGGTCTTCCTGCTGTGCGGGCTGCTGCCGATCCTGTTGCTGATCGGTGGTCTCGTCTACGCCGACATCAAATTCCGTCAGATCCACCGCGTGCCGGTCGGAAATCTCCTCGACAGCGGAGGGAGCGGCGAGAACATCCTCATCGTTGGATCAGACACGCGCGCGAACGCGGACCCGAATGCACCGAACGCGGGCGCCATCCTCGGTGACGCGAGCGATCCTGCTCCGAGCGGCGAACGTTCCGACACGATCATGGTGCTGCGCCTGCAAGGCAGCTCCTCGAAGATGCTGTCGATCCCGCGCGACCTGATCGTGCAGATCGCGGACACGGGGCGGAAGGATCGCATCAACTCGTCCTACAACATCGACCTCGGCGGTGGCCCGGCGCGGCTGCTCAAGACGGTGCAGACGAGCCTCGGTATCCCCATCAATCGCTACATGGAGGTCGACTTCGTGACCTTCGCCGGCCTCGTCGATGCGGTCGGTGGCGTCACGATCGACTTCCCGTACCCGGCGTTCGACTCGTTCTCGGGCCTCGACGTCCAGCAGGCCGGCGCGGTGAAGCTCAACGGTGACCAAGCGCTGGCCTACGTGCGATCGCGTCACTACACCGAGATCAAGGAAGACGGGAAGGCGCACGAGGACCCGACGGCGGATCTCGGGCGCATCGAGCGCCAACAGCGGTTCTTGCGCACGATCATGAGCAAGGTCGCCGGCTCGCACAACCCCTACACGTTGCTGAAGGTCGGCGGGGAGGTGGCCAACGGGATCCGCGTGGACGATGCCCTCGGTCTCTGGGGGGCGATGCGCCTCGCCTGGGAGCTGAAGGGCCTCAATCCGGAGCCCGTCCCGCTGCCCGTGGCCGTGAACAGCGATCGCGCCACCCTGCATCTCCAAGAGCCCGACGCCAGTGCGGTGCTCGCCGGATTCAAGTGACCGCGAGCCCGGGCGCCGGCCGAGAAGGCACCGTGACGGATGGCATGGTGACGGCGGCGGGTCGGTTTCGTACGGTTGAGCGATGAAGGGTGCCGAGCCGACGTGGCATCGAGACCCCGCGGTCCGCCACACCGCGGTCGTTCTGTCGATCGCCCATGCCGTGGGCGCCGTGTTCACGTTCGTGTACCTCGGTTGGGTCGCGCCGGCCCAGCAAGGCGCGGGCTCCGCCACCGGTGATGTCCTGCTGTTCCTCGGGTTCGGCTTGGTCGCGTTTCCCGCCACCGGCTGGCTGTGTGAGCGGGTGTCGCGTCGAGCGCTCGTGTGGATGATCGACGAGCGTCCTCCGACCGACGCGGAGCGGCGCGCCACACTCACCCTTCCTCGGGGCTTGGCGGCGTGCACCTTCCTGCCGTGGGCCGTCGCGTCGGTGTTCTTCGGGGGCGCGACCGCCGTCACCGGTCACTCGGCGGTGCAAGTCGCGCGCGTCGCGCTGACGACCTTCGACGGCGGTCTGATCAGTTGCACGATCAGCTTCCTGCTGATGGAGCGCATCCTGCGCCCGGCCATCGCCGAGGTGCTCGCGGGCGCGGCGCCCGCGGACCGCCCGCTCGGCGGCGTGCGCCTGCGGCTCCTCGTGACGTGGGCGCTCGGATCGGGCGTGCCGCTCGCCGGGCTGTTCCTCCTGCCGCTCGCCGCCCGCGACGCGACGATTCGTACCGACATCGGCCCGGCCGTGATGGTGCTGTCCGTCGCCGGCATGTGTGCCGGCTTCGTCATCACGCTCGGCAATGCCAAAGCGGTGGGCGAACCGATCGACGATGTGCGGCGTGCGCTCCAGCGCGTGCGCGAGGGCCGACTCGACGTGGAGATCGCGGTGGACCGCGCCGGTGATCTCGGCATGTTGCAGGCGGGCGTGAACGACATGGTCGAGGGGCTGCGCGAGCGTCAGCGGCTCGCCGATCTCTTCGGTCGCCATGTGGGCACCGAGGTCGCGCAGCGAGCGATCGAGCAGGGGAGCGGCATCGAGAGCGAGCAGCGCGAGGCGTCGGTGCTCTTCGTCGACCTGATCGGCTCGACGGCGCTCGCCGAGGTGCTGTCGCCGCACGATGTCGTGCGCACGTTGAACGCGTACTTCGACGCAGTCGTGCGGGTCGTGTCCGACGAGGGCGGCTGGGTGAACAAGTTCGAAGGTGACGGCGCGCTGTGCGTGTTCGGGGCGCCGGCGGTGCAGCCGGATCACGCGGCGCGCGCTCTACGATCCGCTCGCGCGTTGCACAGCGCGCTGGCGGCCCTTGCGCCCGCGTATCCCGGGCTCGACGCTGCCATCGGAGTGTCGTCCGGGGTCGTCGTCGCGGGCAACGTCGGTACCGAGCAGCGGTACGAGTACACGCTCATCGGCCG
>JBEEFX010000302.1:0-20056 GCA_041166365.1 Acidimicrobiaceae bacterium
GCAACCAAGCGCGGCGCGCGTTCAGCCGGTGGATCGGCGCAAGAGCTGCTCGAACACCGACGGATCGTCGGCGTCGACCACCGGGAAGCCCGCGCCGTGCTTGCCTTCCCAGTGCATGGTGATGCCCGGGTTGGGCGCGTCGCTCCCGTCAGGGAGAAAGAGGTGTGGACTTCCCTGCACCGGGCCGTCGACCGCGTCGTGCCATTGCCGCACGACCGTCTTACGCTCGGTGCCGTTGTCGAGCGCCTTGGCCAGGGCGTCACTGTCGACCGCCGGGATCGACGATGCAACGTCGAGCACCACATGACGCATCGAGATGCACCGACTCTCTGCGAAGAAGGCGCGCCGCAACGCGAGATCCAATGCCTCGGAGGCGTCCAGGCTCTGTTCCTTCGCGGCCTGCACCGCTTCGAGCGCCGGCAGGGTCGTGACCGGCCACTCGGACTCGGGTGCCTGCCACACCTTCCAACCGAACTCCGGTGCGAGCGCGCCGGTCACCGGCACCTCCGCGGTCAACACCTTGCGAGGCGTGCAACGGCCATTCACCAACTCCAACGGAAAGCACCGATGGTCGAGCGTCACTCGACCTTCGAGGCCGAGACGGGTGCGTTCCGTGTGCAACCGGTGAACGGCCAGCGTGGCCCACGGACAGGCGATATCGGACCAAACGACGATCGTTCCGTACGGGACGTGCATCGCCGGTCCTTACCCGAGGTCGGCCGAGAGCCGACACACGTTCTCGACCCAGGTGGTAGCGCCGCCTAGGCCTTCGCCTGCTTGCGCAGGGGCGCGCTCACTCCGAGGAGCAACGCGGCCGCGGCGGTCGCGACGCCCAGCGACACGACCTCGACATCGGTCGACTTCACGAACAGGCCGACCATTCCGTCGGGCATCGCCATGGCCCACGCGACGAACGCGACCACGGCCGACAGGGTTTCGGCGAACGGGACCTTCCTTCGTCTGGCGGCCGGCGATCCGCGCCAACCCGAGAAGATGTAGCCGATCATTCCGACCAGCACCGCGCCGAAGACGAACCAACGAAGGCTCGCGAGGTCACTGAGTTGCGCGGTCTTGAGCGTCGGAGCCACTTCGGCTGACGGCACGAAGCGACTCTTCGTGGCCGTGACGAACGCGGTGTAGAGCGCGAGCGCCTCCGCAGGTATCGCCGCGACCAACACGCTTCCGACCTTGCTGACGGGCGAGGCGTCAGCTTCGGGATCCGCGTCGGCGGCGGGATCACTCTCCGTCCGGAACCGTCCTTGTCGCTTCGGGACGCCGCGTTCGCGGGCGACTGCGAGGTCGACCATTGCGTTCAAACTCATCGATGCATACCTCCAGAGTGGTGGCCAGGGACTAGCGGAGCGGCACCGCTCGCAGCGGGGCAGGGCGAGGCAAGCGGTCCTAGTGTTCAGCGCGTGGCGTGGCTCCGATCACATCCGAAGCCTCTCGTCCGCGGTCTCGGCCTTGGCCTCCTGACCGCGGCCGCCTTCGCCGGCATCGGAGCATTCGAGTCGAGCTACGACGGCCTGCAGACGGCGCCCAACCTGACCATGTTCCGCCAGCTGCTCACGAGTCCACCGCGCGCGATGGGCGCTGCGTGTTGCGACCTGGTGTTCGCGGCCGGCTACGGGATGCTCGGCGTCGTCATCTTCCGCGGGATCGGCGGGCGCACTCGCGTGGCAACCATCGGCGCGATCACGATCGGCGTGGCGGCCTTGCTCGACGAGCTCGAGAACGCGCTGTTGATCCAGAACATCGCGCGTCAACGCACCACGACCGACGGCTGGATCGACGCGATGACGTGGGCCGGCACGTTCAAGTGGTGGGGTGTGCGATTGGCGTTGTGCCTGTTGGTGGTCGCCATTGCTCTTGCCGTCCGGCGCAAGCTACGAAGGAAGTGACGCGTAGAGCTCGACGAAGTTGCCATCGGGATCCATGACGACGGCGGAGCGCGTGCCTCCCGCGACATCGTACGGAGGGAGCCGACCCTCATAGCCAGCAGCGCGGAGCGCCTCGTACTTCGCGTCGACGGCCGCCACGGTCTCGCAGGCAAAAGCCAGCTCGACGCGATATCCCCCCTCCGGCGCAGTGCGAACCGGGTCGAGGGAGTCGGCCAGCTGCGCGGTCTCCCACACGAGGCGTCCACCGCCGGGCAGCGACCACTCGACATGCGGCAGTGCATCCGCGCTGGAAGCAAGAGCAAGACCGAGCTCGCGATAGAACTTCAACGAAGTGGCCATGTTGGCCACGACGAGGGTCACGACCGCGAACTCAGGAGCCTTCGTCTTTCCTGCGGGCCCGAACAGCGACAGCCATCGGCCCACCACGTCACGCGCCCGACCAAAGATCCCGCCCGCGACGCTTGCGCTGTTGACGTTGTGCTCCGTGGTCCAACCAATCGCGCTGATGGCGATCATCCACGCGCCGATCATCGCCAGCACGAGCGGGAGCAATGTCGACTGCGCCAGGCTCAACTTCTGGTCGCTAGCCCAGCCGCCGTCCTCGATGTCGCACGACCGATCCCCTTGTGGATCACACGTGCGGATGAACCCGTACCCGAAGATCTCCGAGTCCGGCTGCACGGTCGTCGGCGCGGCGTTGGTCGCAACCGGTGGGTGGCGCGTCGGATTCTTGACGAACCATTTCTCGGCGGCCACCGCCATCGCGGCGTGACCGGTCTTGTTCGGGTGCAAGCTGTTGTGCACCCAGTTCGCCGGTTGCAGGCTGTCCCACAACGATCCGGCCTTCGGGTTGAGTCCGATGAAGTTCATCCCGACCGGGTTGCCGGGCTCGCACAGCCGGTTGTTCGCCGCGACGAACGACTCCTGCATCGTCTCGATGTAGTCGAAACCGGCGCGATGCGCAGCCGACTCGACCACGAGATTCAGCTGCTCCACGAACCTGACCACGAACGCCCGCTCGTGGTCGGTGAGGAGCACGTCCGCACACGGCCCGAACTCGGTGATGGGCTTGGGGTATCCGGTGACGACGACAGGGACGTCCTGTCCGACGATCGTCTTGATGTCGGCATAGGACTTGTCGAGAGTCGACTCGAGCGACGGAATGACGACCGCGCCACTGTCGTCGCGCGTGCCTCTGATGTGTTCGACGAACAGGCTGCTCACCTCGGCGCACTCCCCGGGACCGGTGCACGTCTGGCCGATGTTGCCGAAGCCGGCGTCGTTGCCGCCGAGGCTCAACAACACGAAGTCCGGCTTTCGATCCTCCAGACCGAGCTTGGCGCGCTCGGTCTGGTAGGCGAGCAGCTCGTCGATCTCGTTCTGATGGCCGTTGGCGTCGACTGGCGGGTCTACTCGCACGTGTCGCGCTTCCGCACCAGAACAGGCAAGGAACAGCACACGGTGCGGGACACCGGGCGTGCCCGACTTCGCCAAGAGGTTCGGCCATGCGGTGGGGGCGCGGCGACACCCGTTGGTGAAATCGCTGTTGCGCGCCGTCTCGTTGGTGCCCTCGTAGAACGTCGACGCGCCCTCGCCGGAGATGTACGAGTCGCCCAGTACCAGGAAGTAGGGCTCGGTCGGTACCGGCGCCAGGGCGGCATCAGCTTTGACGTCACGAGGCGCGCCCGCCCACAAGAGCGCCGCCGCGACCACGAGGACGAGGAGCAGCGCGTTGCTGTCGGATGTCGCCATCGACACAATGACGAGGATCACCAGGGCGATCACGACGGCAGCAGCGAACCCCGCGCCGGTGGACACGAACACGCCGACGGCGACGGCCAGTAAGGCCGCCCCGACCGCGGCCATCGTCCGCTTGCCCCAATCGTGGGGTGAGCGCAGATAGTCCTCGGAGTAGAGCTCGATACCGAGCAGACCCAACACGATCGCGATCAGCATGTTGCGGAGCAGGTGGTCGGACGACAACACGATCACCGAGAGGGCGAGCGCGAAGAACGCAAGGCTGAGCAGGACTTGTCCGCGACGGTGCTGCATCCACAGCGAACGCCGCACTTCGGAGAGGATCCCTCCGAAGCCGATGATGGCGAAGGCGAGACCGAGGAAGCCCACGACGTCGCCCAGCGCGGTGTGGCGGCTTCGGCTCCACACGACGACCACCGCGCCGACGATCAGTTGGACCGCGGCGACAGTGAAGTGCGCCGCGTTCACCGGGTAGTCGACGCGCATGCGCGCTCGGCGGATGACGTGGCTCAGGTAGATCGCCGCTGCCACCAGCAGCAGACCCGCGAGCCACGACAACGTGGTGTTGCGCTGGTAGGCGGCGATCGTGACGATGACCAGAGCGACGCCGAGCATGGCGTGGGCTTTCCACGTCGCTTCCACCCAACACTTGCAATCGGTCAATGCCAGTCGGAACAGGTCACCGTAAGAACCGTTCTCGGGATCCTTCCTCCAGCGGGGTCGGTCCCCCGCGCCGAGATCGTGCGCGGCCTGGCTCATCGGAGTACCCCTGTCATGCGCTCGTTCCACCCGCACCGGACCGCGCGCTTCTGCACTGCACCGTTCCCCGCCCGGGCAACCTCTCCCGTCATCGCCGACCCCCGGTCACTCACGTCCCGCCTGACGTGACCGTGCCTGATTGCGGCGACCATAGTGCTGGCCCGCGCGTTGTGCTGGCTCAATCCGAATTGTCGGAGCTCGGAGCTGAGAGGATGAGGCGTGGTGAATGCGGCGCACCCGCCGGGCGGCATCGTGACATTCGTGTTCACCGACATCGAAGGCTCGACGCGTCTCCTGCGTCGGCTCGGCGATCAGTACGCCGAACTGTCCGAGCGACACGTGGCCGTCATGCACACAGCGTGGGAAGCCCACCACGGCTACGAGATCGGCTCGGCCGGCGATTCGGTGTTCGTGGCCTTCGACGACGCCGCCGCCGCGGTGCGCGCGTGCGAAGAGGCCCAGCGTTTGCTCGCTCACCCCGAGTGGCGGGCGGGCGAGGACCTTCGCGTGCGGATGGGTGTGCACTCCGGGCTGGCCGTACCGCGAGGCGACAACTACACCGCGCTCGCGGCCAACCAGGCGGCGCGAGTCATGTCGGCGGCGCACGGAGGACAGGTGCTCGTCTCCGACGCGACCGTCGCCCTGCTCACCGAAGGCGATCGAAGAGTCACGTCGCTGGGGCACTACCGCGTGCGCGACTTCGAGGCGCCGGTGGAGCTCTTCACGCTGACGACGACGGGCACGGCTTTCCCCGCGGTGCGCGCCGTCCCGGCGGACGGCCACAACCTCGTGCGGCCGCCGACGCCGTTGTTCGGTCGTGCGCGGGAGCTCGCCGAGTTGTCGGAGCAGCTGCATCCCGGGAGGCTCGTCACGCTGCTCGGTCCGGGCGGCGTGGGCAAGACGCGGCTGGCGAACGAGATCGGGCGCGCCATCGCCGCGAGCTGGCCCGACGGCGTGTGGATGGTCGATCTCGCGCCGTTGCACGACGCGTCGCTCATCGCCACGGCGGTCGCGGCGGCGGTGGGCGCGTCGGCGGGGACAGAGGATCCCTGGCAGGCCGTGCTCGACCACCTGCGAGATCGCAGCGCGCTCGTCGTGCTCGACAACTGCGAGCACCTGCGCGCCGCCTGTGCAACGGCGGCGGACGCGCTGATCAACGACTGCCCGGGCTGCGCGGTGCTGGCCACCAGCCGCGAACCGCTCGGCATCGCCCGCGAGACCGTTCACCGCGTGCCGCCGTTGACGCCCGACGCCGCGGAGCAACTGTTCCGCGATCGGGCCCGGGCCGTGGGCCACCACGTCGACGACGTCGACGCCGTCGAGGAGATCTGTCGTCGTCTCGACGGGGTACCCCTCGCCATCGAGCTGGCCGCCGCCCGGCTCGGCGCGCTGCGCCCGGCCGACGTGCTCGCCGGGCTCAACGACCGCTTCCGCCTGCTGCGCTCTCGCGACGCGACCGTGCCCGAACGCCAACGAACGATGGAAGCGCTGCTCGACTGGAGCGAGCGGCTGCTCACCGAGCCCGAACGGGAGTGCCTCCACCGCCTCAGCGTGTTCGGCGCGAGCTTCACCGTTCCGGCGGCCGCCGCGGCCGCGGGCTTCGACGGCCGCGACGGCTTAAAGGATGACCACGTGCCCGAGCTCGTGTGGTCGCTGGTCGACAAGTCGCTCGTGGTCGCCGACCTCACCGCGAACGAGACGCGCTATCGGCTGCTCGAGTCCATCCGCGAGTTCGCCGCACAGCGCCTCGACGATGCGCCGCGAACGACGGCCAGCATGCGGCTGGCGGAGTGGTACCTCGCCCGTATCGGCCCGGAGCACCGCTACGAACGCGGCTGGGCGAGCGACGTGAGCGTCGACGTCGACAACCTGCGCGCGCTGGTTCCCCGGCTCGCGATCGCCGCCCCGGAGGACGCCCAGAGGATCGCCTACGTCATCGCCCGCCATCTCGAACGCGAGCAGCGGTTCCGCGCGGCGATCGAGGAGCTCACCCGTTTGCTCGACGAGCTCCCCGAGCGAACGCCCACCCGCATCTCGCTCTGGACGACCCTCGGTGACCTGAACCTCCGCCTCGGGCAGGTCGACGCCGCGCAGCGAGCGCTGTCGGAAGCGGAAGCGCTGCGCGACACGATCGGGGCCCCGCCCGAGTGGGACGACGTGACGATCGAGCGCACCAGAGGCGAGATCGCCAGCCGGTCAGGAGACAACGAGTGGGCCGTGGCCGCCGCGCAACGGGCGCTCGCCGGTCCGCTCACGCTGCTGGGCCGCGCCCGCATGTCGAGCCAGCTCGGCATTGCCGCGCTCGAGCTCGGCGATGTCGACACTGCCTTGGAGGCGTTCGCACAAGAGCGGGACGCGTACCAACGGCTGGGCGAGCCGCTCCTGGTCGCCAGCGCCACGGGCAATCTCGCCGAGGCGGCGCTGCAAGGGGGCGATCAACCGGGCGCGGCCCGGCACCAGCGCGCCTGCTTGACCCTCGGCCTCGAGATCGGGGCGCCGGTGCTGGCGGCCTTCAGCATGATCGTCGCCGCTCGTCTGGCGGCGCTGCGCGACGACTGGACGACAGCGACGACGTTGCACGGCCACGCCGATCTGATCCTCGAGAACACCGGCATGGTGCTGTACGACGCCGATCGTCGCCTGAGCGACGAGATGCTCAAGGCGGCTCGACAGGCGTTGGGCGACGCTGCGTTTCTTGCCGCGTGTGACGCCGGCCGAGCGCTCGACCTGCCCACGGCCGCGGCGCAGACCGACGGCGTTCTCGCGGCGATTGCCGCCGAGGTCCCGCCGGCGGTCGAATAGGGTCCCCACGCGCTCGGAGCGGCGGGCGCGGACGGAGGTGGACCGTGAGCGTCATCGAACCCCATGATTCCGACGAGGGCTGGGCCGGGCGGGTGGCGTTCGCCAGCGGACCCGAGCCGTTCGCCTTCGTGCCAGGCGAAGTCGTTGTCGGCGGAGGGCGCGGCCGCGACATCGCGTCGGAGCTGTTCGGCAGTCGGCTCGACGACATCGAGCCGGTCTTCCCGTCGCGCGAGGAGGGAGCCGGTCAGTTCTTCGTGATGCGCACGAACGAGGAGCTCGACGCGATCACCGTCGTGCAGGACTTGCGCCTCGAGGGTGTCGTCGCGCAACCCAACCATGTGCTGTTCGCGCACGGTGACTGTTGCTGCGGCGTGCATCCGGCGGATCGCGGTCAGGGATGCGTGGGCGCGTCGCCGGTCTACGCGTCGCCCGTCTACGCGTCGCCGGTGTACGGGTCACCGGTGTACGCGTCGCCGGTGTACGCGTCGCCGGTCTACGCATCGCCCGTTTATGCCTCACCGGTCTACGCGTCCCCCGTTTACGCGTCACCGGTGTACGCGTCCCCCGTCTATGCCTCACCGGTCTACGCCAGCGACATGCAGGCCTCCGGCAAGCACCACAGCTCGGCCAGGCCGGCGGCGGGCCCGGGCGCGGTGGTGCGCACCGCGCCGGCCGGTGCCTACCGGCCGCGGGTGACGGTGCTCGACACCGGGCTCGCCCGCGATGGCCTGCGTCCTCAGTCGCTCGACGGCGTGCTGCACCAGGGAGCGAGCTGGCAGGAAGGTCCCGACGACGACGGCGACCAGTACCTCGACCCGGCCGCGGGGCACGGCACGTTCATCAGCTTTCTCATCGACACGCTGTGCCCGGGATGCGACATCACCGCCGACCGTGTCCTGACGAACTACGGCGAGGGCAACGAGGTCGCGATCGCGCGTCGTATCGACGAGGCCGACACCGACCTGCTCAACCTGTCGTTCGGTGGCTACGCGATGGAGCACATGAACGTCCTCGCCGCCGCCGTACGGGGTGCGCAGGTTCGCGGCACGGTCGTGGTCGCGTCGGCTGGCAACGACGGCACGTGCCGCGCCACCTTCCCGGCCGCGCTGCCCGGAGTGATCGGTGTCGCGGCGATCGGTCCGTCCGGCCCCGCCCGCTTCTCGAACTACGGGCCGTGGGTCCGGGCGTGCGCGCCGGGCGTCGACATGGTGAGCGGCTTCTTCACGGTGTTCGACGGCGCCGGGCCTGCGCCGGCCGGTGGAACCGATCCCGACAACTTCGCAGGTTGGGCCCGCTGGAGCGGCACGTCGTTCTCTGCGCCAGTGGTTGTCGCCGCGTTGGCGCGCGAGCTGCAGCACGGGCTGACGTCGGCGCAGGCAGTGTCACGCGTGATCGACGCGCCGGGCCTACTGCGACTCGCCGACATGGGCACCGTCGTCAACCTCGCCTGACGGCCGTTGACAGGGGTGCACTCTGTTCACACTCGGGTAACGAGGACGACATGGTGCAGCCGTACGGTCGCCTGGGCATGGTGGGCGAACTGTTCGACGGATACGAGCACGACGGCTTCTACGACGAGGCCTTCGAGAGCGACGGGACGGTGCGCGCCCACTACGGCGCCCTGGTCAAGCGGCTGTCGGAGCTGACGCCGGACGAGCTCGGCACCCGATCACGACTGCGGGACGAGGCCTTTCGCACCGCGGGCATCACCTTCACCGTCTACGGCGAGTCCGACGAATCCGGCGTGCAAGCACACGGGCACGAAGGCGAGGGCATCGAGCGCACGTTCCCGATGGACCTGCTCCCCCGCCTGATCCCCGCGGACGAGTGGGCCCACATCGAAGCCGGGCTCGTCCAGCGGGTCACCGCCCTCAACCTGTTCCTCGACGACCTGTACGTCGGGGAGCGCGCCGCCATCAAGGACGGCATCGTGCCCAAGTGGCTCGTCGCCAGCTCGAGCGGCTTCCGGCGCGAAGCGTTCGGGCTGCCGGTGCCGAAGGGGGCGCGCTGTCTCGTCGCCGGCATCGATCTCGTGCGCGACGCCAAGGGCACGTACTGCGTGCTCGAGGACAACCTCCGCAGCCCGAGCGGCATCAGCTACGTGCTCGAGAATCGCTCGTCGATGACGAGGGTGCTGCCCAACGCGTTTCGCGACCATGGCGTGCGAGGCGTGCACCACTACGGCAACCTGCTGCTCGACGCGCTGCGCCATGTCGCGCCGCCCACCGCGGGCGACGATCCCACCGTCGTCGTGCTCACGCCTGGCGTGTTCAACAGCGCGTACTTCGAGCACGCGTTCCTGGCCCGACAGATGGGCGTCGAGCTCGTCGAGGGCCGCGACCTCATCGTCGAGGATCACGTCGTGTCGATGCGCACGACCCACGGACTCGAGCGCGTCGACGTGATCTACCGCCGCATCGACGACGAGTACCTCGATCCCGTCGTGTTCCGCTCCGACTCCAGCCTCGGCGTCCCCGGACTCATGGCCGCGGCCCGCGCCGGCAACGTGACCCTCGCCAACGCGGTCGGCAATGGCGTGGCCGACGACAAGGCCGTCTACGCCTACGTGCCCGAGCTCATCCGCTACTACCTCGGCGACGATCCGATCCTGCCCAACGTCGACACGTATCTCCTCTGGGACGAGGACCATCGTGCCGCCGTGCTCGAACGCATCGACGAGCTCGTGGTGAAACCCGTGGCGGAGTCCGGCGGGTACGGGATGCTGATGCCGGGCTCGTCCGACGAGGAAACGCAACGGATGCGCGACCGCATCGAAGCCGCGCCGCGCGACTACATCGCGCAGGAGGTCGTCTCGCTGTCGCGCCATCCGACGCTCATCGACGACCACCTCGAGGGCCGCCACATCGACCTGCGCCCGTTCGTGCTGTCGGGCGAGTCGGTCGAGGTGATCCCCGGCGGGCTGACTCGCGTCGCGCTGCGGCGCGGGTCGCTCGTCGTGAACTCGAGCCAGGGCGGCGGCTCGAAGGACACGTGGGTGCTCGCTCCCGGTGCGGGGGTCGACTGATGCTCGCCCGTCACGCCGAGAACCTGTTCTGGGCCGGCCGCTACATCGAGCGCGCCGAGGACACCGCCCGCATCCTGGACGTGACGTACCACGGCCTCCTCGAAGCGTCGCCCACCGAGGCGGCCCGCGCTTGGGCCGACGTGCTCGTCGTGCTGCGCCTGTCGTCGGACTTCGGCGCGCTCTCCTCCGGCATCGACGCTGTGTCGGTGAGCCAGTTCCTCGTGAGTGACCGCGACAACCCCGGCTCGATCGTCTCCGCCGTCGCTCGCTGTCGCGAGAACCTGCGCTCGGTGCGCGAGCTCGTGAGCACCGAGTTGTGGGAGAGCGTGAACCGCTTCCACCTCGACATGCGCGCCCGCAACCTGTGGGCCGACATCGAAGCCGAGCCCTACCAGCTGTATGCGTTCGTGAAGGAGCGGTGTCAGATGGTCGCGGGCGCGGCCGCCGAGACCATGCCCCGCGACGATGGCTGGCGGTTCCTGCAGATCGGCTGGATGCTCGAGCGGGCGGAGATGACGTGCCGCCTGCTGCACGTGCGCTACAGCGGCGAGGATCCCGTCGGCTTCCATCACTGGTTGGGGACGTTGAAGTCCGCCTCTGCGTCCGAGGCCTATCGCCGCTCGTACCGCGGCTCGATGGACCCGGCAAACGTGCTCGAGTTCCTGTTGCTGTCACCGCAGTTCCCCCGCAGCGTGCTCTTCTGCCTGCGGCGGGCCGAGCACGATCTGGCTTCGCTCGGACGAAACCCGTCTGCGCACCTCTCCCGGCCCGAGCGGCTCCTCGGACGCATCCGCGCCGACCTCGAGTACCGCGACGTGACCGAGGTCGTGGCCGACGGCGTGCCGGTCTTTCTCGACGAGCTGCAACGCCGCGTCCGCCAAGTGGCCGAGGCCGTCGCCCTCGAGTACTTCCGCAACAGCCAGGAGCTCGACCTCCACGCCCTCGAATCGATTCCTGCCGGCTGACATGCGCTTCGACATCCGGTACCGCACTGTCTTCACGTACGAGAACCTCGTGCGGGAGTCGCAGAACGAGCTGCGGGCCTGCCCGGCGAACGACGACCACCAGCAACTCATCGCCTACCGCGTGTCGAGTGCGCCGTCGGCCCGCATGTTGTCGTTCGCGGACTACTGGGGCACGCGGGTCGACGCGTTCGGCGTGCGCACACCGCATCTCACGCTGGACGTGACCGCCGAAGCATCGGTCGAGACTCGGCTGCGACCGTTGGTGGCGGTGTCGCCGCGTGCCGACGCGCTGTCGTCGCCCGCGTTCGTCGAGGAGCACCTGGAGTATCGCGAGCGTTCGCCGCATTGCGCGTGGGGTGGCGGAGTTGTGGCGGCGGCGCGGTACGCGACGGAGCTCGGCGGGCCGACCGTGGTGTCGCAGGTGCTCGCGATCCATCGGTACACCGGCAACGCGCTGGTGTACGAACCGGGCTCGACCGAGGTGGGCATCGAGATCGAAGACGCCCTCGCCGGTGGACGCGGCGTGTGCCAGGACTTCGCCCACCTCGCCGTGGCGATGTGTCGCGCGTCGTCGATCCCAGCTCGCTACGTGTCGGGCTATCTGTTCACCACCGATGACTCGACCGGCGTCGACGACGACGCCGAAGTCGTGCACGTGCAGACGCACGCGTGGTTCGAGGCCGCGATCCCGGGGTTCGGATGGCTGGCGCTCGACCCCACCAACCAACAAGAGGTCGGCTTGCGGCACGTGAAGATCGGCCACGGCCGCGACTACGACGACGTCCCGCCGATCCGCGGCGTGTACGCCGGCCCGGGTGCGCCGGAGGTGGACGTCAGCGTCGAGATCCGCAAGTCGACCGGAGCGGTGCCGGGTCGACCGGAGCCACCAGCGGTGGCAAGCCGACGCCGGTTCGTGCCCGATCCGTTGCCGCTGACCGACGACGCCCGCCAGCAGCAGCAGGCGCAACAGCAGTAGTTGCATCCGCAGGCACCACCACACTCGCAGCGGCCTCATCGCGGCTGACCCCGCGCTCGAGGCCCAAGCAATCCATCCTCCCGGTCGCGCTCGGTCTTCTCGACGTGACAGCCGTGACATCGAGGCTTGAAGTTCGACCGGCACGTCGGACCCCCGTTGGCAACCGGGTCGTCGTGGTCCCACTCCACCCGGAACTCGCGACCGCAGTCGACGCACGTGACGCCGTTGAACCCGGGAGGGTCGCCGAGCTCGAGCACCGTGCGTAGGTGGGCGGGGGGTGCCTTGCGCCCGTAGTGCACGATCGTGTCGACCTTCACACCGTCGTGCAGCACCGCCTTCATGAACGCGTCTCTCGCCGCGGCCCGCACTGTGGACATCGGCACCGGCCCGCCACCCAGGATGTGTGCCGCGCCCGTCGTCACGTCGCACACGAACACGACATCAGCGCGCAACGACGATCCCTTGCCCTCACCGCTGACGAGACGGGCGAAGGCGTCGGCTGCGTACGCCTCGCGAGGCTCGACGCGACCTTCTTTGTAGGCCCTGCGGAACTCGCGATCGGTCTCGGCGTCGAGGCGGCGCGTGAAGGCCGCTCCCTCGGTGGGCATCATCGCCCCGGAGTAGCGAATCATCCCGAGCTCGTCTTTCCAGTGTCGGTGAAAGCGCGCCGCCCGCTGCTGCCGATCGAGATCGCACGGATCGATCGCGGCCAAACGCCTCGCCCGACCCTTCTCCTTGGTCTTGCGCAGACCTTGCGTCTTGGCCGTCTCGACCATCTCCTGCTCGGAGCCCGGGCACACTGCCTCGGTCTTCTTCACCTCGTCGGCTTGTGCCATCGAGATCTCGCCGTTCGTCAGCGCGGCCTTCGTCGCCGGGAGATCATCGAGCTTCATGGCCGTGTCGAGATCGCGCTCCGCCTCAGCCGACGTGGAGCCCGTCTGAGACGCGACCCACTCAGCCGGGTTGGCGAAACCCTGGTTGCGATGCGCGCCATTCGTCGTCGCAACCGCGGCCACCCTGGCCCGAGCGGCCGCGCAGATCTTCTCGATGCGCGCCAAGATCTCGACCAGCTCCACACGGTCGCCGGGCGTGCACGAGCACGGGTCGAACCCGATGATCGCCGCGACGAACGCTTCGGCGGACGACAACAGATCTACGGACACGACACCTCCTCACGACGCTGGCACTACCGAGCGGGAAGGAGAGTCGTCAGCCGACTCACGAGCTGCTGACACTGTAGTCGAACGTGTGTTCGAGATGCAAGCACAAATCCGGACATTTTGAAGCTCGCCGTAAGATCGACCCGTGGACGGCATCGCCGTCCTCCACCCGCAAGGGCTCGAGCGCCCGCCGCTCCTCCAGCAGTCCTGAACGGATGGAGTGACGATGTCTGTGCCCGAAGAGCTGGCCGAGTTGCACGAGTGCTTCCAGTTGCGAACGCAGGCCGACGCCTTACAACTCGTCGCCTGCATCAGCCGGCGAACCGATCCCGGCGATGTGTGTGCCGTGTTCCTCGACGACGACCGTCGCATCGTCGAACTGTTCGTCATCCAAGACGCGGATGACGTCGATGACTTCCTCCCGCAGTTCGTGTACGTCACGTGTAACCCTGACGAAACCAACGTGACCGGGCTCATGCTCGTGTCCGACCGCACGGGGCAGGTCCCACTCGACAGACCTGGTGACGAACTCCGATGGCAGGAACTCGTGACCAATGCCGCCGAGGGCGGCGTCACGCTCTACGACTGGTTCGTCGTCGCCGACCGCCGTTTGGCGTACTCGCTACCGCAGTTCGCACCGACGCCGCCCCAGTGGATCGCCGGTGAAGACGGCCCGGACCACCCCCGGCGCCGCGTCTCGCATGCCGACATCGTCGACTGGGTGCAGCTCGCCTCGCTCGTCAGCGAGTGGCCCGACGTGTACGACGGCATCGAGTGCGCATCGCTCAACCCGTCCGACGCGGACGACCGTCGCACCGGTATCGACGCCGCGCACGCGGCGTTGATCGCTGAGATCGAAACCACATACGGACCGGATCCCGATTTCGACGCGCACGTGCGCCTCCACTTGACCATGCACCAGATCGTGGCCGATCAGTTGATCCACGACGATCCGCCCGTCGTGCGCGAGACCGCGGTGCGACTCCTCGATGACAACCACGACGCGCACGAGGTGCTGCACATGATCGCGTTCGTCGGAATGGAACATGTGCGCAGCGACGCGTCCATCGGTGAAGGCGCCGACGAGGCCTACGGGCTCGCGCTCGAGGCGTTACCCGGCTCCTGGTACGACTTCGCAACCGGCCTCACCGCCGGCTGAGGCGAATGATCCGTCATACGGATTATGATTGCTGTATGACGATGCTCAGCTTCCGGGTCGAGGACCGCGACGCGACCCGCGCCCAGGAGTGGGCGGCCCGGCTCGGCATCGACCGGTCCGAGCTGTTGCGCGATGCGCTGCGTCGCCACCTCGATCGGCTGGCGAGCGAGATCGACGCCCAGACGTGGGCCGATCACCCGCTCGACGACGGGGAGCAGGCGTTAGCCGCGATTGCCGAATGGGGACCCGCCGAGGACTGGGCGGACTGGGCGGACTCGGCTGATGCGCCGGGGTGAGATCTGGTTCGCTACGACACCCGGCGGAGACCGACCGGTGCTCATCCTCACTCGCGACCCCGTTGCCGAGCGGATCGGTTTTGTCGTCGTCGCTGCCCTCACGCGCACGCACCGCGGACTGGTATCTGAGCTGAACCTCACTCCGGCGAACGATGGCGTGCCGACTGACTGCGTCGTCAACTTCGACAACCTGCACACGCTGCCGCGAGCGTCGCTCCGTCGCCAGGTGACCGCGCTCTCGACCACCCGGATGGCCGAGGCCTGCCGGGCGCTCGCGGCGTCGACCGGCTGCTGACGACTCCTCGTCCTGAACCGCTAAGGGTCGGGCCCGTCGAGCCGATAACTCGTCATGAGGTTCGTCATCTGCGACGACGACGAGATCGTCACTCAGGTTCTCGACGCCGCCCTGTCCATCGATGGCCACGAGCTCGTCGGGGTGGCCGGGACCACTACAGCGGCGGTTGAGCTGCTCGAGCACACCCGACCCGACGTCGCGGTCATCGACCCGCTGGTCGGACGCAACTCGGACGTGGACGTCATCGACGCCGCCATCGCCGTCGGCGCCCGAGTGGTGGTCTTCAGCCATTCCGACATGCACGTCGACGAGGGCCGCTATGCACCCGAACCGGCGATGGTGCGCAAGCCCGACGTCACCGCGCTGGAAGCGGCCGTCGAAGGAATCGCGCACACCTATCCGACCGTTGACCGGCGGCGGCAACCCACCCGTCGATTCGCCTCGACCGGCCCCAGCGACGCCGCGGCGTTCTACACGGCGGTCACCGAAGCCGTCGAAGGGGATGCATTCGTGTCGGTCTGCCCGACGGTCGACCGACCCGACTCGTGGGTGGGTCGAGTGGCCATGGCGCTGCGCGAGACCGACCTCGTGCTCCGGTCGTCATCCGCGGTGTTGCTGTTCATGCCAGCCGCCGGTGAGGAAGGTGTCGTCGCCTTGCACGAGCGGTTGATCAGCGATGACGCCACCTCCAACGACGGCGTCATGCAAGCGGTGATACTCGACGCCGACGAGAGCCCCTCGGACGCCTTCGCCCGCCTCAAGGACGCAACGCTCTAGTCAACCGCGACAGTCGTACTCGATGCGGTAATCGCCGCTCGGACCGCTGTAGCTGTACAAGCGCACGCGAGACTGCACCGGACCGCTCGCGACCTCACCGTCGTGCGTCGGTCCGATGTCGCGGATGACCGTGCTGTCGTCGACACTGACACCGAGATAGACCGCCGGGCCATTGTCATCCCCGGATTCGTGCACGGTGACCACGACCGTTCCGGGCCGGCACTCGGCGTACACGTTGAAGCCGCCCCCGCCACCGCCGGTGTGGCCGACGAGGATGGCATGGTACGGAGGCACCTCGCCTCCCGAGTTGATCGGAACCTCTACCACGGGCGTGGTGGTCGGAGGCGGCTCCTGCACGGGTGGAGGCGGCGGCTCGGTGGTCGCCGGTGGCTCGGTGATGGGCGGTGCCGTCGTGGCCGTCGTGGTCGTTGTGCTCGTGCTCGTCGTTGTGGTGCTCGTCGTGGTTGTCGACGTCGACGATGTCGGACCCGAACTCTGGCCAGCGGCCACGGGCCTCGAAGGCGACGACCCGCAGGCGACGAGAACGCCGACGACCGCAGTCAGTACCAACCTCTTTGCCCGCCGGCTCATCGTGTCGAGCGTACCCCTCGTCGTCAGCGGGGATCCCGCACATCGCCATGGTGGACGATGTGCCGGAGCCCGTCGTGTTGCTTCAGAACGGCCATGCCGCGTTGCGGCCGACCTCGAGCAGCTTCGTGACCGTGAACATGGCGTCCGTGAAACCGCCGATCGTGTCTCGGCCCCGCTCACCCGAGGGCAGCGCGGATGGCCGGTAGCCGTGCGCGTCAGATCATGAGAAGGACGGCACATGGGCTGGCGCCATCGAAGCCCTTCGAGCCGGTTACACCGACGTGGCGGTCTGGGCCGGCGACGAGTGTGGCGCGGGCAACCCTGCACTGATCGCGCGTGGCGGGCGCGCTGTCGCGGCGATCGAGGAATGTTCCCTCTCGTTGAGAATCACGTCGACCCGGCCGCGCCTACCGCCTCGCAACTTGCGCTCGATGTGTGACGATGTCTTCGCCCGCGAGGCCTTTTGTTGCTTGCGTCGCAACCAAGGGCGAAACGGGAGCGGGTGAGCAGATCTGACCGCGGTGCTCCTACCCTTCAGATTATGAACACGGAGACCGCTGATGCACTCGATCGCGCCCGAGGCGCATTGGTTGGCCTTGCATGTGGCGACGCGGTGGGCACCACGCTCGAGTTCAAGACGCCCGGCTCGTTCACGCCGATCGACGACATGGTCGGCGGCGGACCGTTCCGCCTCGAGCCAGGGCAGTGGACCGACGACACGTCGATGGCGTTGTGTCTTGCGGAGTCATTGCTCGACACCGGCGGCAACGATCTCGCCGACCAGTTGCGCCGATACGTCGCGTGGTCGAAGGACGGCTATCTCTCTTCGACCGGCCGTTGCTTCGACATCGGCATCACGACCCGTGAGCAGCTCTCACGCTTCGAGCACACCAACCAGCCGATCGACCCGGAGCTCGACGAGGAGAGCGCAGCCAATGGATCGTTGATGCGGCTCGCTGGTGTGCCGATCCGGTGGCACACCGATCCCAACGAGGCGGCCGACCAGTCAGCGATGTCGAGCCGCTCGACCCACGCCGCCACGCGGCCCGTCGACGCGTGCCGGGTACTCGGAGCGATGACCGCGGCATTGATCCGCGGCGATGCCCCGGAAGCCGTGTTCGATGAAGGGTTCTGGCAGTGGGATCACCTGCATCCCGCCATCGAGGCCGTTGCCCGCGGAAGTTGGCGGCACAAGCAGCCGCCCGCGATCCGCGGGACGGGCTATTGCGTCGACGCACTCGAAGCGGCGATCTGGGCCGTCGCTGGAGCGGATGACTTCCGGTCGGCCGTATTGCGCGCTGCAAACCTCGGTGACGATGCAGATACAACGGCCGCGATCGCCGGACAACTCGCGGGCGCGCGATGGGGGCTGTCTGGCATCCCTGACCACTGGCGCTACCGCATCACGATGGCCGAGCGCTTCGTGTCGCTCGCGGACAACTTGTTCGCGATCCAGTCGCCTCCGTCGGGCCAGCGATGGTTGGACCAGGACCCGCTCGTCCATGCGTGGTGGGTCGAGCCTGGCCGCCTCCTTGCCGGCGAGTATCCCGGCAACGAACGTGAGGACAAGGCGTCGTTGAAGCTCAACGTGCTCGTCGATGCCGGCATCCGAACCTTCGTAGACCTCACCACACCGGAGGACAGGCTGTTGCCGTACGGAGACACGCTGCAGGACATCGGCGCGCGGCGGGGTCTTGATCTGCGACGCATCACGCTTCCGATTCCCGACATGAGCGTGCACTACAGCGCGTACTACGACGACGCGCTCACGACGATCAAGACGGAAATCGATGCGGAGAGGCCGGTCTATGTCCATTGCTGGGGCGGCGTTGGCCGCACGGGCACGGTCATCGGCTGCTGGCTCGTGCAGTCGGGCACCACGGGCGAGGCTGCGCTCGCGAAGCTACGCGAGCTCCGGCTCGGCACGAGCAAGGCGCGACGCTCCGCTCCCGAAACGAGGGAGCAGATTGACTTCGTGCGCAACCGATCGTCGACGCATTGAAGGCACTCAGTGAAGGTCAACCGCGCCGACGGGCACTCATGCACGAGGCGGCAGAGGCGGAACAACCGCTGAAGACAGATGCCCGTATCGCGACTTGAAGTCGGAACTCGTCGGGGAGCCCGCTGATATGAGTGTCGCGGTATCCAAGTAGGCGAAGCGATCAGGTCGGCGCAGCATCGCGCGCCATGCGTCGAGAATGGTTCCACCTGGGCCGGCGAGCGCGCGCAGGCTCGGGCGATTGAAGGATTGCATCAGCGGATGGTTCGCCGATGGCGCGGCGATTACCAGCCGAACACAGTCAGCCTCGAGTTCCTGAGCTCGTTCCATCTGCCAGGCCAGGAGTTGCAAACGCATCAGTTGGTAGAACGGCTCGACGAGAAGGTCGTCGAACGGGACAAGGTCGACCCTGATCGGTGAATCCTCATCGGCGAGCAGCACGTCGTAACGCGCCCTGCGCACCGCATTCTTTGCGTCGCCGCCCGACAGCTCGTGGCCGAGGTACTGCTCCACGTACTTCCACTCGATGAGGGCGATCTCGACGCTCCCAGACGGCGTCAGATAGCGCATCGCGGCGTCTGCGCTCGTGTTGTTCGCTCCTCTCGTGCCGACGCTCCCGACGTGCTCGTTGAGGTAGTTGTCGGTTCCGATCCACTCGAAGACAACGTGATCCGTCGCGTCGAAACTGCACGTCGTCGTCGCCCCGAACGGCAGAACCTTGCCGATGTCGAGCACCGTCTCGAACATGCGCTGAAGCGACGCGGGCTGCTCGACGAAAGGCGCGAGCGCGTTCGCGCATTGCACCTGCGACGACAACAGATGGTTCGAGGGCCGGTCTCCGCCGTGGTGCCAGGGAATCTCCGCAGCTGCGAACCTGCCGAGCGCGAGGTCGCGGGCTTCGGCGAGAAGGTTGTGGTCGCGATCGTCCATCGGAACGCAGAACGGCAACGACTCCCCTCCTCCCCGGTAGCAGCCGCCGGCCCGTGCACGTTCCGGAAGAGCAGACGTCGTCGCCTTCCAGTTCGCAGCAGCCACTCGCGCCTCGCGCACGAACGAGTTCTTCACGGGAGGACCAACATCAGTCAGGGAATCCATCACAACCTCTTGTACTCCGGGGCTGTGACAGCGCAAGGGCGGTCAGCAAGCGCCCGCAACCGGATACTGGTCCTACAACTCGATCATCTCCTACGTGTGGCCTGCCGGATCCGCCCCTGAAGAACGGCTCACATGGGAGCAGTTCGCAACTGACAGCAGCCTCGATCCCCTGAAGTGGCCGCTGACCGAGTTGGGCTACAAGTAGGCGCCGAACTGGACTGGGTCTTCCTTGTCGCCCATCGTGGAAAGCTCGCCTCGCCGTTCGAGTACCTCGGCGAGTGTGAGCGGATGACTGGTCCGACGCTCAGGACACAGCAGCGCGTTCGCTTCGTTCATCGCGAGTGGACCGATGTGGATGTCGGCGAGGCAACGCCCCGGTCTTCGCAGAGCCGGATGCACCCCGGCGAGGGACTCGTTCGTGGTGATCGACACCATGAGCCGAAGGCCTTGACCCAGCGCGCCATCGCTGAGGTTCAGCAGCCGAGCGAGCCCGGGATG
>JBEEFX010000303.1:0-3161 GCA_041166365.1 Acidimicrobiaceae bacterium
CATCAACTCCTGCTCACTCGACTTCAGCCCGGAGACGGCGACGTAGCCGCTGATGTCGCACTTGATCCGCACGGCGACGCCGACGTTGCACCAGCCGGTGCTCGTGGCTGCGTTCGAAGGCTGGAACGATGCCGGAGAGGCCGCCACGTTCGCAGCGCGCTTCCTGGCCGAGCGCTGGGATGCGGAGCCGTTCGCGACGATCGACCCGGAGGAGTTCTTCGACTTCACGTCGACGCGTCCACACGTACAGCTCGACGACGACGGTCAGCGGGAGATCGTGTGGCCGACGACCACGATGTCCAGCGCATCGATCCCGGACGCAGATCTCGACGCCATCTTCGTCGTCGGCAGCGAACCGCAGTTGAAGTGGCGCACGTTCTGCGAGGAGATCGTCGACGTCGCCCAGGAGTACGAGGCCCGGCTCGTCGTGACGTTGGGCGCGCTGCTGGCGGAGATCCCCCACAGCCGGCCCGTTTCGGTCGTCGGCACCGCGTACGACGGCAGCCTGGTCCGCCGTCTCGGGCTCACGCAGTCCGCGTACCAGGGGCCGACCGGCATCGTCGGTGTCCTGCACGACGCCTTCCGCCAGGCGAACATCCCGTCGGCATCGTTGTGGGCCGCAGTGCCGACGTACGTCCCGAACGCGCCATCGCCCAAGGCGGCCCTCGCACTCGTGGAGCGCATCGCTGAGCTCCTCGGGGTGCCGATGGCCACCACCGATCTCGAGATCGCGTCGGCGTCCTCCGAGCGCCAGATCGACGAGCTCGTCGCCGACGACGAGGACACTGCGGCGTACGTGGCGCGCCTCGAAGAGGCAGCCGACGACGACCCCGACGACGAGGAGTCGCACGGCGACCTCATCGCCGAAGTCGAACGCTTCCTACGCGAGCACCCCGGCCCGTAACTCCTGCTTCAGGCGGTCGCGAACCTCGGCCAGGGTCGGGTCTGCTCGAAGATGCGGGCGAGGCGCAGCGGCACTTCGTCGCGATGACGGCGGGCCATGATCTGCAGCCCGACGGGCAGCCCGTCGGAGGTGAGCCCCGCCGGGACCGAGATCGCCGGGTTCCAGCACAGGTTGGCCAGCATCGTGAACGGCGTCGACATCGCGGGCGTCTTCATCTCGAGCCCGGCGATGACCGACGGCGGCGGGCCCTCGGCGGCGAATGCCGGAACGGCCGTGGTCGGCGACAACACGATGTCGACCTCGGAGAAGATGCGAGCGCAGTCGTACTCCAGCTGTTCACGAGCGCGGAGCGACCGCGCGTACTTCTGCAACGTGGTGCCCTCCGTCTGTTCCAACGATTGGCGCACGTACAGGGTGAAGTCATCGGCGCGCGCCGGCCACATGTCGTTCTCGATGTCGAGCCACAGCGAGACGGCACCGGTGGTGAGCCACGCTCGCACCGGGTCGGTGAGCTCGATCGGCTCTTCGTCGACCACCAAGCCAGCGGCGTCGGCCAGTGCGTGCGCGGCGGCCCTCGCGATCTCCGCGACCTCGGGGTCGACGACCGCGAACCCGTAGTCGAGCGACCAGCGCGCGTGCAGTCCGCGTACGTCGGTCGACTCGATGGCGGCTTCGTAACGGATGCCCACCGCCGGCAACGAGGTGCGGTCGCGATCGTCAGGACCGGCGAGCACATCGAGGATGCGCGCGGTGTCCGCCACGGTCGTGGTCAGCGAGCCGCTCACGCTCGTCTGGTTCGCCGTCGGCTCCGGGTGCGGGATGCGACCGTGGCTCGCCTTGTGGCCGACGAGGCCGGCGAACGAGGCGGGGATGCGGATCGAACCGCCCCCGTCGGACGCAGTGGCGAACGGGATGATGCCGGCCGCGACCGCGGCGGACGAGCCACCGCTCGAGCCTCCGGGCGTGCGCGTGACGTCCCAAGGGTTGCGGGTGACGCCGAAGACCTTGGTCTTGGTGAAATTGAGCGTGCCGAACTCGGGGCTGGCCGTCTTGCCCACGGGAACCGCGCCGGCGGCCCGCAACCGCGCGACGTTGAGGCTGTCCTTCGGCTCGGGGCCTCGGTCCGCGAAGGGCACGGACCCGAACGTCGTCGGCATGCCCTCGCAGTGCTCGAGGTCCTTCACGCCGAAGGGCACCCCGGCGAGTGGGCCGGGATCCTCACCACGCGCGATCGCCTCGTCGACCGCTGACGCGGCCGCGTGGGCGAGGTCGGCGTCGAGATGCACGAACGCGTTGAGCCGTTCGTTGCCTTCGGCGATCCGCCCGAGGTACTCGTCGATCAACTCCACGGCCTTGCGCTCGCCTCGCCGCACCGACTCCGCCAGCTCGATGACGGTCGGTTCATCTGCCCCAGGGTTCGTCATGGTCGCAAACCGTAGGGCGCGATCCGGTCGGCCGCATCCGGGAACACGGTCGTGAGCGCGTCGACGAGATCAGCAGGCGTTGCAATGCGAAAGGCGTTGCGGGCGACGTACTGGCGCAGCGCGCAGTCGACCTCGTCGACGCTCCCGAGCTGGGCCACCGCGACCGCTCCCTGCACGTAGACGCCTTCGAAGTAGCTCGACTCGTGCTGGTCCCAGTACGTCATCGGCTCGCCGGCGCGCCCGACGGCATCCGAAGGGACCTGCTGCGCCTTGCGGCTCGCCAGAGAACCGATCTGCACGTACTCGACATACGACGCCAGGCCTTCGTCGAGCCACGGGTCTCGGCCTTGATCGTTGCCGACCAAGGCGTAGAACCACTCATGCGCGACCTCGTGCACGATCGACCGTGTCGTTGACCCCGCCCCGTGCATCACGTGCGCCGGGAACTCGATGCCGCCGCTGAACCCGGGCATGACCGCGGCGGTGTACGTCGGCCACGGGTACGCCCCGAGTCGCGCTTGATAGTTCGCAAGGGAGTCGGTGATGAGGTTCAGGTAGCGCGCCGGGTCGTCGCCGACGCTCTGATCGACGCCCAACGTGATGTGCACGCGTCCCACGTCGGCTTCCGCCAACACGAAGTGCCCGATCGAGAAGGCGACGTCGCGGACGGCCGTGGCCCTCCAGTGATTGCCGTCGCCGCGCACCCCCGTACCGAGCACGTCGTAGCCGTCGGGGACCGACAACGCGACGTCGTAGTCCGCGGCCGGGGACGTGGCCGACTCCGCGTGCGCGGTGGTCGCCGGATCAGTCGCCCAACCGACACCCGGCTCCCA
>JBEEFX010000304.1:0-9042 GCA_041166365.1 Acidimicrobiaceae bacterium
TCGAGCGCGGTTGGCCCCGCCCGGCGACGTTGGTAGATTGCCGGGGCTACTTGCACGGCCCCATCGTCTAGTGGCCTAGGACACCACCCTCTCAAGGTGGCGGCACGGGTTCGAATCCCGTTGGGGCTGCTCAGGTGCTGGTCACGTGGGTGGAACAAGACGAGTGTCTCCACCCTTGACTGTGGTTGCCGTCCTGTTTCGTACTTGTCGCAGCCTCTGACAACGACGACCGCGGCGCTCAAGCCCAACTTTGTGTCGTCAGCGCACGAGGCCGCGGGCTCGAGCCACCGCTTGCAGCGCGACCTTGACGACATCGTCGTCAGCGAGGGCGCGTCCTCCTGCCGCGCGGGCCTCGAACCCCTCCGAGCCCAGGCGCTCCAGCAGCGCGTCGGCGGTTTCTTGCATCAGCACCAAGTCGGCGCCGTAGGGCGCCGGGCCGCTGCGGGGCGTGAGCGCCGCGCCGTGGAGGATGGCGGCGTCGTCGCTCAATCCGAGCTCGGCGAGCGTGCGCGCGAAGCTCCTCAGGGTTACCCACATCGGTGACCAGGCGCCCACGTGGTGCCACGTTCGGATGGCCCGCTCGTACTGGTCGAGGGCGGGCCCAGTGAGGCCGTTGCGGGCCATCGCTGCGGCCAGGCTCACCGCGGCGAGGCTGCTCAGGAACTCGCTGCCGACGTGCTCTGCCAGCTCGACCGCGGTGCTGAGGTGTAGCTCGCTCCCCTCGACCTCGCCGATCACGAAGTGGGCGAACGAACGTGCGGAAACGCTGCCGGATGCTTCGGCGGTCGCCAGGACGTGCGCGGGCTCGTCGCCGACGTCCCGCCCGTCGTAGTGCAGTGCGAGTGCCGCACTCCCGCGATCCCAGACGACTTGCAGCGGGTCGTCTGCCGCCTCGGCTTGCTCGGCGGCGTCAAGGAAGAGGGACCGCGCTCGACTGAGGTCACCACGGAGGAACGCGATGTCGGCGAGCACCTCGACAGAGCGGCGATGACCGGCAGTGGCGCGTGCGCCGGCTTCCGCCGCGGCGAGGTCGCCGCGCTGCCAGGCGCCGACAGCGGCCGACGACAGGACCTCTGCCAGGAGCGGCGACTCTGTCGACATGTTGGCGGCGGCGGCGACCTCAGCCATGCGGAACACGTCCGACCGCCCGCGCCAGAATGCCCACGGGTGCAGCGCGGCCGATAGCCGCAGCGCGGCCTCTGGATCTCGCCCGACCAACCAGATGTGTGCGGCGCGGAGCTCGTCGGCCTGGCGCGCCAACCGGGCCGCCCACTCCGCCTCATCCGGGCTGGACAGGCGCGAGGCGGCGCGCTCGGCATGGTCCACGGCCCAAGCCGCATGGGCATCCCGAGCGCGCTCGAGCTCGCCGCGGTCTCTGAGGCGCGCCACCGCAAAGGAACGAATTGTGTCGAGCATCGAGTACTGCGTCACGCCAGCGCGGTAGCTGGTCAGCATGGACCGATCGACGAGGCGTAGGAGCAGGCCGAGCGACGCGCCCGTGACTGTGCAGGCGGTGTCAGCGTCCACCCGTCCCGCGAACACGCCGAACCGGTCGAACACCGTTCGCTCGTCCGGGCTCAGCAGCTCGTAGGACCAGTCGATCATCGCGGCGAGCGAGCCGTGGCGCTCGACGGTGCGCGAGCCGGAGCTGAGCAGGCCAAGGGGATCATGGAGCGCCGTGACCAGCTCCGTCGCGCTGATGCCTCGCATGCATGCGGCCGCGAGCTCGATCGCCAACGGCAAACGATCGAGGCGACTGCAGATCTCGTGCACGCTCTGCGCCTCGAGCCCGAACGCTGGATCGACAGCCCTGGCCCGGTCGATGAACAGCTCCGCGGCCGCATCTGTGTCGAGGGGCTCGACCGGCTGGATCACCTCACCGTCCACGCCCAGCCGCTCGCGGCTGGTGGCCAGCACCCTGATCCCCATCGTGTGGCTGACAATGCGATCGACGATGCGCGCGACGGGCGCGATCAAGTGCTCGCAGTTGTCGAGCACCAGCAAGAGCTTGCGGCTCGCGACGCGGGCGACGAGCTGGTCTACGAGCTGATCGCCGACTCGGCGTGGCGCGAGCTCTGGCACGCCGACCGTTGTCGCAACCGCGCGTACCACCTCGGCCGGACGGCGCAGCGTGCTCAGATCACAGAACACGACGCCGTCCGGATACCTGTCGAGCAGCCGGCGCGACAGCTCCAATGCGAGACGCGTCTTGCCTGCGCCACCGGGACCACACAGGGTCACCACGCGTGCGGCGTCGAGCGTGCGTGCCGTTGTTGCCAGATCGTGCTCTCGTCCGACGAAGCTGCTCGCGGGGATCGGGAACGTCGGTCCCACGTCGGGCACTTGATGTTGCAGGATCCGTTTCTCGAGCTCGACCAGGCCCGGTCCCGGTTCGAGGCCGTGTTCGATGAGCTCTCGCCGCCAGTCGTCGAAGATCGCGAGCGCGTCGGTTTGGCGGCCGATGCTGTAGAGGGCCAGCATCAACGCTTCGCGAACGTGCTCTCGGCCCGGGTGCTCCGCGAGCAGGGGTTCGAGGTCGGTGAGTGCCTCGTGCGGGCGCCCGCCAGCGAGCGCGCTCGCGGCGCGACGCTCCAATGCAGTGAGCCTCAGCTCTTCGAGTCGAGCCGCTGTGATCTGTGCGAAGTCGCGGTCAGCGAACTCGCCCAGAGCTGGGCCTCGCCAGAGGTCGATCGCGTCATCGACGCGGTCCTCGGCAACCAGACGCTCGAAGGCCGAAGCGTCGAGACAGCCCGGGCGGATGTGCAGTCGATACCCCTCAGCTTCGGTGACGAGGTCTCGCGCTCCAGCTCCCAGCCGGCGTCGGAGTCGCGAGACCTGCGTCCGGAGTGCAGCCGCGGGCTCGGAGGGAAGGCGGTCGGGCCACAGCTCGTCGATCAGCGAGCTGGACGGAACTGTCCGTCCTGCGTCCACGAGCAGCATGGACAGCAACAACCGCTGCTGCGCGCTCGGCAGCGCGATCGGTCGATCTTCATCTGCGACCTCGAGCGGCCCGAGGACCCGGTACCGCAGCACGGGAGGCAGGCTATGCAGGTGACACGATGCTGACACGCCCTGCCGTCACCATGACGTGATGCGCAACCATGACCTTCACATGCTGCGTCCCGGCGATGCGGGTTACGACGACGCCAGGCGCATCCACAATGGCCTCATCGACAAGCACCCGTCGCTCATCGCGCGGTGTCGCACGAGCAGCGACGTTGCCGCGGCCATAACGCAGAGCCGACGAGAAGGGCTCGAGGTTGCGGTTCGTGGCGGCGGGCACAACGTCGCTGGGAAGGCCGTGACCGAGGGCGGCCTCATGATCGACCTGTCGCCGATGAAGGAGATCGAGGTCGACTCGTCGGCCTGTACCGCCCGCGCGCAGCCGGGTCTCACGTGGGACGAGTTCAACATCGCAACCGCGCCCCATGGACTGGCGACGACCGGTGGCGTCGTGTCGACGACCGGCATCGCCGGGCTGACGCTCGGCGGCGGGTTCGGCTGGCTGCAGGGGAAGTACGGACTGGCCGTCGACAACCTCGTCGGGGCCGAGGTCGTCACCGCCGACGGAGATGTCCTCAAGGCGAGCGAGGCGGAGAACGCCGACCTGTTCTGGGCCCTGCGAGGCGGGGGCGGGAACTTCGGCGTGGTCACGTCGTTCACGTTCCAGCTGCATCCGGTCTCCACCGTGCTCGGCGGCGTCGCCGCCTTTCCTCTTGCGGCCGCTGACGCGGTCATCGACGTGTTTCGGCGAGTGGCGAAGGAGGCGCCCGATGAGCTCGGCGTGCAGTGCGGGTTCGTGACGGGACCGGACGCCGCGACCAAGCTCGTCGCGCTTCCCCTGTGCCACTGCGGCGAGCTCGATCAGGCCGAAGCCGACATCCGTCCGGTGCGGGAGATCGGCACGCCATTGCTCGACGCGATCGAACCGAAGTCGTACATCGAACAGAACCGCCAGGTCGACGCCAGCTTCCCGGCGGGAGCGCTGAACTACTGGAAGTCGGCGTTCTTCACCGACCTCTCCGACGCGGCGGCGCGCGTGTTGATCGAGAGCTTCGAGCAGTGCCCGTCCCCGATGACGGCCTGCGTGATCGAATCGATCGGGGGAGCGGCCTCGCGGGTTGCATCGACCGCGATGGCGTACGCGCACCGAGAGCCCGGATTCAACCTCCTGCTCCTGAGCCAATGGGCAGAGCCCGCCGACACCGAACCGAACATCGCCTGGACGCGAGAGACCTTTGAGGCGCTCCAACCCCACATGGCGGATCGTCGTTACGTCAATTACCTCGCGGCCGACGACGGCGGCCACACCCGCGACGCCTACGGCGCCAACTACGAACGACTGGTCGAGCTGAAGCAGAGGTACGACCCCGACAACGTCTTCCGTCTCAACCAGAACATCGACCCGCGCTAACAGCTTGGAGCTGCACCGTCGCGACCGTCGTCGGAGCGGTTGGCCACAGCTCGAGAATCCGAGCTTCGGGCGACGTGAGTTCGATGGGGCGCCGTCGCGCCGGAGCCGCGCGACTCGTTACCGCAGCTGGATGCGGCCGTGGGGGCAGCGGAGATCGGCCACGAGCGTGGTCTCGGTTGCCGTTATGACCGCGACGTCGACGCCCAGGGCGCGGAAGGTCGGTGTCAGCGTCTCCGCGGCAGCAGCTTCGATGGTGAGCTGCTCGAGCACGATGCCCTGTGGCGCCGTGCGCGCTGGGTGGTCGGTGTCGCCCCAGGAGATGAGCAGTGGCACCGGCCCGCCGTCGAGGGCGTTGAGGGTCAGCCTCCATCGGAGGACGGTCCCGTCCGGCGTCGACCGCTGCATCTCGATCGCATCGCCTGGGTCGTAGCCGTGTGCGCGTGCGTTGGCTATCGCGGCATCGATGTCCTCGACGCCGACCACCCATCCGGCAACTCGGGCGCCCTTGGTGATGTCGAGACCGAACGGTCGTCGGCTCACGGGCTCCAGTTGTTCAGGGTCTGGCGCGATGATCTCGAGGTAGGTCCTGGGGCCGAGCGCCAGCAGCGCGTTGTGGGTGCCCAGCCCCAGGTGCTTCCCACCCGTTGCGGCGCGCACGCCCGTTCGACCTTGGAGGTCCGCGACCGCGGACGCAAGGTCAGGGACGGCATAGACGAGATGGTCGATGTGCATGCCGTCAGCTCGCCGCGGTGAACGAATCGACGCGCTGGAGGAACTCGGTCCAGGCGGGCTCGGTCTCGAGCAGGATGTGGTTGGCGCTCTCGAGCGGCACGAACTCGGCGCCGGGGATGAGGGACGCGAGCAGCCGCCCTTCGCTGAAGGGCGCTCCGCGGTCGTTTCTCGCATGCATCACCAACGTGGGCACGGTGACGGAGCGCGCGAGCTCGGTGAAGTCATGGTTGTGAAACGCGGTCTCGAGGCGCACGGCGTTGTCGGGTGTCGCGGTCTGCAGTGAGAGGTCCGTGAACCAGCGCATCTGCTCCGATGTCGCCTCGGGGATGAACGTCGTCGTGAACACGGTCCGGAACGCGGGGTTGGCGCCACCCCAGCCGACACGGATGAGCTCGGGCAGGAGATCGGCTTCGGCGGCTGATTCGGCGTCGCGCCGACGCATGCCGCGGACGTAGCCGCCGAGGATGATCAGGTGTGACACCCGCTCCGGATGACGGACACAGAAATCCAACGCGGCCCCGGTCCCCTGCGACATCGCGAACAACACGAACCGGGAGAGGTTGCTGCAGTCGACCGCAGTCTCGAGGTCCCCGGTCCAGGTGTCGAGATCGTCCATGCGGCTGCTCGTGATGTCCGTGTCCGACAACCCGCCGCCGCGCGCGTCGTAGCGGATGTATCGGAATCGACGTCCGAGCTCGACGACCCAATGCCGCCACACGGGACTGACCCAGTCGTGCTCGACGTGGGTCAGCCAGTTGGCGGACTTCACGAGTGGACGTCCGGTTCCGACCTCGGCGACGGCGAGGTGCACGCCGTCGGGCGCCTGGCAGAACCGGATCGACTGGCGCAGGTCGTCGTCGCGCCGCTCGACCAGCGCCGAGGAGCTCTCCTCAAGAGAGCTGACGACGACCGGCGCGATGAACTGGAAGCCGCGACCGTGGACGGTGCGGATGACTCGTTGCGTACGTCCGTCGTCGTCGAGCGCGGCACGGGCGACGGCGATCCGACTCGCGAGCGCGCTGTCGCTCACGAAGCGATCGCCCCAGACAGCGTCGAGGATCTCCGTCCGCGTGCACATCCGGTCCCGGTGCTCGACGAGGAACCGGAGGACCTCGAAGACCTGTGGCTCGATCGGAACGCGTCGTCCTTGGACGAAAAGTTCGAAGGTGTCGCAGTTGAGCTCGGCGGTCTCGAATCGGTAGATCACGCATGCCTATCTTGGTCCTCACGGCGTGAGTCGGTCGGAGGCCGACGCCGTCACCCCGTTGTCACACCGCGACGGCGGTGCGGTCGAGGTGCGAGCGGACCTCCATCGCGAGCTCGACGGCGTCGCGCCCGATGCCGCTCAGGAACGTCGAGCTCCGCCGCCGGAGGAACGGCAGCCCGATCACGAACAAGCCGGGCGTGCGGAGCGCGCCGCCGTCGTGGATGATCCGCCCTCGCCGATCGAGGTGCGCGGGGTCGACACCTGGTGGGGAGTGGCGATGTCCGGTCGCCCACAGGACGACGTCGAAGGCGTGGGCATCGAGTGACGTCGGTGAGCGGTCGACGTCGGTGGGTGGCGGCCGGTGCGGCGCTGACGCCGCGACGCCGGTGTGGGCCACGAACGCGTCGATCTCGTCGAGCAGCCGGGACTGCTTCAGATCAGCGTTGGCGACGAGGTTGGCGAGCGAGCCAGCGAACTGGAGCCGCGCGCCGGCGACGCCGACCAGCCGGCCGACGAGCTCGACTCCGTTGCGACGCAGGGTGCGCAGATCGAGGGTGCGGCGATCGTCGGTTCCGATGAGCTGTGGGGAGGGCACTTGACGAGCGCGTGCGAGGTCGTCGACATCGTCGTCCCATCGGCGCGCGCTGACACCCATCGCCTGCATCCACCAGAGGATGTCTCGCCCCCGGTAGGTGCGCGGAAGCCGGACGTGTTCGCCGACAGCGACCGTGACGTGGCGTCCACTGGCGTTCAGCTCGTCGGCGAGTTGGACGCCGGACGCCGACGCGCCGACGACCAGCACGCGTTCGCCGTGCAGTTGCGTCGGGTTGCGGTAGTCGGTGGCAGTGACCGACTGGATACGTGAGGGCAGATCGTTGGCCATCGTTGGGACCCTCGGCTGACCCGGGCCGGTCGCCAGCACGACCGCGCGTCCCGCCCAGCATCCATCGTTGGTCTCGACCACGTAACCGTTCTGATCAGCCCGAACCGCAGAGACCTCGGTCCCGGCAACCACCGGCGCGTCGATCGCGGCCGAGTACACCGCGAGGCGATTGGCGACGTCGCCGGCGGGCATGAAGCCGTCGGGATCCGGGCCCCGGTACGGTGCACCCGGTAGGCCGTTCATCCAGTTGGGGGTGAGCGTGCGCAGCGAGTCCCAGCGCTCGTGCCTCCACGAGTGGCCGGTGTCGTGCCGCTCGAGGACTACGTGTTCGATGCCCGTTTCGGCCAGGCAGTGACTGAGCGCGAGCCCGGCGGGTCCAGCCCCGATCACGATGACCGATGTCGACTCCACCGGGCCCTGCCTCCTCGTCGATGCCGGATCGGCCGCGGTCAGACGACTTCGACCACGACGTTCGTCGGGTTGGTGACGATGTCGTAGACAGCGGAGCGCTTCTGCGACTGGACCACGATCGCTTCGATGTCGCTTCGCGACGCGTCGGCGTCGATCTCGTAGCTCACCGTGATCCCGCCGAACCCGTTGCGCACCTCGCGGTCGATGCCGAGGATGCCGTAGATGTCCATGTCGCCGCTGAGGGTCGCGGTGACGGAACGGAGCTGCACGCCTCGGTTCGTCGCCACCGCCGCGACACCCGCAGTCAGGCAACCGGCCAGGCCGACGAGCACCATCTCGACGGGTGTCATGCCGTTGTCCGCCGAGGCGAACAGCTCGGGGTGATCCGTGTCGACGATGAAGCTCTGCCGGTGCGATTGTTCGGCTCCGAGGCCGAAGAAGTCCTGGACTGTTGTGCGGGTGTGCGTGCCGGCGACCCACTGCGACCGGGCCCGCCACGTGAACGCGGCCGCCTCCGGTGCCTGGCGGAGGGCCTCGCGCGCATCGAGCAGGGCCTGGACGTTGACACCGTTGTCGACGCTCGGCTCATTGGTGATCGTCATTCTCCTTGCCTCCTTGTCGACGGCCCGCGCTTCGGGCGCTCGTCATCGCGACTGTCGACGGAAAAGGCGCGGAAGTCTTCGAGAGCCTGTTGCGATCTCATCGAGATCTCTTCAGAAGATCTCGATGCGCCCTCGAAGACTCGTGGCTGCATGCAGCGTCACCATCACGGCATGACGTCACCCACGACCGATGAGGAGGTCGTCGCATCGGCGACCGAGCCGGATCCCGCTGCGGACCACGACTGGCGCGAGGCGGGAGAGGCGTGGGGCCACGCCGCAAACGACTGGGGGTGCTTGTTCGAGCACTACGCAACAGCGGTGATCGGCGCGATCCATCACCGCGCCGACGTCGGACCCGGGACCGAGCTCCTCGACGTCGCCTGCGGGGCGGGCCTGGCGCTGGTGCGCGCAGAGGAGAGAGGCGCGACTGTCCACGGGCTCGACGCCGCCGAACCGTTGGTTGAGATTGCTCGAGCGCGACTGCCGGTTGCCGACATCCGAGTCGGGTCCATGTTCGAGCTGCCTTGGCCCGATGCTTCCTTCGACGTCGTGACATCGATCAACGGCGTGTGGGGCGGCTGCGGCGAAGCCTTGCTGGAGGCTCACCGGGTGCTGCGACACCACGGGTGGATCGGGATCAGCTTCTGGGGCGAAGGGCCACCTCTCGATCTCCGGGCAGTGTTCAAGGCGTACGCCCGCCACTCACCGGATCGTCACTTCCGCGGCATGAAGCGGCTGAACGACATCGCGCGACCGGGCGTCGCCGAGTCGATGCTCGAGGACGCCGGATTTG
>JBEEFX010000305.1:0-7745 GCA_041166365.1 Acidimicrobiaceae bacterium
GTGCTCGTGCTCGACGACGTGCACTGGGCCGACAAACCGTCGCTCATGTTGTTCCGACACCTGTTGCGGTCATCGACGGCCATGCGCCTGTTCGTGCTCGCCACGTATCGCGACACCGACCTCGACCGCACCCATCCTCTCTCTGAGGTGCTCGCTGATTTTCGGCGCCAGCCCGGGGTGGAACGCCTCGATCTCCACGGGCTCGACGAGGGCGAGGTCACCAGCCTCATGAGCAAGACCGCTGGACACGACCTCGACGAGCCAGGGCTCCAACTGGCGCACGTGCTGCACGACGAAACCGAAGGCAACCCCTTCTTCGTGGGTGAGGTGCTTCGTCACCTCGCGGAGTCTGGTGCGATCGTGCAACAGAACGGCCGCTGGACGACGGGGATGGACGGCATCGGCATCCCCGAAGGCATCCGTGAGGTGATCGGCCGGCGGCTGTCGCGTCTCTCCGAGGACCTGAACAAGGCCCTCGCGGTTGCCGCGGTGATCGGGCCAACCTTCGACATCACAACACTCGAGGCTGCGAGCGGGCTGGACGGCGACGCGCTGTTCGACGCGCTCGACGAGGCAGTGCAGCACGGTCTGATTCGCGAAGTGCCCGGACCGGCCGGTCGCTATTCGTTCACGCACGCACTCATGCGTTCGGCCCTGTACGAAGAGCTGACCACCAATCGCAAGGTGCGCATGCACTCCAAGGTCGGCGAAGTGCTCGAATCGCGCTTCGCATCGAGCATCGACGCTCATCTCGACGAGCTTGCGTATCACTTCGGCGAAGGTGCACTCGCCGGCGATCCGATGAAGGCCGTCGATTACGCCTGTCGCGCCGGTGAACGCGCGATGGACGATCTCGCGTTCGAGGCCGCCGCCGTCCACTTCGAGCGCGCGCTCGGCTCGTTCGAGCTCATCGACGACGGCTCGCGCGAGGTGCGTTGCGACCTGCTGCTAGCGCTCGCCGAGGCACTTCATATCGGGGCGGACGAACGCCGTCGATCGGCCACGTTCGAGGCCGCACATGCGGCTCGGGCGTTGGGCGACGCCGACCGCCTCGCGCGCGCGGCGTTGGTGTTGGTGAGCGGTTCGTCGGCGGCAACCAGAATCTCGGTCGACGACGAACTCGTTGCCGTGCTGAGCGAAGCGGTCGCCGCCCTCCCGCCTGATCCTTCTCCTGCCCGGGCGAAACTGCTGGCGGCGCTCGCGGTCGAGCTCCAGTGGGGTCCCGAGACCGAGCGACGCATGGCGATAGCGCGCGACGCATTGGAGACGGCACGCGCGACGCGCGATTCGGAAGCGTTGCGCTACGTCTTCGCACGGAGCTGGGCCATGTTGGACGGATCGCGTCCCTGGCACACCGAGCTCCTGCCGATCCTCGACGAGTCCGAGACGCTCGCGATCGAGTCGGGCGATCTGTTAGCGCAGCGGGACGTGCACAACTTCCGGTTGTGGATCGCCGCGATGCTGGGCGACCGGCCGGAAGTCGAGCGTCATCGTGGTGCATACGCGCGAGTCGTGGACCAGCTCCGACTGCCGGCGACGGAGGCTGCTCGAGCATGGTCCGAGGCGGCGCTCGCCGAATACCACGGCCGCCTCGCCGACGCCGAGCGCATGGCTGTCGAGAGCATCGCGGTAGCGCAGCGCGCGGACATGCCCGAGGAGGTCATCCGCGGCGTCCTGGGTGGGATCTTCTACTGCGTCCGCTTCCACCAGGGTCGCCTCAACGAGCTCGTCGACACACTGGAAGGTCTCGTCGTCGACGTTCCCGGCGCGCCGGTGTTCCGCGTTGCGCTCGCGGGCGCGCTGGTCGAATCCGATCGTGTGGACGACGCGCGCGAGCACTACATGTGGCTGGTGGAAGACGACTTCGCCAGGGTGCCGCACGACGTCGAGTACCCCGTGACGCTCGATGGTCTCGCACGGCTGGCGTACCGAGTCCGGCCGGACGAGGAGGTGATCCGGCAGGTGATCGATCGGCTGCTCCCGTTCAAGGGCTTCATGAACTGGAGTGGTGCCGCCATCAGCGGGCCCAACGACATTGGGTTGGCAATGTCGTATGCCGCGCTCGGTCAACATGACGACGCCGATCGCTACTTCGCCTCGACGCTCGAGCTGTGTGAGCGTGGTGGGGTGCGGTGCTGGATCGCCCGCGTCCACTACGACTGGGGCCGCATCCTGGCCGACCGCGGCGACGCGCCCCGCGCCCGCGAGCATCTCGAGCTCTCAATGGCAATGGGTGAGGAGCTCGAGATGATCGGGCCCTTCAGCATCATCCAACGAGGACGCGCGCTCTTGGAGTCCATTCCATAGACGCCGCCGCGCCCGAACGGCCCACACGAAAAAGTAGAAGGAACCCGGGAACGCGTTGTCCTGTTCGACGCCTGGATGCGCCGCGTCGGCATCTCGTGACTCGCCGAGCACGAACTGTCCTGGTGCACCAAGATGGCCCGGTCGGACGATGTCCGTGGAGCGAAGGCGGGGCGTTGTGGTGGAGCAGCTCATCGGGGGAGCCGTCGCGATCGAGGCGAACCCCTTCGAACGCGTCGTCGCGTCGCGTCGCCGTCCCGGCTATTCGGTCGAGCCGGCCTCGATCGCCTGGCACGCAGTCGCGTTCCGCCTACGTGGTCGACGCGATGCGATTGCCTGCATCCCTCGAGCGGCGCTCGACCAGTTCCTCACCGACCTCGACGCCGGTCGGCTGGACGAGCCCATTCGTTCGTTTCTCGCGTCGCCCGCCTCGGGCCGGGTGTTGCAGGCCGCTGAGCAGACGGTCACGCCGGGGCTGTTCGACGAACTCGCCTCGGCCGATGCGATTGCGCCCGAGGAGCGACCTCCGGGGCGGCCGCGTCGACGGGGAGCGGGCGGCGGAGATCCCACCGGCTCACGGCCACACAAGCGTTCCCGTCGCCCGCCCCGCCGCGGTCTGCAGGGGTTGCTCGCCGTGGGCGGGTTCATCGCGGCCGCGCTCGTCGTGGTGGCCGCGGTGGTGGCCGTCGCCGAGAAGGACGAGTCGACGACGGTCAGCGCAGGAGGGCCCGCCGCGTCGCAACCGGTGGACCCGAACGCACCCGTGACGATCGTGGGTGCCACCAGCCCACCCAACCCCGCGGACCTCCCGGCGGGTGCGATCCTCTTCCAAGGCGACTCCGGCGACGAGATCGGCTGCATCCCGTGCGACGGCGCGTTCCGAATCATGTCGCTCGACGGTCCCGGCGTGACCCTCAGCGGCGCGGGCGGGCCGCAGGAGACCGCGCTCATGTCGGCTCCGTTGACGACCGACGGTGTGATCACGCGGTTGGGCGTGCAGCTGTCGATTGCGGACGGGGGCAACTGGACGCTCAACGTGCGTTGCCGCAGCACCGAGGTGCCGGGATCGTGCGGATCGCCGACCGACGTGCCCGTGAACGCGACACCGGGGACGACCGGCTACGCGATGGCGTGCAGCGTCCCGCTGGGCGCGACCGCGTGTGTGAACTGGAGTCCGCCGGAGGGCCGCGCCGTGAAGGCCGGGGATCGGCTGGCGCTGGCGGTCGGCAATCCGGGCAATCCCTTCACCGAGGGGCACTTCACCATGCATTGGTGGTTCGTGTTCCTCCCCGCGTGACGACGGGCGGACGCGCCGGCATCGGCTAGTTCTCCACCGCGAGCTGGTCGCCGTCACTGAGCACGTGGTTGCGGCCGACGTGCTGGCCGGGGAAGCGCGCCGACGGTCCCCACACGCGACCGCCCGTGCAGTCGCGCCCGATCTCGTGGTGGATCGTGTGCGCGGCGTCGGCCACGGTGGCCGGCGGCCGCAGCGCGATCGGATGGCGCGCGAGCTCATCGCCCTGGCGCAGGTGCACTCGGACGAGCCCGGTGAGCGCCCAGATCCGCTCCCGCAGCACGGCGAGCGCGTCGTCGTCGAGGATCGACACCGGGATCACCTCGAGATCACCAGCGCGCGTCTTGATCGCCGCGTGCGCGCCAGGGCGCGCGTCGTCAGCCTTGGTCGCGGCGATCAGCGCGGGCCGATCGATGTCCGCCAGCGCGACCTCCCGACGAATGACGTCGAGTGTCGCCAACGCCGCGTTCACGGCATGACAGAAGACGATTCCGTCGGCGCCACGCAACACACCGAGCAGCGCTCGTCCGCCGCCGCGGTCCTCGTTGGCGCCCTCGAGCAGTCCGGGGATCTCGACGAGTTGCACGAGCACGCCGCCGATGCGCGTGGTCGCCGGCACCGGCCGAGTCGTGGTGAACGCGTAGTCACCCGTCCTGATCTGGACGTTCGACAACGCCTGGAGCAGCGACGACTTTCCTGCGTTCGGCGCGCCGACGAGGCAGATCTGTGCCGCGCCTTCCCGTCGCACGGCGATGCTGTCGCGGTGTACGGCCTTCTTGCGGGCCCGCGTGCGGGAGATCTCTCCGTTGACCCACTTCCGCAGGTCGGCGTACGGACCGTTCTTGTAGTCGGGCAGCTCGGTGAGGATGAGCTGCAGCTCTCGTAACCGTGCGTTGCCTTCCTTGCCGACCAGTCGTCGACGGATGAGCTGCGCTTGGGTTCGATGGGGCATGGGCATGACAGGTCGCTCCTCGCTCGTGGCGGGAACGGCGCGCGGCACCTCGCCCTCAGGTCAGGGGTGCTCGCGTCCTGAGCCCCGCCGCTTCCTCTGACGCTTGATGAGGAAGCGGCGAATCATCCGCAGTGCGGATTGGTGCGCGCTCTCCACGCCCGCTCGCGTGCGGTGTAGTCGTCGAGAGTCACGACGCAGAGGGTAGAGCAACGGCCCTTCCTCCGCCGGACCATTCTGCTCTGTTCGCGATCGCGCGTCGCGGGGCACTATGGCCATGGTGAGACTCCCGGAGGCGCTCCGGCCAGTGGACCGCTGGCGGCAGCTGATCGCACGCGTCCCTCCGGAAGTCCTCGACGAGGTGAAGACGTCTGCCCGCCGGCTGACCTCGGTGCGCAAGCCCCGCGATCTGCTCTCGGTTCTGGAGACAGAGGTCGGACGGCTCTCGCGAGTGGTCGTTCCCACCTTTGCCCATCACCCGCTGCCGCTGCGGGGACGACGCCGCGCCGAGATGCTCGCGGCGACCGCGGCAGCTGCGGCCGCCGCGTTTGTCGAGCTGGACGAGCTCGCCGTCCTCTTCACCGAGGGTGTCGCCGCGCCGACGGTGCCGGCCGCGGGCGCGTCGCTGCTCGTCGCGTTCGTGGTCGAAGTGTGGATTGCGGTGTCCCTGCGCGTGCATCAGATCGAGGCTGCGGGCCGCGAGGTCGACATGAACGTCCTGGCGTCAGAGGTGAACTCGGCGATCCTCGACCTGGACATGACCGGCGTGAAACAGCTGTCGACTCGCGTGGCCGGAGCGGTGGGCAAGCGCGTCGCCCGACGGTGGGCCGGTGCACTGGCGCCTGGCGTCGGCATGGTCATCGACGGCGTGGCCGCCCGGCGGACCGTCGCCGCGATCTCGAGGATGCCTGTGGATGCTCACCCGCCGGCCAGCCCGCGGCCGACGGACTCGATGGCGCCCATTGCGTCCCACACGTCGACGAACCGCGTGTAGAGAGGGGCGAAGCCGAGACGCAGGATGTCCGGTGGACGTTGGTCGGCGATCACTCGATGGTCCCGTGCGAGCGCGTCGCAGACCGCGTCGGCGCGAGGATGTCGCAACGCGAGATGTGAGCCGCGCCGCGAGGCGTGTCGCGGCGACGCGACCTCGAAGCCGAGCGATGGCAGCAGCGCGTCTGCTCGTTCGATCGCGAGATCCGTCAGCACCTTGCTCTTCTGATGCAGGCGATCAATGCCGGCCTCGCCGAGAAGCCTCACGCCCGCGGCGACCGCGGCGGTTCCAGGGATGTTCGGCGTGCCCGTCAGGAACCGTCCGACGCCGGGCGCCGGGCGATACTCGTCCTCCATCGCGAATTGGTCGACGTGCCCGAACCAGCCGGGGATCGGTTGCGACACGACGTCCTGCAGCTCTCGCCGCACGTACAGATAGGCCGGCGAGCCAGGGCCCGCATTGATGTACTTGTAGGTGCAGCCGACCGCGAAGTCCACCTCCCACTCGTCGAGGTGGACCGGAACGGCACCGGCGGCATGGCTGAGATCCCACAGCGCGAGCGCGCCGGCTGCGTGCGCGGCGCCGGTGATGAGCTCCATGTCCGCGCGCGCCGCCGAGCGATAGTCGACGGCGGAGAAGACCGCCAGTGCGACGTCCTCGTCGAGCGCATCGATCGACCCGACCCGAACCTCGCCGGCGAGCTGCTCCACGATGTAGCGGTCGGTCGGAAAGCTCTCGGCCTCGATGAGGACAACGGACCGCTCCGGTCGCAACCCGAGCGCGGCGGCCGCCGCTTTGTAGAGATTGATCGTCGTCGAATCGGCGACGACGACCTGGTCGGCCGCCGCGCCGAGCAGCGTCTCGCCCAACAGGTCGCCGGCCTCCGCCGGCAGTGCAACCCACCGGTCCCAGGCGGTCACGAGGGACGAAGCCCACTCGTCCTGGATCTCGCGCAACGCGTCGAGGGTGCCGGCGGAGGGCGGGCCGAGCGAGTTGCCGTCGAGATAGATGACCCCCGCAGGCAGCTCGAACTGATCGCGGAACGACCGCAACTCGTCGGTTGCGTCTGCGGCTTCGGCGGCGGCGCGGCTCACGAACGATGTCGTCACTTGTGGGAAGGTAACCCGATGGATGTCGATCAGGCTGCGCTGTTCGCGTTCCGGGTGTGGGGCTACAAGCAGGGCGAGATGGTGTCGATCCTCATCCACCTCGGGGACCGGCTCGGTCTGTACCGGGCGCTCGACGGCGCCGGCCCCGTGACGGCGAGCGATCTGGCGGAGCGCACCGGGCTGCACGAGCGCTGGCTGCGCGAGTGGTTGCGGGGCAACGCCGCCGCCGAGCTGCTCGTGTCCGAAGATGGCGAGGTCTTCGAGCTCACACCGGAAGGCGCGGCCGTGCTCGCGCAGGAGGAGTCCAGTTTGATGTTCGCGGCTGGCGCGTTCACCGCGCCGCTCGACCCGTCGGTGCTCGACGAGCTCGCGGACGCGTTCCGCACCGGCCGCGGGCTGCCGTACGACCGCCTCGGCCCGAGCGGCGCGCACCGGACGGAGCGGTCACTCGGCCCGTGGGCGCGCATGGCGCTCGTACCGCTCATCATCCCGGCACTCGACGGCGTCGCGGAACGCCTCGACCAAGGCGCGCTCGTGGCCGACGTCGGCTGCGGCGCCGGCGTGGCCCTCCTTGCTCTCGCCGGCGCCTACCCGAACTCGACGTTCCACGGCTACGAGCTCTCGCACCACGCCCTCGACCGTGCTGCGACCCGCGTCGACGAAGAAGGCCTGACCAACGTCGAGCTCTTCCACACCCGAGCGGAGGAGCTGCCCGCCGACGCGCGTTATGACTTCGTGCTCACGTTCGACTGCCTGCACGACATGACGCGCCCGGCGGACACCATCGCGGCCATCCGCCGAGCCGTCGCCGACGACGGCACCTGGCTCATCAAGGACATCCGCTGCGACGACTCGTGGACGACGAACCGCCGCAACCCGATGCTGGCCCTGTTCTTCGGTTTCTCGGTCACGACGTGCATGTCGTCGGCCCTCTCGGAACCCGGCGGCGCCGGGCTCGGCACCGTCGGCTTCACGACCCAGGTGGCCGAACGGATGGTGCGCGACGCCGGCTTCACCCGCTTCCGGGTGCACGACTTCGAAGACCCGGCCAACCTGTATTACGAGGTGCGTCCGTAACCTGCGTGTACGCGAACGTGG
>JBEEFX010000306.1:0-27033 GCA_041166365.1 Acidimicrobiaceae bacterium
CAGGAGATGGGGGCGGCGTACTACTACGTGAACTCGGACGCTGCGGCGTGGAACCTGGGCAAGCCGCTCGATGCGGAGGGCAAGCCCAACAGGGCCTACAAGCCCCGCATCAAGGAGGGCTACTTCCCCGTCCCTCCCGCTGATCAGTTCCAGGACCTGCGGGCCGACATGGTCGCCGCCCTCGAGGATGCCGGCGTCGAGATCGAGCTGCACCACCACGAGGTCGCCACCGCCGGGCAGGCCGAGATCGACATGCGGTTCGACACGCTGCTCGTCATGGCCGACAAGCTGATGCTCTACAAGTACGTCGTGAAGAACGTCGCGTGGGCCGCGGGTAAGTCGGCCACGTTCATGCCGAAGCCGATCTTCCAGGACAACGGCTCGGGCATGCACTGCCACCAGTCCTTGTGGAAGGGCGGCGAGCCGCTGTTCTTCGACGAAGCGGGCTACGCAGGACTGTCCGACATGGCGCGCTGGTACATCGGCGGGCTGCTCGCGCACGCGCCGGCGATCCTCGCGTTCGCCGCTCCGACGACGAACTCGTACAAGCGGCTCGTCCCGGGTTACGAAGCGCCCGTCAACCTCGTGTACTCGCAGCGCAACCGTTCCGCGTCTGTGCGCATCCCGCTGTACTCGAAGAGCCCGAAGGCGAAACGGCTCGAGTTCCGTTGCCCCGATCCGTCGTGCAACCCGTATCTCGCGTTCTCCGCGATGTTGCAAGCCGGGCTCGACGGCATCAACAACCGCACCGAGCCTCCGCCTCCCGTCGACAAGGACCTCTACGACCTTCCACCGGAGGAGTTGGCCAAGGTGCCGCAGGTGCCGGGCTCCCTCGACGCCGCGTTGCTGGCGCTCGAAGCCGACAACGCGTTCTTGAAGGTCGGCGGTGTCTTCACCGACGACCTCATCGAGACCTGGATCGACTACAAGCGCGCCACCGAGATCGACGCCATCCGGTTGCGCCCACACCCCTACGAGTTCGCGCTCTATTACGACATCTGAGGTTCCTGAGCGACCTCGTCGTGTTCGAACGGCTCCCGCGGGGAATCTCGCGCTGCTGATGCGTGGCGGGTTCCGCGTCTCAGCGACAGGTGAAGCCCTTCGCGTGGTTTGTCGCTCCAATGTGGAACCAATGTGGCTTCGACCGCGCGGGCGACCCACTCAGGGGGCGCGAGATCGAGATCCTCGGTCGGCCTGCTCCGGACGGCCCGGCGCTCTACATCCCGTCGATCGTGTCGCGGTCGGTGATGTCCGCCACTTCGTTCGACCGCAATGCGGCAACCGCGGGACAGAGCCGTGGATCGGGCCTCTCGGCGCTGGAAGAAGCTTGAGGTTTCGAGCTCTCACTGTTGTCTGGCTTGTCGTCGGTACAGCCCGTCGTGAGCGCGCACAACAGCGCGAACATCGCTGTCCAACCGCGGCTACCAGACACCGTGTTGTCACCTCCCAGCCACCACATGGTCCCACGTTCGCGGCGCACGGAGGATTGAGCAATCAGCCCGGCAGTCGCTAAAACCCTCGGTGATGGCCCGGACGCGTCGGCAGCGGCGACTACACAAGCGCAACCGCCGGGTGGCACTGGGGCTCGCCACCGCGTTGATCCTCGGGGCGGGTCTCGTCGCGGCGATCCGACACGACACGGGCAGGAAGGTCGTCGCGTCGGCGGGCGGCGAGGGCACGGAGACCACCTCCGCCGGAGTCGTCGCCCCCACGACGACGGCGCCGGTGCCTGGGATGTCGTACATCGCGACAGCGCGGGTGCCGAACATCGACGTGTACGACACGGCGGGTGCATCGACGCCGGTGAGATCGTTCGCGAACCCCTGGTTCATCAACGACGACCCGAAGTTGCCCGTGCCGCTGGTGTTCAGCGTGCGGCAACAGCAAGACGACGGATGGATCGAGGTGTTGCTGCCGACTCGTCCCAACAGCAGCACCGGCTGGGTCCACGCCGCCGACGTCGCACTGTCGGTCACGAAGTACCGCATCGCGATCGCGCTCGGAGCGCATCTACTTCAGGTGTTCGACGGGGAGAGCGTGATGCTCGAGAGCACGGTGGCCGTGGGTGCACCGGCGACGCCGACGCCGGTGGGCGACTACTACGTCGTGGCCCTGCTGAAGGCGCCGAACCCGAACACGGTGTACGGACCGTACGCCTACGGCTTGTCCGGGCACTCCGAGGTGTTGGAGACGTTCGCCGGCGGCGATGCCGAGGTGGGCATCCACGGCAACAACGATGCGAGCGTGTTGGGGAAAGACGTGTCGCACGGATGCGTCCGCATGAGCAACGACGACATCACACGGCTCGCCGGCGTGCTGCCGTTGGGCACTCCGGTCACGATCTCCGCCTGAGGGGGATGCGACGCACGGTCCGTGAGCTCGCATTGAAGGACTGTGTTCGGGGTGCGCCCGGGTGCGAGTGGGTAGGTTGCGGGCCATGACCAGCGACCAACCGTCTCATCAGCAGGTCAAGGAAGCCACCGCGGACGCCGAGGCCACCATGCCGCCCCAGCGTGTTCCGGTGAACGTGTACGAGACGACGGGTGCGCTCGTCGTGATCGCTCCATTGCCTGCCGTCCAGGCCAACGACGTCACCATCGAGCTACGGCCGGGCACGTTGCGCTTCTGGGCGCACCTCCGCAGCGCCGGGCCGCGTGACTACCTGCTCCAGGAGTGGGACTACGGCGGCTACGAGCGCGAGGTCGAGCTCCCCGACGGCTACGGCAGCTCGGTGGAGGCATCGCTCTCCAACGGCCAGCTCGCCATCCGTGTGCTGCGCGGCGATCCGGCCACCGCGCTGAGCGTGAAACCCAGCGGAGCGCTGTAGCCCGATGCGCGGGGATCGCGTCGAAGTCGTGGTCGACGTCGGCGACGGTGTGCGCACGTTCGACATCATCGCGACGCGAGCCGGTCGCAGGGTCGAGGTGTCGGTCGGGCGGACCGCGGTTGAAGTCGTCGAAGTCACCCGCACGGGTCAGCCGGTACGAACGGCGCGGTTCCTCGCGTCGCGGGTTGTCGCAGTGGTCGAGCATCCGATGGACGATGCGGCCGCCGAGAGCGAGCCGTCGGCTCGTCGCCGTGCCCCTCGCGGCGACGAGAACCAGGCGTCGCTCGGTATCGACGCTTGAGCTGACGGACGGCCAGACGCGTCTACGAGAACGCTTGCGCGATGCAGTGCAGGCCGAGGCCGGCGAGTCCGCCGACGACGGTGCCGTTGATGCGGATGTACTGGAGGTCGGCGCCGAGCAACAGCTCGAGCCGGCGGGCAGTTTCCTCTCCGTCCCAGCGGGCGATCGTGCCGGTGACGAGCGCGGCGATCTCGCCGTCGAACCGCTCGACGACGTAACGCACGAGCGTCTCGGCGCCGTTGTCGACCATCGACGCCAACGCAGGGTCGTCGCGGACGCGGGTGCCGGCGGAGGCGATCGCTTCGGCGAGGCGCCTGCGCAGCTCGGAGCTCGGGTCGGCCGCCGCGGTTCGCAGTTGGACCTTGGCGTCGGTCCACGCCGCCGCCACCCACTCACGCAGTTGTTGCTGACTGAGCAGATCGCGCTTCAACTGCTCGCCGCGCTCCAAGAGCTCCGGCGAGGTCTCCAGATCCTGGATCAACTTGGTGATCCGTTCGTCGAGCTCACGACGCAGACCGTGCTCGTGGTCGGTCGCCATGTCACGGAGGACGGCCTCGGCGCCGTCCAACAGCCGGTCGAAGATGCGATCCTCGACCGCCCCCGGCAGCCACCACGGTGACTTGTCCTCGAAGCGCCGATGCAGCTCGTCGCGGTGGTCTTCGAGCGCGCGCAGCAGGCCGACCAGCGCCGCGTCGATGAGCTCGTCGTGTCGACGCTGGGCCGTGAAGGCGCGCAGGGCGCGTCCCGCGAGCGGCGCGAGCTGCACGCGCTCGAGTTGCTCGCGGGCGATCGCCTCGAGCGCGGCATGCACCTCGTCGTCCTTGATGAGATCGGCGATCGCGACCGCGCCGTCGGCGATGTGCCCGGCGAGGCGCTCCGCGTTCGCCGGCTCGCACAACCACGCCGCCAGCCGATTCGAGATCCGGGCCGCGGTGACCCGAGCAACGATCGAGTCGGGCGTGAGGAAGCTGTCCTGGATGAACTCGCCGAGTGTCTCGCCGAACTGGTCCTTACGCTCGGGGATGATCGCGGTGTGCGGTATCGGCAACCCCAGCGGACGCCGGAACAGGGCGGTGACGGCGAACCAGTCGGCCAGGCCGCCGACCATCGACGCTTCGGCGGTGGCTTGCACGTAGCCGACCCAGTTGTCGGCCCCGACGACCGTCGTGGCCGCGAAGACCACGGTCGTGAAACCGAGCAGCGCACCGGCCCAGCGGCGCGTGACGACGAGTCGTTGCCGGCGCACTTCCTCCGACTTGAACCGCGGCAGGGACTCGATGGCCATGGCCTCGTGTCTACCGTCCGTCAGCGGTGCAGCAGGAGTTCGACGTTGTTGCGGAACAGTCCATCCTGCTCAGACGGGTCGCAACCCGCGCGGCGGTAGTCGTCGAGGGGCGTGTCGGTTCCCTCGGAGTGCGGATAGTCGCTGCAGAACATGTACACGTCACCGGTCTTGCGCGTGAGACGCGCCGGGTCTTCGTACGAGAACGACGCGATGCGCACGTTTTCGAGCAGGTAATCGCTCGGGCGCTTGGCAAGTGTGACGTCGGTGCCGTTCAGGCGGCTGGTGAAGTCGAGCGATCCGTCCAGCATCAGGAGGAACTGCGGCACCCAGATCGAGCTCAACTCGACGATTCCGATGCGCAGCCCTGGGTGGCGATCGAACACGCCGTTGAGGATGAGGTCGGTCAGCGCGAGCGCGGGCGGCACCCAGATGAATGCCGACTCGATCGCGGGAACGAACGAATCCCCTTCGGCCGGGTACCAGCAGTCGTCGAAGACGCGGGGCTGGTCGGCGACATGGAACACCGGCGAGACGCCGTGCTCGACGAAGGCCGCCCAGATCCGCTCGTGATCCGGATGGCTCAACGGGCGGCCGTCGACCGGTGCCGGAGCGACCATCGCGAGGTGAACACCCGCGGCCTCCAGCTCCGCGAGTTGCGACTCGACCCACTCGCTGTCGCGCAACGTGAGGTGCGCGACCGGGTGTAGTCGGCGGCCGGAGTCGCTGACGATCGCCGCGCACCACCGGTTCCACGCGGCCATGTTCGCCTCGAGCGCGGCCAACGACGACGAGAGTCGCCTCTCCCACAGCAATCCGAAGTTCGGGAAGCAGACCGCTTGGTCCAACCCGACCTCGTCGAGCCAACGAACGCGGGCGCTCGCGCTCCAGTACGCGTCCGGCAGCACCTCGTCGTAGCGATAGGAGGACGGCTCGCCGGCGCGTAGATGCCGGCGATGGTCACCGTTGCTCTTGACGTTGCCGGGCAGGTGCACATCCGCGAGCTCGAGGCGCTGACCGCGCCAGGTGACCCACGTGTAGCCCTTCTCGTCGTCGACGAGCTCGAGCGCTTCGTCGCGTTGGGCCGGGTCGATGTGTTCCGACCACATGCCTCGAGGCTCGTAGAGGTGTTGATCGCTGTCGATGACCCCGGTCACGGGCCGCAGTCTTCCCCTGTCAGGGGTTCAACGCCAACAGATCGAGGCGCACGAAGGTCAAGTCATAGCTGCCATCGCGGCGGCGGAGCTCGTCGACGCGTGCCGCGACCTGCGCTCGGAAGGGCTCGCGCTGTTCAGGTGCCAGGTCGGTGGCGTAGGCCTCGGTGGCTTGACTGGCGAGCCAGCCGAGGAGGCTGTCGCGGTCGAAGGCGCGACGCTGCGCGACCGTGTGCACGAATCCGTCCTGGACGTCGAAGCCGGCCTCCAACAGGAGATCGAGATAGGTGCCCGCGTGCACGAACGCCCACGGCGCGCACGGCGCGGTTGGCCCGGCGACGTCCCGCGCGATCGCGTCGAGAAACGTGACCACCTCACGGACGTTGTCGCCTCCGCCGCACTCGACCCTCAGGACACCGCCGGGGCGAAGCAATCGCCGGCACTCGCGCAGGATCCCGGGATGATCGGCCCGAGGAATCCAGTGCAGCACCGACTGACTGAAGATCACGTCGAACGCATCAGTCCCAGGGATCGCCTCGGAGAGTTGCTGCGCAGCGGCTTCGACGAACGACTGGTTCGCGCCGGCCCGGCCACGCGCCTCAGCGAGCAACGATGGCTGCGGCTCGAGGCCGACCACGTGGCCGTCCGGTACCAACTGGGCGACGGTGGCGGTCAGGTCGCCGGCCCCACAGCCGAGATCGAGGACCCGATCGGTCGGGGCCAGCGGGAGCGTCGACAGGAAGCGGGAGTCGTAACGACGATGGTGGCCGGTGTTGGCCGCATAGAGCGCTCCGTCCCACGTCGGCAGCCACTTCGGTCCCACATCATGGGATGATGTTCCCGCCATACGGACACGGTACCACCGGCGATCTCTGGCGGTCGCCTCATGTGCCGCTAACAAAGCGTCGTCAAGGTGATGCACATGAAGAAGCTCATCGCCACCATCAGCATCATCGCCGCACTCGGCGTGGGCGCGTTCGCCCTGAACACCGCGCTCCCCGCGGGTGCGATCGGGATCGCCGCCGCACCCGCGCTGGATCCGTCGTCGCAGTGCAACGGCCCTCGCGGGACGTTCAAGGGCGTGCTCGACAAGCTCGTCGCCGACGGGACCATCTCCCAGGAGCAGGAGGACGCCATCGTCCAGGCCATGCAGGACGCCGTCACCGCGAACCGCCCCGCGCCGGGTGAGCGCCGCGCCGGCCCTCGCCTCCGTGTGCTCGAAGGCATGATCCAGGTCTCGGCCGGCAAGATCGGCGTGTCCGTCGACGATCTGACGGCCGCCCTGAAGAGCGGGCAGTCCGTGGCCGACGTGGCCAATGCCCACTCGGTGAATCCGAGCGACGTGGTCACCGCGATCGTCGACGCCGGCGCCGCGAAGATCGACCAAGGCGTGTCCGGCGGCATGTTGACGCAGCAGATGGCCGACCGGCTCGAGCAGCGCCTGCCGGAGATCGCCGACAAGTTCGTCAATCACACCGGCAGCTGCTGAGCTCCGGGGATCGGCACCGGGCCATCTCCTTCTCGGCTTCCTGCCTCCTAATTCTCGCGTCCATAGAACAGTCGCTCGAACACGCGACGCGATCGGCGGGTCACGCGGCGGTAGTCGTCGCGCAATTGTCGTGCCGACGTACCCAATGAGACGGCGAGGCGCTCGAGCTCCTCGAGGCGCGGCGGCAACGTGTCTCCCGGCGCGCTGTTGACGAGGAACCAACGATTGCGGGTGCGTTCGCAGAACCGGTAGGCCTCGACGAGGACGTCGTGATCCTCCAGTTCCAGTGCGTCCGCCGCGAGGAGCGCGTCGAGCGCTTCGACCGAACCGGGACTGCGGACCCCGTGCTCGAGTTGCAACAGCTGCGTCGCGAACTCGATGTCCGAGAGGCTGCCGCGTCCGAGCTTCAAATGGTATTGCGCGTCTTCGCTCGCGGGGATGCGCTCATGTTCGATGCGTGCCTTGATGCGACGGATCTCGCGGCGATCCGCGTCCGAGAGCCCGTCGCGCCACACGAAGGGGTCGAGCATCTCGAAGAACCGGCCGGCCAACTCCTGGTCTCCCGCCACGGCCCGGGCGCGCACCATCGCCAGCCGTTCCCACGGCTCGGCGTAGTTCCCGTAGTACGTGCGGAAGCCCTCGAGGCTGCGCGCGAGTGGTCCGTCCTTGCCTTCCGGCCGCAGGTCGGCGTCGATGTCGTAGATGTGTGGGCGATTCCCTCCGATGTCGCGCAACAGGGCCGTGGCGACGCGCTCCGCGGCCACGAAGTCATCGGGGGTCGAGCCGTCGTACACGAAGAGGACGTCGAGATCGCTCGCATACGACAGCTCGCCACCACCGAGCCGCCCGAGCGCGATCACGGCAAACGGCAACGACGGCTCCAGGACGTCGACCGCCGCGTGGAGCGCGGCCTCCGCGAGATGGGTGAGCGCGCCACCGACCTCCGAGACGTCGATCAGATCGAGGACGTCGTGCGCCCCGATTCGCAGCCCCTCACGGTCGGTGAACCGCTTCAGCGCGGGCCAGCGCTCGTCGGAGTGGGTCCGCCATCCGACCGCGGCGCGGGTTCCGTCGACGAGCTCGTCGCGTGATCGCAGGCGCAGGGCCGCGGGGCTTCCGAGCGACTCGATCATGTCCGGGTTGCGACGCAGCAGCTGGCCCAGCATCCGGCTCGTGCCGAGGAGCCGACACAGGCGTTGCGCGACCTCGGGAGATTCGCGGAACGCGGTCGCCAGCTCCATCGAGCGCTGGGGACCCGACGCGAGGTTGCGCAGCCCCAGCAGGCCGAGATCCGGATCCGGTGACGCGGACAGCCAGTCCAGGAGAAGCGGCAACAGTTGCTGCATGAGCCGCGAGGAGCGCGTGAGGCCGCGGGTGAGCTCGCGCACCGCAAGCCGCGTGCGTTCCGCGTCGGAGAACCCGAACGCGGCGAGGCGAGCCGCGGCCGCCTCCTCCGTGAGGATGCGATCGCCGTCGTGGGCGAACGCTTCCAAGAGTGGCCGGAACCACAGTCGTTCGTGGATGGCGCGCACCGTGCGTTGGTGGTGACGCAGTTCGCGCAAGAACTGCTCGGCCGCGCTTGCTTCTACCGTTCCGTTGTAGCCGAGCACGTGAGCGAGATGGTCCTGCGCCAATTCGTCCTCGGGGATGGCGTGGACCTGTTGCTCGTCGTCGAGCTGCAAGCGGTGCTCGACCGTTCGTAGGTGGCGATAGGCCGCGGCGAGTTGGTCCGCGTCGTGGCGACCCACATAGCCGGCATCCGCCAGCTCGGCGAGCGCCGTCAGCGTCGTCGGCGTCCGCAGCTCTTCGTCGACGCCCCCGTGGACGAGTTGGAGGAGTTGCACTGCGAACTCCACGTCGCGGATGCCCCCGGGCCCGAGCTTCAGCTCGCGGTCCGACAGACCGCGTCGAGCCACGTCGGCTTCGGCGCGGACCTTCATCGCGCGGACGGCCCGGATCGACTCCGCGGTGAACGGGCGAGCCCACAGATGCGATGCCGCCGAGGCCTCGAACGCCGTACCCAACGACTGATCGCCGCCGACGAAGCGCGCCTTGAGCAATGCCTGGAACTCCCACGGCTCCGCCCACCTCTCCCAGTACGCCTCGTAGGACGGCCGCGTGCGCACCAACGCGCCGTTGCGTCCTTCGGGCCGCAGGTTCATGTCGACTCGGAAGCACCGGCGCGCGATGTCGATCGCCGCCCGGGCGCTGCGCTCCACGACCGCCGGATCGCGCTCCCCGTCGCTCACCAGCATCACGTCGACGTCGGACGCGTAGTTCAGCTCGCGCCCGCCGAGCTTGCCCATCCCGATGACCGCGAGACCCTCGCCACCGGCGAGGTGTACCGAGGCGTCGAGCACGTCGGCGGCCATCGCCGCGAGCGCCGCGGCGACCAGTTCGAACGCGTCGACGCGCAGCAGGTCGCGAGCGGCGATGCGCAGGAACTCGTGGCGCTTCCAACGGACGAGACCGTCGACTGATGACGCGTCGACTGGCGCGCGCCGGTCGAGGTCTCCGAGTACCGCGTGCGCGTCTGGGTCGGTGTCGAGCAGCCGTCCGAGGGAACGGCTGGCGTTGCGCAGCACGGTCTCGGCGTCGTCGACCACCGGGGCGTCAGGCACAGGTCGGTAGTCTGGCAACGTGGCTCGCGTCCGCGTCGCCCTTTGCCAGCTGAACACCACCGTTGGCGACCTCGACGGCAATGCCGATCGCATCATCGCCGCGTACGGGGAGGCCGAGGCCGCCGGCTGCGATGTGGCGGTTTTCCCGGAACTGGCGATCACCGGCTACCCGCCGGAAGACCTCTTGCTCAAGCCGGGCTTCATCCGGGCCAACCGCACCGCACTCGACAAGGTCGCGGCGAGCACCGCGAACTGTGTGGCGGTCGTCGGCTTCGTCGATGCTCGTCGTGATCTGCACAACGCCGCGGCCGTGTGCGCCGCCGGCGGTGTGCAAGGCACGTATCACAAGCGCCATCTGCCCAACTACTCCGTCTTCGACGAGCAGCGTTACTTCACCCCCGGCAGCGACTCCCTCGTGCTGTTCGAGATCGCGGGCGTGAAGATGGGCATCTCGGTCTGCGAGGACTCGTGGATTCCCGACGGTCCGATCGCCGATCAAGCGGCCGGAGGAGCGGAGCTCGTTCTCAACATCAACGCCTCGCCGTACTACGCGAACCGGGTGAGCGAGCGGGAGCGCATGCTCGCGACGCGGGCCGCCGACGCTTCTTGCGCGCTGGTCTACGTCAACCAGGTCGGCGGTCAGGACGAGCTCGTCTTCGACGGGGCGTCGGTCGTGTTCGACAGTGACGGGCTGCTGGTGGCGCGTGCACCGCAGTTCGTCGAGCACACGATGATCGTGGATCTCGAAGTGCTGCCGGTGTTCCGCAAGCGACTGCTGGATCCGCGCGGCCGGGCGATGGCCACGCCGTTGCCGGTCATCGAGGTCACTCCGGCGCGCACCGATCACGAGGGTGAACACCGTCCGGCACCCGTCAAGCCGCTGGCGCCCGCCCGCGAGATCTACGCGGCGTTGGTGCTCGGCACCCGCGACTACATCGAGAAGAACGGCTTCACCGAGGTCGTGCTCGGCCTCTCGGGCGGCATCGACTCGTCGCTGGTCACCGTCATCGCCGCCGACGCGATCGGCGCCGACCGCGTGCACGCCGTGGCCCTTCCGTCCCGCTACTCGACGGAAGGCTCGATCACCGATTCCGAGCGCTTGTGCACGAATTTGGGCATCGAGCTGTGCACGATTCCGATCGAGCCTGCCTTCGACGCGACGCTCGAGATGTTGGCGCCGTCGTTCGCAGGCACGCAGCCGGACATCGCCGAGGAGAACCTGCAAGGACGTATCCGAGCCAACGTGTTGATGGCTCTGGCCAACAAGTTCCGCAGCTGGCTCGTGCTGATCTGCGGCAACAAGAGCGAGCTCGCGGTCGGGTACACCACCATCTACGGCGTCGACATGGCCGGCGGGTTCGCGGTGATCAAGGACGTCTTCAAGACGAGCGTGTACGAGCTGGCGAAGGACCGCAACGCGGTCGCGGGCTACGACCTCATCCCCGAGTCGGTGATCGTCAAGCCGCCGTCGGCCGAGCTCGCACCCGGGCAGCGCGACGACCAGAACCTTCCACCGTACGAGCTGCTCGATCCGATCCTCGAGGCGTACGTCGAGCGCGACCTCACTCGCGCCGAGCTCGTCGAAGCCGGTTTCGATCCGGCCTTGGTGCAGCGGATCACGCGCCTCGTCGACGTGGCCGAGTGGAAGCGCCGGCAGGCACCGATCGGCGTGCGCGTCACGCCGAAGGCGTTCGGCAAGGACCGCCGTCTCCCGATCACCAACAAGTACTCCGGCTGACCGACCGCAGCGCCGAATGGCGTCAGGTCGTGGCGGCTTCGAGGCGCTGGGCCCAGAACTTGCGGCCGCCGGTGTAGAGCGCGGCGGCGATCGCGGCCAGCGGCAACAACACGAACAACTTGCCCCACGGCTTCTTCTGGTGCGACGCGGTGGCGACGGTGAACCGGCGCGGAGTCGCCACCGCCGATGCGGGCGCCGTGGTCGGCGGCGCGGCGGTCGTCGCCGGAGCAATCGGTCCGGCTGGAGCCGTCACGCGAGGCTGCGTGGCGCTGTTGGCGGCGGGCGACGTCGGTGTGGTGATCGACGAGGCCGCCGGCTTGGCGTCGGGTGTGCCTTCGGCGTCGACGCGCGCCAGGAACTTGACCCAGTACGTCGGCGGCAGCACCGCCGCCTTGTCCGGTGCCGGCACCACCATCAACGAGACCTCACTGCGCGAGCCGGCGAGGAACCGCGTGACGTCGCCGGACCATGAGCCGTTTCCCGCGGGATCCTTCGTGCGCGTCAGGGGCGCGGCGTTGCTGCAATCGGGTTTGGGTGCATCCGCGTAGGGGCCACCGTCGACCACGAGCCACGGAACCGCCGTCGTGCACACCTGAAGCGTGGGTGTGGTGAGGTCCTTGAACGGGGCGTCGGCCTCACCCATCACGAGCGTCGCCTTCGTGACGTCGCCTCTGATGAGGACACGGAGCGCGGCGATGCTCTCTTCACCCTGGACGCCGGCAGCCACTTCGAAGTTGGCCGGGTTGCCCGTGGGTTGCGCGCCGGCGCGCCTCGTCCACCACCCCACCTTGTCGACGATCGTGAGGTCGGCCGAGCTCTGGGCGAACGCGGACCACAACCCGGCGAACCCGAGCAGTACCGCGCAGGCCGCGACCTGCTTGAACCGCTTCATCGTCCGGCCGCCGTGAGGGGCTTGCGTCGCCGCGACGTCTTGGCGCCACCGCCGCCCGACCGGTTGATGGCGGCGTCGGAGGTGCCGAGGTAGCCCTCGACGACGCGCGGGTTGCGGACGACGTCGTGCGGTTCGCCGCGGGCGATGATCGCTCCCAACTCGAGGGCGATCAGCTCGTCGGAGATCGTGGTGATCAACGGCATGTCGTGCTCGATCACGATGAGTGCCGCGCCGGTCTTGTCACGAATGTCGAGCAGCACCGGCGCGAGTGCTTCGGTCTCGCGTTGGGCGATACCGGATGACGGCTCGTCGAGTAGCAGCACCGACGGCTTGTGGGCGAGGGTGCATGCGAGGTCGACGATGCGGCGGGTGCCCGTCGAGAGCTCGCCGACGAACTTGTCCGCGTACGCCTCCAAGCGCATGAGTTCGATGAGCTCGTCGACCTTCTCATTGACCTCTCTCTCCGAAACGGTGACCGCCGGCGACAGCAGGAAGGCGGCGAGTGGATCCGGTACGGACACGTGGCGCTCGAGCGCGGTCGCGATCGTGTCGCGGACCGTCATCGACGGGAACAGGCGGGCGTCTTGGAAGGAGCGGCCGAGCCCGGCGAGCGCGCGCTGGTCGGGTGACAGGTCGGTGACGTCCTTGCCGGCGAGGAGGATCCGGCCGCCCGCTTCGGGCACGAAGCCGGAGATGATGTCGAGGATCGTGGTCTTCCCGGCGCCGTTCGGCCCGATCATGCCGACGATCTGGCCCTCGGCCACGGTGAAGCTCACGTCGTCCACCGCGCGGATGCCGCCGAACGCGGCGGAGATCTCCCGCAGCTCGATCGCCTGCTCGTGCGTGTGGCCGCAGTGCTCGCACGCGCCGGCGAAATGCCGGTGACCGTTCGAGCCGACTCCGGCGAGCTGTTCGGTCCGCTTCGTGGCCGCGCCCTCGAGGAACACCGCTCGCAAGAGCTCGGGTCGTTCGAGCAGCTCGGCGGTCGGGCCGTTGAACCGCACCTCACCCTTCTCGAGGAAGACGGCCCGCTCCGCGAGCGTGATCGCCACGTTGACCGATTGCTCGACGAGCACGATCGTCGTCCCGCTCTCGTGGATGGCGTGGACGATGCCGAGCAACTGCTCGACGATGATCGGGGCGAGCCCGAGGCTCAACTCGTCGATCATCAGCACCTCGGGCTTGGCGAGGAACGCCTGCCCGAGCGTCAGCATCTGCTGCTCGCCGCCCGAGAGGTTGCCGGCGCGCTGGTCCCAGCGATCGCGCAGGATCGGGAAGAACTCGAGCACCTGCTCGGTCGCCGTCCGCACGTACTCGGGATCCTTGACGTAGAGCCATCCCGCCAGTTGCAGGTTCTCGGCGACGGTCAGCGTGGGGAACACGCCCTTGCCGCCCGGCATCATCGCGATGCCGCGTGTCACTGCTTCGGTCGGACTGGCGCCCGTGATGTCCTGGCCGTCGAAGGTCACCGTTCCGCCCATCGGCTTGACGAGGCCGCAGATCGCGGAGAGCAGCGTCGACTTGCCGGCGCCGTTCGTGCCGAGCAACGCCACGATCTCGCCTCGCGAGACGTGGAAGTCGACACCGAACAGCACTTTGGCCTTGTCGTACGCGACCTCGAGGCCGCGCACGACGAGGAGCGCGTCGTCGGGCGCCTGACCACTCTCGTGCTGAGGTGCCCATTCCGGCGCAAGACCGGTCGCGGCAGGCGCGGCCGATTCCACCTGGTCGAGGAGCGCGACCGCGGTTTCGTCGACCCGCACGTCGGCGAGCAGGCTGGGCACGACGATGCCGCGCGCCTTTGCGATCCGGCGGAGCAGCGCGTCGCGTACCGCGTAGAACGCCCCGCCGAGACCGTCGGGGCGCACGAGCATGATGACCAAGAGCCCCACGCCGCTGGCGAACAGTTGGGCTTGCTGGGTGCTGGTGACCGGCGAGTACTTGACGAAGTAGAGGTAGGCCGCGCCGAGGACCGCGCCGCCGACAGAGCCCAATCCGCCGAGGACGCCGATCGAGAACACCAGGACGTTCTGCGATGGGTCGCGGATCGTGCTCGACAGCTGATGCTGGTGGAAGAGGTACAACCCGCCGGCCAGGCCGGCGATGAAGCCGGAGAAGCCGAACGCGGTCAGCTGGGCCCGTACCGGGCTGATGCCGTAGGACTGGGCGGCGCGGGTGTTGTCCCGCGTGGCGATGAGCACGCGGCCGGTGCGCGAGCGCCGCAACCGCCAGATCGCGGCGAAGACGAGCGCCAGGAAGATCAGGACCACGTAGTAGTACGCGTAGTCCGACTCGAGATCGAACTTGTCGAAGATCACCGGGCGAACGTGCAGACGGTCGGCGACCTTGGGGACGAGCCATGGGAAGTACTCGTTGTTCAAGAAGAAGGTGCCTGTGGTGACGGCGAACGCGAGCGACGTGACCGCGAGGAACGGTCCCTTGATCTTCAGCGCGGGGATTCCCAACGCGAGCGCCACGGCCGTGCCGGTGAGGCCGGCCGCGCCCAGGCAGACGAAGAAATTCTTTCCTTGCAGGGAGAGCGTCCACGCGACGGCGCCGCCCATGGCCATGATCGCCAACTGACCGAGGCTGATCTGTCCGGCCCACCCGGTGAGCAGCACGAGCGAGCACATCACCATGGCGAAGATGAGCCCGATGGTGAAGAGGTTGACCTGGCTCTTGGTCAGCGTGAGCGGCACGAACACGAGCAGGAGGGCGCTGATCGCCGCCAGCACGCCGAGGCCCACCTTCATCTCCGGCAAGCGCATCAGCTCGCGCGGGATCGGGCGCACCTCTCGAATGGCTCTCCACGTGGAGGTGCCGATGTCCCGGGCGCGATCTTCGCCGCCGCGCCGCTGGATGAGGAGCGCGCCGACGATCACCGCGAAGAGCACGGCGTCGACCACGATCGTGTTGTGGCTGGCGAAGAAGACGGCCTCGCTGACCATCCCGAGCACCAGGGCGGCGCACACCGTGCGAGGCAGGCTCTCCATGCGCCCGACGACGGCCGCGGCCAGCGCCCGCAGCAGCAGTGAGAGGTCGAACAGCGCGCCGACGGCCACGCCGTTGATCGGCATCCGCAACAGGACCGCCAGCCCCGAGAGCCCGGACGCCAGCATCCACACCATGGTGTTGAGGCGCCGCGTGGGGATCCCGAGCAACGCGGCGCGGTCGCTCGACTCGGCGACGGCGCGGATACCGATGCCGAAGCGCGAACGGCGCAGGAAGATCGCCAATCCGGCGGCCGCGACCGGGACCACCAGGAGGATGAGGAGGTGCCCGCCGGTGAACGTGGCCGGGAACCACTCGTAGCTCCATTTGAACGGCTGCGGTGGCTGGGGGACGTTGTCGAAGTTGAAGACCTTCGGCAACAGCAGCTCGACGACTTGGAAGAGTTGCGCGATACCGATGGTCGCCACGGTCAGCTGGAGGCGCGGCGCCTTTGCGAACCGCCGGATGAAGACGACCTCGATCAGGGCGCCGAGCCCGATGGCCGTGAGCAGCCCGATCGGCATGGCGAACCAGAAGCTCAGTCCCTTGCCGATGAGGAGCGCGGTGAGGACCGCGACCGCCCCGCCGATGTCGAACTGGGCGAAGTTCACGACCCGGTTGGCGCGGTAGACGAGCACCAGGCCCACGGCGATCAGGCCGGACAAGGAGCCGTTGACGAGGCCGAGGACGAGGATCGACGTCGGCGCGGGATAGATGATCTCGACGAGCACGAGGAATCCGAGGATCCACAGCCCCGCCTTCACGGCAGAGCGGATGTCGCTCTGATCCACGGTCATTCCAAGCCCCCCGGGAGGATCTCGACCCATCGCCCTAGAACACATGACCGGGCTTTTGCCCGGGTCGTGCAAATTATTCGGGGGGCAGCATCGATGAACCTGCGTCAGTTCTTCGAACGGTACGGAGTTTCGCTCGGAGTGTTGGCCGTGCTGGCCTTGCTCATCGCGATCGTGCCCGGGAACTCGAACGGGACGGGCAATCAGGTGAGCACCACCGGCGGGGCCGCGGCCGGAAAGACGGCGACCGGCGCCGCCGCGACGGGCGAAGGTGCGACGGGCGCAGGCGGCACCGGAGGCGCCGCGGGAGGAACCGGCGCCGCTGGCGGACCCGGGGGCTCCGTCGCCGGCGCGTCGGGCGGCAACGACGTCACGTTCGGCGCCGGTCCGGACTGCCGTCCGGACGGCCGCCAAGTCGGCATCTCGTTCTACATGCCGCCCTGCGTGCAATGGAACAGCACGAACAACGGCGGCGCCACCTCCGACGGTGTCAGCGCGACGCAGATCAAGGTCATCCGCTGGCTCGGATTCCAGGACGACGCCACCAAGGCGATCCTCCGGGCCTACAAGCTCTCCGACGAAGACTCCGTGATCGCCCGCGCGTACGACGCCTACCGCGCCTACTCCAACCACCACTACCAGACCTACGGCCGCGAGGTCATCTACGAGGACTACGCCGCGAGCGCGGTCTCGACCAACGACGAGGCGATGATCGCCGACGCCGCCCAGATCGCCGACAAGCACCCCTTCGCCGTCATCGTCGGTAACCCGGCGGCGGTCATGCCCACGGTCCTGGCCAGTGAGCTCAACGCGCGCGGCGTCCTCTGCGTCGGCTGCACGGTGTCACTGTCGAGCGCGTACTACCAGGAGAACCCGAACGTCATCGCCGGTGGGTTGCCCAGTGCCAACGAGTACTGCCAGCAGTCGGCCGAGTACATCGGCAAGCGCTTGGCCGGCAAGAACGCGGTCTACGCCGGCGACGAGCTCAACCCGACGCAGGGCTTCACCCTGAAGAAGCGTGTCTTCGGGCTCATGTACCTGAACGGCGCGCAGGGCAAGGTGGATCCCGAAGGCGAGCGCATGCGCAAGATCTGCGAAGACGCCTTCGCGCAGTACGGCGTCACCTTCGCCGTCCAGGTCTCCTATCTGTACGACCCCGGTCGCAACCAGAACGACGTGACCAACATGATCACGCAGATGAAGGACGCGGGCGTCACCACGATCGTGCCGCTCATCGACCCGCTGTCGCCGATCCTCATCACGCCGGAAGCGACGCGGCAGAACTACTACCCCGAGTGGTTCGTGACCGGCACCGGCTTGTCCGACACGACGACGGCCGGCCGGCTGTACGACCAGAACCAGTGGCGCCACGCCTTCGGCATCACGCCACTGTGGGTCACGTGGGAGAACGTGAAGAACTCGACGGGCGTGAAGGAGTACCACGACGCCCACCGCGACGCCGCCGACGGCGACGAGGGCGTGTTGTGCAACATCTATCGCGGCGTGGCGCAGTTCCTCTTCACCGGCATCCACATGGCCGGACCGAACCTCACGCACGACACCTGGAAGGCGGGGCTGTTCTCGTATCCGCCGACACCCGAAGGTGGAGGACGCGCCGCGCTGCCCCAGGCCTATGCGACGCCGGACCTGCCGACCTGGATCAAGGACTTCGCCGAGGTCTTCTACGACGTGACGGCCGTCGGCCCGGACGAGCGAGGTGACGTCCGCAACGGGATGATGATGAAGACCGACGGCGGCCAGCGCTACCAGCTCGGCCAGTGGCCCGGCGACGACCCGCACGTGAAGGATGCGAACCACAACCCGATCGCGGTGAGCGACAACCCGCCGGGCGGTGGCGACCCTCCGTGGACACCGGGGCCGGAGTACGGGATGAGCGGCTGTCTGAGCTGCGCCTGACCCGACAACAATCAGCCTCGTGACCATCGAGGCCGTTCTCTTCGACTTCAACGGCGTGCTGACGACGTCGCCGTTCGCCCACATGGCCGCGCTAGGCACCGGCTCCGGTGTCGACGGCCAAGTGGTGCTCGACCTCATGCTCGGGCCGTACGACGAAGACACGGATCATGCGTGGCACCGGTTCGAGCGGGGAGAGATCACCGCCGCCGAGTACGGCACGGATCTCTTCGCTCGCGCCACCGAGGCCGAGCTGGAGCTCGATTTCGCCAGCTTGGCCGACATGATGAGCCGCCTCGACGTGCACGATGTCGTGATCGAGCGAATCCGCCGGCTGCGCGCCGATGGCTATCGCACGGCCCTCGTGACCAACAACGTGAAGGAAGCGTCGACCCAGTGGCGTGAGCTCGTTCCCGTCGACGAGCTGTTCGAGGTGATCGTCGACTCCTCGGCGGTCGGGATGCGCAAGCCGAACCCGGCGATCTTCCGCCACGCGCTCGAGCTGCTCGGCGACATCGCTCCCGATCGAGCCGTGTTCCTCGACGACGCTCCCGGCAACGTCGTCGGCGCGCAAGCCGCGGGATTGCACGGGATCCTCGTCGACGCCGCCGATCCGTCCGGCGCGCTGGCCGAGCTCGACGGCCTGCTCTCTTCTTGACCGCGGGGTCAAGTTCGCGAGAATCTGCAAGCTGCATCGACACAGGGGGACTGATGGCCGATCCGAAGAAGGCGCGGGCGCCGTTCGCGCCGTGGGACCGACGGGAACTGCCAGGCGCGTTCACCGTCGAGGATTCGGCCCGGCGTGTCGGCAACTACAAGTGGATCGAGATGAAGCTCTTCGAAGTGCTCGGCGGGTGGGTCGCCACCGTTCCGGAGCTCGACGTGAAGATGCGGCTCGGCACCCACTGCTACCACCACGCATGGCACTCGGAGCTGTGGCACAAGCGTCTCCCCGAGCTGCGCGAGATGAACCCCGAGCGGCTGACCATGCCGGCCAACGACGAGCTCGTGGCCTTCGTCGACGCGATGACCGAGCCAGAAGCACCTGAGCTGACGATCGAGAAGCTCGTCGGGGTGTACCGGGTGCTCATCCCGCACAAGATCGCGGCGTACACCTTCCACCTGAACAACACGAGCACCATCACCGACGCCCCCACCATCCGCTCGCTGAAGTTCGCGTTGCAAGACGAGTTCGAGGACTGGCGCGATGGCGAGATGCTCATCCAGTCGCTGATCGATGCCGATGAAGAAATCGACCGTGCCGCCGCGCACCAGGCAAAGCTTGAGAAGCTGATGTTGGCTGCCGGCGGTATCGCCGGACCAGGCTCCATCGGGTCCGCATATGCGGACCAGGAGGTTCACGCATGAGGAAGATCTTTCCCGCCGATCTGCTGGCCCGCGACGAGCGCTTCGTCCGGCTCACGACCGAGCAGCGCTTCATGGATCCGCGCTCGCCCGGTTCTCGCTCCAACCCTCGCGGAGCGCTGAAGCTGACGCCGGCGCGTCCCGACGCGCCCGACGCGGCGCGTGCGCTGATGCATGGCATCTTCGTCGGCGAGGTCCAGGCGCTCGAAGGCGCCGGCCGCACCTGCTGGGACTTCGAAACCGGCGACGGCGGCGACGAGACCCCGTTCGCGCTGAAGCTCGACATGGCGCGGCAGTGCTGGGACGAGGCTCGCCACTGCGAGATCTCGGTGAAGCTGTCGGATTGGATGGGCACGGAGCTCGGCGAGTTCTCCGAGTCGACGTTCCTCTACGAAGCGGCGTGCAACCCCGACCCCGTGCTGCGGCTCACGGGTGTGAACCGCGCGCTCGAGGGCCTGGCCATCGACGTGTTCAACACGATGAAGGAGTTCGGCGACGTCGCCGGCGATCCGGTGCTCGAGTTCTGCGAGGACTGGATGCTCGCCGACGAGGTCACGCACGTGAAGATGGGCAGCGACTGGCTGCGCCGGCTCACCGAAAAAGATCCCGAACGCCGCGAGCGCGCGCTCGAGTTCCAGCGCGTGGTCGACAAGCTGTTCTCTCTCGGCGGCTTCCGCGGCGAGGACGACGACAGCCCCATTCGCTTGGCCCGCCGCTTCCGCGAGCTCGCCGGCTTCGACAAGGAAGAGATGGACGACCTCGCCGAGATCTCACGCGAAGCCAAGGACGACGCCGACCGCATGCGGGAACGACTCGTCGCTCAGGCGAGCGCGGACAGCTGATCATGGGCTGGATCGGCTCGTCCTCGGAGGCAACCGCTTGAGCGTCAGCGTTTCGCCGGAGACCTTCACGCTCGTCAGCTACGACGCCACGGAGATCGCGTCGATCGTCGGCGATCTCATCGCCGCCATCGGCTTGCCACCCGATCTCGACGTTCGCCTCGAGGTCGACGAGTCCACGCCCCTCGGACGAGCGACGGTGGCATCGATCGAGCCGTTGGTGATCACCGTCGAGAGCGGCGCCCTCGAAGATCCCAAGCGCCCGCGCAACTTGTCGCGCACTGGCAGCGCCGATGTCCTCGGCCGCTTGATGTTCCGCGTACGCGATCGGCTCGATCCCGCGTTCGGCGACCCGCCGGCCGACGACAAGCTCACGCTGCCGCAGTCCGTCGCGTGGGACGCGTACTGCGTGGGGCGCCTCGTGCGGCTCGGGTTCACGCACTACGACAACCGGCAGCGGCGGCTGTATCACTTCCGCAACCGGCACGGCTTCAGCGACGCGTCCGATGATGCGTTCGAGCGGCTCTGGACGGCCGACGGCCTGTCCTGGTCCGACGTCACCGCGCTCAGCGACGGCGCCGTCGCCGCCTAAAAAACTCCTCTAAGGAGCAGATGCGGCGTCATACGCCACTTTCGCTCCGGAAAGGCGCCGGTCAGATCAGGTCGTGGGCCGAGATCGCCTCGAGGAGGTCGATCTGGGGCGGCAGGGCGAGCAACCCATCGCAGGCCTTGGCCATCTCGACCATCTCGGGTGAGTCGAAATGCGCCCGCTGCGTCTCGGGGGAATCCCACTTCTCGATGATCACGAAGCGCCCGGGCGAGGTGGCCGAGGCGCACAAGTCGATGTTGCGGCATCCCGGGTGACCTCGGCTCAACACGACGTACTTCGCGAGCACCGACTGCAGCGGCTCCGGTACGGCCGACTCGAACACCATGGTCACGACCGTCAATTCGACCTCGGACACGCCCGAACCCTAACGGCCGGGCAGGAATCGACCGGAGCGCAGCGAATTGACGTGTGGACAACGACGCAGAACTGGACGAACCCAGGGTCAAGCGGCGGCCTCAGGCAACCGAAGAACCCTCTGACGGACCTGTCGTGACCACCCAGAGCAGCAGGTTGGCAGTCTTGACCAGGCCAGTATCGTAAAGACCGGACTTTGAACGGCGGTGGCCGGTGAAGTCCGAGCTCGGCGGGGCAGTACCGCTGCACCGCGACGTCACCCGTATCCACCACCCCTGCAGACCGAGGAGAGGGCTCTTGCCCAAAGAGCGTGTCGAGCGCGACGAGGAAGATCTTGTCCGCCTCTACCTCACCGACATCGGGCAGTATCCGCTGCTCACCAAGGACGACGAGGTCCGCCTCGCGCAGGCCATCGAGAATGGCAACGAGGCCCGCGTCTCCCTCGATCGGGGAGGCAAAGACCTCACCCCGGCCCGCAAGCGCGAACTGCGTCGATCCGCCCGCGACGGCGAGGACGCCGAGCGCACGTTCGTCCAGTCGAACCTCCGCCTGGTCGTGTCGATCGCCAAGAAGTACCAAGCGTCCGGGCTGCCGCTCCTCGACCTGATCCAGGAGGGCAACCTCGGCCTGATGCACGCCGTCGAGAAGTTCGACTGGCGCAAGGGCTTCAAGTTCTCCACCTACGCCACCTGGTGGATCCGCCAGGCCATCACCCGCGGCATCGCCAACACCGGCCGCACCCTCCGCCTCCCGGTCCACGCCGGCGACACCCTCGCCCGGTTGCAGAAGGCCCGGGCCCGGCTCGAGCTGAAGCTCGGTCGTCCCGCCACGCTGGCGGAGCTCTCCGAGGAAGTCGAGATGCCGGAGGACAAGGTCACCGAGGCGCTCCGCTTCGCGGCCGAGCCGCTGTCGCTCTCCGAGCCGCTCCGCGAGGACGGCGACGCCGAGCTCGGCGACGTCGTCGAGGACCGCTCGGCCGAGTCGCCCTTCGAGGTGGCCGCCACCGCGCTGCTGCCCGACGAGATCGCCCGTCTCCTCGCCCCGCTCGACGAGCGCGAGCGGGAGATCCTGAAGCTCCGCTTCGGCCTCGACCGCGGCGAGCCGCGCACGCTCGAAGAGGTCGGCGAGCACTTCAACCTCACGCGTGAACGCATTCGCCAGATCGAGGCGCGGGCGATGTCGAAGCTGCGGCACCCGTCCAGCGACACCGGCGCCCGCGATCTGCTCGCTGTCTAACTAGGCATCGATCGCGCACAAGTGCGCTCAAAACCACCCGGTTAGGCCATAGCCGCGACGCGTCCCGTCGCGAAGACTGGGCGGATCGTCTGAAGCGGGGGTTCTGGCCTTGAAAAGTACCTTTCGTCGCGCCATCGCGGGGTTTTCGCTCGTAGCACTCATCTCGGTGATCGCGGCGTCGCCATCGAATGCCGCAGACGCTCCGACGGGCGTCGGCTCGGCGAGGGGCAGCACCTCACTTGTCGTTGTCGACTACGGCACGATCCTCAACGCGACCGTGCTGCACGAGAGCAACACCGCCACGCTGGACCCGCTCGTCAGTGTTCCGGCCGCGACCGAGACCTTGACCGCGTTGTCAGGGCACACCGACCTGCTGGGCGACTTCAGCAGCCCTTCGGTGCAGACGTCGAGCACTGGCGCGGCAGATCAGAAGAACACCGCCTTCGACTTGTCGTCCCTCGGTGCCCCGGGTGTCACCGGTCAATTGACGCCCATCTCGCTGTCGTCGCTCGTCGATGCAACAGGTGCGCAATCGTCGGCCACCGCCGCGCTGGTTGATCTCAACGCAATCGGCGTGCTGGGTGTCGACTCGGCTTCGGCCGCCCTTTCTGGGCTGGCCAGCCCGACGTCATCGGTCGCGAATCGGTCGGTGACCGCGAACTCCATCACCGTGCTCGACCTCCAAGCGCTGCTCAACATGGTCGGGCTGGACGTCGGCGACCTCTCGCTCGAGCAGATCGTCGATCTGCTCGACCAACTCGACGAGGTCGGGATGGTCGAGTCGATCACGCACCTCACCGGCACCGATTCGGCCGCCGATCTCGCCGACAAGCTGGGTCAACTCAGTTCCGGTATCACCTCGGCGGAGGACACGCTTGGTGCTGCCAACACAGCGCTGGCGATCGCACAGACCGTCCACACTGCGGCGATCGCAGTCTGCAACTTGATCGCGGATCCGACGGCGAAGCAGCTCTGCATCGATACAGCGGACGCGGCACTCAACGCGGCGCAGGACACCGTCGACTCAGCGCAAGATGCCCTCGACTTGCTGCAAGGACTGCTCAACCAGCTCCTCCAGGCGATGCTCGATGTGCTCGCGGGTACACCGTTGCTGGCAATCGACGGCGTGACGGCCGGCGCGGTCGCGACGGCGGCGGACACCGTGGGCCATTCGTCGGCAGTCGTGACTGGGACCATCAACGACATTCGTGTCGGCGGCATCGATCTCGGTGCCATCGACGCGAACACGACGCTCGACGAGATCGAAACGATCGGGACGCAGGTTGCGGGCACGATCAACGGCATCCTCGGGTCGCTTGCTCCGAGCCTCGGCAACCTCATCTCGATCGAGCTTTTCAATCGATTCACGAGCGTCGCCAAGCCAGCCGACTACGTGAACGCCATCGCCGGCATCACGGCGCTGGCCTTGACGATCACGCCTCCGGACTTGTGCGACGTGTTCGACGAGGTGTTCGGCAACGAGATCGTCATCTTGCCAGTCGGTGTTGACGTGACGATCCCCGATTCACCGGTGAGTGACGTGCTCGCGGGCGCAGGGTCGATCTTCGACATCACGTCGTGCTTCGAGCAGGCACTGTCGGTCCACGGATTGCGATCCGCAGCGTTCGGCGATGACGAGGACGCTCCGATCGTCCTCGGGGAGGGCGAGGTCGCAGCGTTGACCGAACCGTTCACCGTCGCGGCCGCATCGGCGGGTAGTGCTTCGAACTTCAAGGTCGTCGCGGTGCCCGCGACCACCCCCGAGACGCCGGCGCTTCCTCGTACCGGTACCAACGAGACGTTGTTGCTCATGTTCGGTGGGCTCATGGCGGCGGTGGCCCTCGGCCTCCGCCGGGTGAGCGCACCGGTGCGGGTGCGGGCCAACCGCAAGCAATAGCAACCACGCACTCGAGTCATCTGGCAACCGCCGGCCCATACGGGTCGGCGGCTGCTCGCGTCAGGCGTCGGTTCGGGTTACAGCGCTGCGACGATGGGGGCATGACCCTTCCCGACGATCCCTGGTGGCGCGAGTTCATCGCCGCAACGCCACCCCGCACCGCGAAGCTCGCCGTGGTCGCCGCAGATGGCAGTCCACGCGTCGCACCCATCTGGGTCGCGCTCGACGGAGGCGAGATCCTGTTCAACACCGGCGCGGAGACCGCCAAGGGAAAGGCGATCCGTCGCGATCCGCGCGTGGCGATGTGTTGGGACGACGAGCTGCCGCCGTTCTCGTTCGTGGTCGTGCACGGCGACGCGTCGATCTCGGAGGATGTCGGCGAACTGCGTCATTGGGCTTCGGTCATCGGCGGCCGGTACATGGGCGCGGATCGGGCAGACGAGTACGGCAGGCGCAACGGGGTGCCTGGCGAACTCCTCGTGCGCGTGACACCGACGAAAGTCATCGTGGCCCGCGACATCGCCGATTGACGAGGTATACGGTGAGCGCGTTCGGTCGCGGACGAGGAGCGGGAGGCAGACCATGGGTGAGAAGGGCAACGTCGCTGACGTGCGCGGTGCTGGCGGTCACGTCGCATCGGCAGCGCAGGCCGCTCGAGGGCCGCAAGACGTCGGCCTGGGCGGACAGTCGCTGTCGGGCGCCGCGCCCGCTCCGCCCAGTGGCGGCGGTGGGGGCGGACTGCTGGACGATCTGGCCGGCAAGGCCCAGGACAAGGCGACCGACATCGGCCTCGGCGGCCGAGGCGGCGCGGCGGGCATCGTCAAGGGCAAGGACAAGGACGAAGACGCCGACGACGAGTCGTAGGGCGTGGGTCGGCGTCTGGTCGCGGGGTATCCCCTCGACGTAGGAGGGAGCGCAACCGCGCCAGTGCTCGGAATCGAGCACGAATACCGCGTGCTGGATGGCGACGAGCAACTCGACTTCGCGCCGCTGTTGCACACCCTGAAGGTCGAAGGACTGCGTCTCGATCCGACCGATCCCAACGCGTATCGCACCTCCTGGGGCGGACTGGTCACCTCGGACGGTCGCGAAGCGGAAGTAGCGATCGCGCCGGTGGTGTTGCGTCCGGGATGTACGGCGGAGCTCGAGTGGCGCGTGCTGGTCGCGAAGGACGCACTCGTGTCGGCCCTGCCCGATCATCTGCGGCTCGACGGCTACTCCACGCACCTGAACCTCGAGGTCGACGACCGTGATGTCGTCGCTGCCGGTCGTCTGTTCGTGAAGCGGTTCGCGCCAGCGATGATGTTGCTGCTCGACCGACCCACGTCACCGGGCTTGTTGGTGCGGCCTCGGTGTGGGCGTCTCGAGCTCGGAGGCGAGTACTGCGAGGGCGACCAACTCCGAGCGGCCGCGACCTTCGCCGCGGCGGGGGGCCTTGCGTGCGCGGCTGCCGTTCATTCGCGCGACGCCCGGCGTCATCTGCCGCGCTCCGTTCGATCGCGCGTGCGACCGTCGAACGTCCGCGCGGGCTGGTATGTCGACCGGCGCGCCTTCGGCCCCGACCTGTACCGCGACGGCCGGAACACACAGCTGCGATGGGGCGCCGGCCGCACCTGGACGGCTCAGGCCCACCTGCACGAGACCTGGGCCAGTGCGAGGCCGATGGTGGAGCCGCTCCTCGACGAAAGCGAGCTGCGACTCGTCGATCGGGTCGTTGACGGGACGCTCGCCCTACCACTCGAAGGGGAGCCGAGCGCTGATCGCGTCCTGTCGGAGCAATTCGAAGGCAACGCGTTCGAGGATGTCGTTCGTCCGCGGCAGCGGCCGGGCTATCGAGTCGAGCCGCTGTCCATCGCGTGGGCCGCGGTCGCCTTCCGGCTACGCGGCATTCGGGACGGCATCGCCTGTGTTCCGCGGACGGCGCTCGCGCAGTTCCTCGACGACCTCGACAACGGCCGGCTCGACGAACAGATCGGCCGCTTCCTCGCTGGGCCGCCGCAGGGGCGTGTGCTGCAGGCCGCCGATCAGACGGGTACGCCCGGCCTGTTCGACGAGCTCGCGTCGCCGGGCGCAATCGTTCCGCCCGAGCGCGTTCCGGGCCGAGGCGTTGTCGGCAGCGCCGGGGGAGGCAGTCCGGCCGACGCCCGTCGCAACAAGAACCGCCGCTCGCCGCGTCCACGCCGCCTCTTGGTCGCGGGTGCTGTAGTCGTCGCCGTGGTCGTGGCAGGAGCGGTTGCGTTGGCGGCTCGCGGCGGCGACGAGACCAAGACGAGTGTCGCGGTCGGGCCCGAGAGCACGTCCACGACGGCGTCCACGACGACGGTCCCGCTGCCGTTCAAGGGCACGTTCAACACCACGTACACGGTCACGGCGGTGAATGCCGGTCCCTCACTTGGTTCCGGCGGAGCGCAGGTCGGGAAGGTCACCACGAGCACCGCCGTCGTCGAATGCGACTTGGTCACGTGCACGTTCACTGGTCCATCACCCGTGTTCGACCAAGGCTTTCTCGGGTTGACCTTCACACGCACAGGCGACCACTTCGACGGGGCGCGGGTCGACGGCGGTGGCGCTTTCGCTGATACGTGCGGTGCGATCGACGAAGCGGTCATCACCTCGAAGATCGACTTGCTGCGGGATGCGACGGGCAAGATCACCGGCCTCACGGGAACCAACCAGATCGTTCACCCGAACGGTGTCGAGTCCGCGGACGGAATGTGCGCGACCGAGGA
>JBEEFX010000307.1:0-9285 GCA_041166365.1 Acidimicrobiaceae bacterium
ATGGCGCTCGAGCCGACGATCGCCCATCTGATCCCGAATCTCCGCTCGAGCGAGCGCAACACGAGGCCCCGGAAGAAGATCTCCTCGACGATCGGCGCGGCGACGGCCACGACGACGATCAGCAGCACGACCCCGGCGCCGTGCGCCTTGTCCGTGAGCTCGCGGGCGGGCTTCGAGATGTCGTCGCTCGTCACCGACGTCCACCACAGCATCGGCAGGTAGAGCAGGAGCGCGGCGTACTGCGTGACGAGGCCGACGACGAGGCCGAGCGGGGCATCCGTCCCGCGCATCCGCAGACCGAAGTCGGTGACCGGACCGCGGCCCTTGTGATACGAGGCGATGAGCGGGACCGCGAGCATCCCCCCGTAGAACGGGACCTGTTGGAGCGCGAGTGTGCTCAGCGGGACCTGGTCGGCGGGTGTGTCGAGCGATTGGCCGGTCAGCCGGAACACCAATGGCGAGAACACCAGCGTGAGGGCATACGCGAGTGCGAAGCCGAGCGCGGCATCCCCGAGTCCCCAGCGGACGTCGTCGGTCGTGGTGCGGCCCGGCATGTCGGGCCAAACCTAAGGCTATGAAGCGAGGTAGTTGCGCTCGCGGAAGAGGGGTTCGACGATGCGCCGATCTTCGAGACGCCAGCCGCGCGGCACGGACAGACCGTTGGCGTGGCGCTCGCAGAGGTCGTGGGTCATGGGATGCGCTTCTTCAGAGAGGCGTTCGACCCATGCGGCGCGGTTGCCGTAGTCGTAGGTCAATGTGGCGTTGGCCAAGGCATTGCAACTCGGCCGGGCGCAATGGCGGCTCATGAACCTTGGACCGTACAGAGTGAGCGGCCTCCCATGGCGGATGCCGCATCTGTTCGGGACCGGCGGACCCCTAGGCTGTGTGGCTGATGAGTCCGCAGACCCCTCCGCCCCCGCCTCCCCCGCCGCGCGACTCGCGCCCACCGTCGGGCGGGCGGTTGGGCATGTCGAGCTGGCCGCGCTGGTCGATCTGGGTGCTGCTCGGGCTGGTCGCCGCCGCGTTCCTCCTGCCGACGCTGTTCAGCACGTCCGAGGGCACCAGCCTCCAGTACTCGCAGTTCCTTGACTTCGTCCAAGCCGACAACGTCAAGAGCATCGACTGGAACAACGACAACGGCCACATCACCGGCGAATTCGCGGACAAGAAGAAGTTCGTGACCACCGGGCTGCCGTCGCCCCCGGGCCCCTCGGAATCCGACCGCAAGCTGTTCTCGGATCACCACGTCGAGGTGAAGTTCACGACCCCGCAGACCAGCCTCTGGGCGGCGTGGTTGCCGGTGCTGCTCCCGATCGGGCTGCTCATCGGCTTCTTCGTGTGGATGACCCGCCGTCAGCAGAGCCAGATGGGCGGCATCATGTCCATCGGTCGCTCCCGGGCCCGCACGTACACCACCGAACGACCGGGCACGACCTTCGCCGACGTCGCCGGCTACGACGGCGTGAAGCAGGAGATCCGCGAGGTCGTCGACTTCCTCAAGTTCCCCGACAAGTTCGGTGAGATCGGGGCGCGCATCCCGAAGGGCGTGCTGCTCGTCGGTCCGCCGGGAACCGGCAAGACTCTGATCGCACGAGCCGTTGCCGGCGAGGCGGGCGTGCCGTTCCTGTCGGTGTCGGGCTCCGACTTCATGGAGATGTTCGTCGGTGTCGGCGCGTCACGCGTGCGCGATCTGTTCCAGACAGCCCGCAAGCTCGGCCGGGCGATCATCTTCGTGGACGAGATCGACTCCATCGGCCGCAAGCGCGGCGCCGGCCTCGGCGGTGGGCACGACGAGCGTGAGCAGACGCTGAACCAGATGCTCTCGGAGATGGACGGCTTCGAAGCCACCGAAGGCATCGTGATGATGGCCGCGACCAACCGGCCCGACATCCTCGACACGGCGCTGCTGCGGCCGGGTCGATTCGATCGCCAGGTGGTCGTGCCGCTGCCCGAGCTCGACGAGCGCCGCCTGATCCTGTTGGTGCATTGCAAGCACAAGCGCATCCACGAAGACGTCGACCTGCAAGTCGTGGCCCGGGGCACGCCGGGCATGTCCGGTGCGGATCTGTCCAACCTCGTCAACGAGGCCGCGTTGTTCGCGGTGCGGGCCGGCGACGAGGCCATCCACATGCGCCATTTCGAGATGGCGCGTGACCGCGTGCTCATGGGCCAGCGCCGGGAGTCGATGGCGCTCTCCGACCTCGAGAAGGAGTCGGTCGCCTACCACGAGGGCGGCCACGCCGTGTGTGCCGCCGTGCTCCCGCACGCCGACCCGGTGCACAAGGTCACGATCCTGCCGACGGGCATGGCGCTCGGTGTCACGCAACAGCTGCCGCTGGAGGAGCGCCACATCTACCGCCAGGACTACATCGAGGATCGTCTCGTGGTGGCCATGGGCGGGCGCATCGCCGAAGAGCTGGTGTTCGGTGTGATCTCGACGGGCGCCAACAACGACCTCGTCACGTCGACGGAGCTCGCTCGCAAGATGGTGCGCGAGTGGGGCATGTCTCCCCGCATCGGTCCGATGGCCTGGGGGTCGCAGGGCCAGGTCTTCCTCGGCGAGGACCTGATGCACACGCGCGACTACTCCGACGAGACCGCGCGGGTCATCGACGAAGAGGTCGAGAAGATCCTGCGCGAGCAGGAGGACCGTTGCCGAGTCACGCTCCGGAACAATCGCCAGGGGCTCGATCTGGTGGCGAGGGCGCTGCTCGAACACGAGACGATCGATGGCGAAGAGGTGCAACGGCTGATCGAGCTCGGGCGCACCGGTGCTCCGCCGGACACCGTCGTCACGCGCGGCGTCGACACCAGCCGGTTCAGCCAGCCGTCGCCGTACACCGGCAACGGCGAGGATCTCGAGGAGCCCGCCGAGACACCGGCCTACGGCGGACGCCCGATCTCGCACACTCCCCCGAGCTGACGCTTCCCCTCGCGTTCTCGAGGCAATAGGCGTCGGGTACCGACACCTATTGCCTCCAGTTTCAGGTTCGGAGCTCAGCGAGGGCGGCCCACAGGTCGGCGGCCGACGGCACACCGACAAACGACGCGCGCGTCACGCCCTCGTCGTCGGCCACCACGATCATCGGCACCGCGTCGATGGCGTACTTCTCGTGCAGGTCCTTGTGCTCGACCGCCTCGAGCTCCTGCACGACGACCTCGCCGCTCTCGAGATGGCGGGCCTTGTCCCACGCGTCCTGACACGAGAGACATGTCGACGACGAGAACACCGCGACGAGCCACGGCGCGTCGGGTCGGTCGAAGTCGTCCCGATCGAGCATCACCGGCACGGCGTACGAGTCCGGTTGCGTCGGTGCGTCGACCCGCGTGCGCCGCGTGATCACGACGGCGATCACCGCCGCGGCGGCGGCGACAACGACGGCAATCAGGGCTTGCACGACCACGCCGTGAGTTTCGCAGTACGGCCCCGCTTGGGAGGAACCCGCATGGATAGTGAAGAATCCCTGTCCGATGGGGGGCGACGAGCGGCCGAGCACGGACAGCCACGGGCATCACGCTCACGAGCCTGCATCGGCCCCGGCGTTGGTCACGATGGGCGCGACGCCTGACGTGGCAACACCGTTCGAGGACGAGCCCGCCGGCGAGGCGGTGCTGCACACCCGCTCACGGCTTCCGTACATCCTGCGCGAGCCGATGTGGATCCTCGGCCTCGTGTTGCTCGTCGACGAGGTCGACAAGAACATCATCTCGGGCATGGTCACGCCTCTGAAGGAGCACTTCGGGGTCGGCGACGCGGCCATCGGTCTGCTGTTCTCGATGCAGTTGCTGTTCAACGGCCTCATCACCGTGCCCGCCGGCTATCTCGCCGATCGATGGAACCGGAAGCGGGCGATGGGCAAGACCGTCGTCGCATGGTCAGGGCTGACGGCCGCCGGTGCCACCGCGTTCAGCTTCCCGATGCTGGTCGGGCTTCGTTCCATGCTCGGATTCGGCCAAGCGATCAGCGAGCCGTCCGCCGCCAGCCTCATCGGCGACTACTACCCGCCCGACAAGCGCGGGGGCGCGTTCTCGATCCAGCAAGTGATGTGGTTCTTCGGCACCGGTGTAGGTGTCGGGCTCGGCGGTCTCATCAGCACGACGCTCGGATGGCGCTGGGCGCTCGTGATCTGCGCCCTCCCCGGGCTACTGGTCGCGATGCTCGTGTTCCGGCTGCGCGAACCGAAACGGGGCACCGCGGACCTCATGGCCGCGCTCGGCGGTGGCGGAGAGATCGAGCACGCCGACGACACCGACGTGAAGCTGTTCGAACACGGCTTCAAGCAGTTCGTGCGCGACATGGTCGACGGCCTCAAGGCCGACATGCGCACCGTGCTGAACATCCGAACCATGCGTTACACGCTCGTCGGTGTGGCTGCGCTGCTGTTCACCGTCACTGCTCTCGCTCGCTGGCTGCCGCAGTACTACGAACGACATCTGTACATGGCCGAGGGCACGGGCGAAGGATTCTTCGGTCTGATGGTCGTGCTCGGCGGCGTGCCCGGCGTGCTCCTCGGCGGACGAGTCGCGGACAAGTACGCACCGAGGATGCAAGGCGGACGACTGGCGTTGCCGGCGATCTTCCTCTTCATCGGTACCGGACTCTTCACCACCTCGTACTTGATCCGTCCGTCGGAGTATTCGACTGCTGCCGTCGCGGTCGTGATGGTGTTGCAATGCATCGCGTTCTTCATCGTGGCCATGGCGATCCCCGGCCTACGGGCGGGACTCACCGATGCACTTCCGGCGCACTTGCGCGGGACCGGGTTCGGGGCGTTCAACCTCGTCGCCGTGATCGCCGGTCAGGCAGCCGCACCACTGGTCGTCGCCGGCCTGTCGTCGGCCTTCGACGAGAACCTTCGCGTCGCGTTCCTGTTGGTGTCGCCGCTGTCGTTCCTCGGCGCGGCCATCCTCTTCCGCGCCCGCAAGTTCCTCGACGACGACATGCAGAAGATCATGATGGCGGTGTTGACGGCGATGCAGGAGGAGAACGAACGCAAGGCCGCCGAGGCCGAAAAGGCCGCGTCACCTGCGGAAACGCCGACCTGAACGAGTGACCGCGGTTATCCACAGGTGACCGCCGTTGACAGCCATTCTCAGTTCGTTATGGCACGTAGCTGGCACGCAACTGACGAGTTGCACATGGGCAGTCTGACGAGATCGGCCGGGACGTCAGGTCAGAAGAGTGCGAACAAGCTCGGCGGGCCCGCTCGTTACACCAGCGCCCGGCCAGTGGACCAGCAGCAACTCAAATCGCTCCAGCAGCGAAGCAACGGCTGATGTTGTCTCCGGTGACACCTCTGAGCCCTTGATCTCGATGCAGGCACAGAGCAGGGTCGACTCCCGTTCGACGCCGTAAAGGGCGACGCCCGGCTGCACCGTCAAGGCAAACCCACCTGGAATGACTCCGTCGACTCCGATGAACCCGACGCGCTGATGCCATCGCTTGAGACCCACAAACGCGTCGGCGACCGCAGCGCGGGATAGACCCGCTCCCTCAAGCGGCCGCCTCGGTTCGACCCGGACATGCACCCGACGAAATCCGAGGACATCAGCCGATTCGTCGCGCACTCGCTGCACAGCATCGAGCTCGGCCGTGATCACCTGCTGCTGTTGCTGCGAGACGAACTCGATCTGACGCCAGTCATCGTCCTTGACCCGAAAGGACGCCGCGCGCCGAAAGCGCGCGGGGAGAACGCGCGGGATTTCGTCGCAGAACGTCGGCACGATGTAAAGCGCATCGTCAATCCCGCCGGGCACGAGGCCAGTCTTGCATCGGTCCTGACCGCAGCCTCGACGAATGGACAGGCCTCGAGACACGTCGGCACGGCATGATTCTGCGATGCCGCAGGAGGGTGACGTCTACTCGTACCGAGACTTCCACGCGCTGCTCCAACATTGGTCTCCGACGGCTGCGATCGTGCTCGCAGATGACGCCGAAACCCTGCTGGCGACGCTGAGCGAGGACTACCTCGCTGCGGCGGTCAGTCGAATGTCTGCGGTACTTGACGAGCACGACGTACCCACTAGGGCTCTGCACTGGGGCTCCGGCAACACGAAGTTCGGATACGCCGTTCAGCCGACGTCGGATGACCGGCTGTACGAACCCTTCGGAACGGTTGGATGGATTGTTGATAGCCCGACAGACGACTGGTTCTCAGCTGTAGCCAATTCCCTCGCATCCGGTACACCGAGGCTCGGCCTCATGGCTACACAAGGTTCTCGCAATGGGATCTTCGTGCGATACGAGGGGAACGATCTCGTGCCACTCGACCTCAGCGACACAGCAACCGCGCTCATGGCCTTCTGTGCGGACGCTCTCGATGACTTCGGAGACTTCTGGTCGGACTTCTACGCGAGCATGATGCTGAGAAGAGCCGACGCCGGGGGCAGCGCGTACATCGCCGGGATGGAACCGCCGGAACGCATCGGTGAGCCTCCGGCATGGGGCGCTCCCTGGCGGGCCATTGATGCCAACGACCGGACCGCCTTCGAGACGGCCATGGAACTAGTCCGCCAGCGTTACTCCCCGCTCGCGGTCGACGTGATGAACATCGGCTACCACCGCCGCGCGCTCGAGTCGGTCCTTTGGCGAGATCACGCCGACCCCTCGTCGACATGACCCGCCGATTCTTCCCGTCTCCACTCTCATCTTGAATGAGGAGCACACAGACTTGCCGTTATCGCTTTGCGACAACGGCGAAGGGTTTGCGCGCGTTCAAGTTTTCGCCGGACAGCGCCACTGCTGTCACCGCGATCGGCCAAGCCGCACCCATGCTCTTCCACCAGCAGCGCGTTTGACGATGAACTGACCTGGTTCCGCGCGAGTCGCGGCCCGAAGTCGATGCCACCGGCACCACCCCACGGCTCAGCACGTTGCTGATCGGGACAGCGCGCTACTCGCTGTCCCGATCAGCGCCGGTCAGCGGGGACGTTGAGGATTTTGCTGAGGGTCGTCATTCACGATCTCGCCCGATGAACCATGACCGAACATCGCCGTGGCGTCCCGGGCGACCACGCCGCTGGGCGTCGAACGCAGAACGAGCCCGGGCCTACCGAGCAAGGAAGGCCAGCGACTTCGCTGAGCCAGTGCGCCTCCGACGTGAGCTCGCCGATGAGCGCCTCGCGACCAAATCCCTCAAGGACGAACTCGCGAGGGAGCGCAAGCGCACCTCCGCGCTGCGCAATGCGCTCGATCGATCCAACAAGCGAGCGCACTCGGCCGGCGCCCGGGCCGACAGCCTCGAGCGCCAATTCGAGGCCACGGGTGCAGAACTCGAGCGCCTGCGCGCCCGTGTCGGCAACTCGATGAGCCCTGCTCGGTTCGAGCTGAACCGAGCACAGCGCCGCGCGCTGGCTCGCCGTCGATGACCACGATCGACAGGCGACCGCTCCTCGGCATCGACGGTGTGGTCAGCTACCTTGGGACGAGCGTTCGCCACGTTCGACGCCTGGTCTCCGAGCGGCGCATCCCACATCACAAGGTCGGAGGGCTGCTGCGCTTCGATCCGAACTCCATCGACCGTTGGCTCGCAGAGAACGAGCGGGTGCCTCACGCTCGCCGTCACACCCCGCCGGTACGATCGATCCCGCGTCGCCGGCCCGCTCAGGCCGAGCCTTCCGATCCATCGCCGCATCAACTGCGGTTTGATTCGTAGGAGCGCTCGTGGGGCGACGTGCCTTCGGGAGCATTCGCCGTTTGCCGTCAGGCCGGTACCAAGCGCGCCTGCCTGACGGCGAGACGGCACCGGTCACGTTCACGACCAAGGCCGACGCGGCGCACTGGCTGTCGTCAGTCGAGACCGACCTGCTCCGCGGCACCTACGCCGCACGTCCGACTGATCCGGACCTCACCGTCGGCGAGTGGGTAGACATCTGGCATCGCGAGCACCCCTTCACAAACGCCCTGGCACCCTCGCCCGCGACCAGTCCGCCATCCGCACACACATCGAGCCGTCGCTCGGTTCGATGAAACTCGAGCGACTGCGGCCACGGGACGTTCAGCGCTTCGTCGCTCAACTCATCGACACACTTGGCGCGGGCACGACGCACTCGGTCTACGCCGTCCTTCGATCTGCGTTGCGCGCCGCGGTCGACAACGAGCTTCTCGCCCGGTCGCCCACGCGGGGCATCAAGCTCCCTTCGATCCAGAAGACCTCTGTGCGAGTACTTCACCCCGACGAACTCCAACAACTCGCAGCGGCCACTCCCGAGCTATGGCGGCCGATGATCTTCGTCGCCGGCGTATGCGGGCTTCGCTTCGCGGAGATTGCCGGACTGCGGGTCGGTCGCCTCGACCTCCTACGGCGACAGCTACACGTTGTCGAGACGTCGCCACAGGTAGGGCCGGATCGCGCCGAACCGAAGACTGCTGCTGGCCGTCGCTCCGTGCCGATGCCGATGTTCGTCGCCGCGCAGTTGTCTGCGCATCTCGCTGCACGCGGCCTCGATGCGAGCGACGACGACGCTCTCGTCTTCGCCGCCGCAAAAGGTGGGCGGCTCTACGCCGGCAACTGGCACGGCGACGTGTGGACGCCAGCCCGCTGGGTCGCGGGCTTTCCGACGCTGCGCTTCCACGAACCTTCGACATTCGGCCGTACCGCTATGGGTCGACATGGGAGCCAACCTGCTGCAGGTCAGCCGTTGGCTCGGCCACAGCTCCGTGCAGATCACCGCGGATGTCTACGGCCATCTCTTCAGCGAGACGAACGATGCGGTCATGGCGAGGCTAGACGAGACCTTTCAGGCACTCGGCAGACCTACTGGTGCGCCCTCATCGGCCGCAAGAAGCGGCGCGTTGTAATGACCGAGTCACGTGTTTTAATCATGTGGTGCTATCGTCACGTGATTGAAACCCGTAGACGGGAGAATATAACGAGTGGCCAGCCTCACTAGCTTCAAGAGAACGAGGCGGATGGATCAGACGATCAAGCGGATCACGGGTTCCCGTCTCATGCTGGAAAGCCACCTCCAGGAGGCCGAGCCGTTCCACGGAGCTATCAAACGGCAGGTGATGGCTTCAGTCGTTCACTACAGCACGAAGATCGAGGGCAATCGGCTCACCCGCGAGCAGGTCGAGGCGATCATCGCCGGCGAGGCCATTGAGGCGCCCGAGAAGGACAAGGTCGAGGCGACGAACTATCTCCAGGCCATGCGCTGGGCTCAGACCCGCGCTGTCGACCCCGAGTGGCGAATGACTCATGAGACTGTCCTCACTCTCCACTTCCTAGTGAGCCAAAACCTGGGCTCGGACTACGAACCCCTCGGCAGATATCGCGAACGTCAGAA
>JBEEFX010000308.1:0-5841 GCA_041166365.1 Acidimicrobiaceae bacterium
TCCTGGGCCTGCCCCGCAGTCTCCGTGGCATCCGTGATGAGGATCATGCTCGGTATGGCGGCCTTGATCTTCTCGACGAACTGCTTCGCCGACACCGCGAGACCTGCCATCACCAGCGCGTTCACGCCCTCGGTCTTCCACTTCTCGATGAAGCTGTCGAGCTGCGCCTGCGCAGCCGTCGTCTCCTCATTCGTGATCGTGAGCACCGCGGTGGACCCTTGCTGGATCCCCATGTCCGTGGCTGCCTTCTTCACCTTGGGCTCTGCGGCGGCCTGCGAGTTCTGATCCGCCAGTAGCGCGACCTTCTTGCCCGCGAGCTTGTTCTCCTGCTTCAGCAAGGACAGGATCGCGTCGAGGTTGCGTTCCGCCGCAATGTCCGGCGTCAACAACAGTCCGGGCTTGGCTTCATTGATCACCGCTTCCCGGAGGATGTGGTTGATCTGGATCGTTTCCTTGTCCCGCGACAGGCACAGCTTGTTGGTGCCGTCTCCCGGGGGCTCGGTGTCGTAGACGCCGAGCACGGCGAACACCTGCTCGTCGTCCGTGAACTCGGTGCATACCTTGGCCGTGTTGGCCTGGTCGAGCGGGCAGAGCCGCTTGAACACGTACGTGAGCTGCCGCCCGAGGATGCCGCCGTTCTTGTTGATGTCGTCGACGAACACCTTGATGATCTTCTCGTCGTCACCTTGGGTGTTGTCGACGAATTGCTCGAGGCATTTGAAATCGACGACGGCGAACCCGATCTTGATCGTGGTCGCCGTCACGCCTCGGAAAGATGCAGTCAACGGCGCATTCGAAGAGGACGCATTCGACGATGTCGTCGACTTCTTGTCGCTGCCACACGCCGCCAGTATCAGCGTGGCAGCGAGCAGAACGGCGACTGCGGACCGGACTCGAAACATTGTTCCCCCCACCCGGGTTGTGCGCTCGACGGGAGCCGAGCTTCTTTTCGACACTACGCATTGGCGTTCCGGGCTTCAGTGAAAATATCATTTTCACTCGTGGCGCGAGGCGAAACCCTGTCAGAGCTCGACGGCCTCCTCGCCGCGGCGCGCGCGGTCCTCGCCGAGCGGGGGTACGAGGGGCTCCGGGTCGAGGACGTGTTGAGTCGCGCCGGGCTCTCCACCCGAGCGTTCTACCGACATTTCTCGGGGAAGTCCGCTCTGTTCCTCCATCTCTTCGAGGAGGAGTCCATGCGGGCTGACCAGCGGTTACGCGCCCGCATCGAGCGCGCTGACGGGCCCGTCGAAGCCGTGCGGGAGTGGGTGGCCTCCGCGCTGACCGTCGTCTACGACCCCCGCCTCGCCAAGCGGGCGCAGCTCTTCGCCGGCGAGCGCGGTTCGCTGGCGCGGCGCTTCCCGGAGGAGATCGACCGCCTGACCCGGCGCCAGCTCGAGCCTCTGGAGAACGCGATTGCGGCGGGCCGGGACGCCGGCGACTTCCCGGAAGCAGATCCTCCTGCCGACGCGCGAGCGATTCATCACCTTTGTTCCGGCCTGATCAACGACCGCCTCTACGGCGCGACGTCCCTGTCGCGAAGCGACGCCATCACGGTCGCCACCCGCTTCGCGCTCGGTGCGCTGCAGGCCCGATCATGACGTACGCGCTGCGCGATCAAGCGTGCGTCGTCGGCATTGGTCACTCGCGCTACGGCAAACGCGGGGAGTTGGCCGACGACGACACGGCCCTGCGGGTGTGGCTGTGCCGGGCCAAGGGTCGTGCCGGAATGAACACGTGAGCGTCAGTTGGGACTCGGGCTTCGGTCCGTTGATCGAGACGCGACTGCGCGTGGCCACGTGGAACGTGTGGGGGCGCTACGGCCCGTGGGAGGCGCGGCAACCGGTCATCGAAGCGAACCTCCGCGCGCTCGACGCCGACATCATCTGTTTGCAGGAAGCGTGGGAGGACGACGTCCGTTCGCAACCCGCCGAGCTCGCGACCGCCCTCGGTCTGTCGCACGTGTACGAGCGTGCGTTCATGATGAACGGGGGCTGGTCGGGCAACGCCATCCTCAGCCGGTGGCCCATCCTGCGCCACGAGGTCGACGACCTCCCGATGGAAGGCGGCGGCGCGATCGACACCGACGAGGACGAGCGCCGGCTCGTCGTGTTCGCCGAGATCGACGGTCCCCGCGGCCCCTTCCAGGTGTTCTGCACCCACCTGTCATGGCGGGCCGACTGGAGCGGCGTCCGCCAGGCGCAGGTGCGCAAGGTCTGCGAGGTCGTGCGAGCCCACCGCCCCCGGGCCTTCCCGGCGATCCTGTGCGGGGATCTGAACGCCGAGCCGACGAGCGACGAGATCCGCATGCTCACCGGCCTCGCCGCCGTTCCGGTGCCCGGGGTGATCTTCCGTGACGCCTGGGCGGTGGCCGGCGTCGAGGGTTCCGGCGCCACGGTGGGTCCCGCCAACCCGTATTGCGCGGCGGCCCTCGAGCCCGACGCCCGGATCGACTACGTGCTCGTGGGCTGGCCCAAGCTCGGTGGGGCCGGGCAGGTCCTCCGGACGGTGGTGGCCGGGGAATTGGCCGGGAACGACGGGCTTTTCGGGAGCGACCACCTCGCCGTGGTGGCGGAGCTGCGGTACTGACACCGACTGACCATTGACACTCTGGCCCGAAAGGACTACTACGGGGCGTGAGGAAGTTCGCGCAGCACGTGGGAAAAAGGGGGTGCAGTCGTGGCAGTCATGGACAACGGGGCGTCGCTGGCCTCGTTGGTGGAGCTGCTCCACGGGATCGAGCAGCGCGAGCTGTTCGTCGACTACCAGGCCGTTTTCGACATCGGCACGGGCGCGGTCCGAGGGGCCGAGGCCCTCGTCCGCTGGGACCACCCGACCCGGGGCGCCCTTCCCCCAGGCGAGTTCCTGGCGATGGCGATGCGGGGCGGGCTGGGCGGGCTGATCACCGACCTCGTCCTCGAGGAGGCCGTGGCCCAGTGCGCCGAGTGGCGGGTCCGGGGGTATGACGTGCCCGTCTCGGTCAACGTGTCGGCCGCGGCCTTTGCCGGCACCGATCTGCCCGCGACGGTGGCCTCCGTGCTGCGCAGGTACGACGTTCCCGCTGATCGGCTGACGGTCGAGATCACCGAGCACGCCTGCACGTTCGAGAACACCGAGCTGCGAGACACGTTCACTGCGTTGGCACGCATGGGGGTGCGCTTGAGCCTCGACGACTTCGGCATGGGCGAGTCGTCGCTGTCGCGACTCCAGCAGCTGCAGTTCGACGAGGTGAAGATCGACCGGTCGTTCGTGTCGCATGTGTGCAACGAACCGACCGATCGCAACATCGTCGTCTTCACCACCCGCCTTGCCCACAGCCTCGGCATGAAGGTTGTCGCCGAGGGCGTGGAGACGGCCGAAGTGCTCGGCGCGCTCAACGAGCTGGGGCCCGACCTCGCGCAGGGCTATCACCTGCACCGGCCGTCGAGCCCCAGCGAGTTCCCCACCCTCGGCGCGTCAGAGCAACTCGCCGGCTGACGGAGACGCGGACCGTCCTCCGCCCCCGCCAGCTCGGCGAGTTCCCTGCGTTCTGGCGTCCCGTGGGCCCGGATGTGGGCGTTTGGGACGCCAGAATCAGCCCTTCGACAGTTCCGCCTGAGCCCGGGCCATCGCTTCCACCTGTTGGCGGCGAGGAAGTCTTCCGAGCATCGCGAGGCGCTCGCCCATCTCGCCCGGCGCGAACGACGGGTCCGTTCCGAGCGCGTCGAACACCTCGGTCACGACATCGACCGGATCCATCGGCGTGGGCAGCGTGGCGCGCGTCTCGGCGGGCAGCGAGTTGCGATAGGTCGGTGTGTCGATCGCCGGGCCGATGACCGCCATCACGTCAACCCCCTTGTCGCGCCACTCGGCCCACAGCGCCTCGCCGAGCACGAGGTCGAACGCCTTCGACGCGGCATACGCACTGATGTGCGGAGACCCGGCCAGTCCCGCGGCGGAACCCATCAGCACGATGCCGCCCCGGCCGCGATCAACGAGGTGTCGACCGAAGTGCTGGCAGACCACGAGTGGTCCGACGCAGTTGACGGCGACGATCGCCGCGAAGGACTCGGCCCCGTCGAGGAACGGTCCGACGTAGCTCGCCGCGCCGTTGTAGATGACGAGACCGACGTCGAGGTCGTCGGTGACGGTGCGCAACCCGTCGAGGAAGTCGGGTGACGCGAGGTCGAGCGGGACGGCGCGCGTCTCGACGCCGTGCTCCGTCGCGATCGCATCCGCCACGCGCCGCAACGGCGCCTCTCGGCGAGCGGCAACGACGACGGAGAGTCCCCGGGCGGCGAGCCCCCGCGCGTACGCCTCGCCCAGACCCTCCGAGGCACCGAGCACCACCGCCCAGGGTCCGTACTTGTCGGCAAAGCCCATCGCCCCTCACTACTACGCCGTCACTACACCGCCGGTCCCCCGTGATGCTGCCTCCCCCCTCGGAGCCGCCCGGCGAGGTTGTGAGTGAGCACTCACTCAGCTACGGTCCAGCAGATGACGAAGGGCTCGGCGGCAACGGTGGACGCGCCGCGGACGCCGAAACGGGCGGCGGCACTGCCCGCCGACGAACGCCGATCGATGATCGTCGAAGCCACGCTCCCGCTGCTCCTCGAGAACGGCGAGATGGTGACGACCCGCCAGATCGCAGACGCCGCCGGCATCGCCGAAGGCACCATCTTCCGCGTCTTCGCCGACAAGGACGCGCTGATCGGCGCGGTCATCGATTCGGCGTTGGACAACGAACCGCTCGAGCGCGCGCTCGCCGCCATCGATGTTGCGGTGCCATTCGAGGACGGCGTCGTCGCGGCGATCGAGATCTTGCAACAGCGAGTCGTCGACGTGTGGCGTCTCGTGTCGAGCATCGGAACGAGGTTCCACGATCACGCGCGGCGTCCGATCGCCGACAGCGATGCGCTCGTCACGCTCTTCGAAGCCAACCGATCGCGGCTCAGCGTCGAACCGATCGTCGCGGCACGCTTGCTGCGCGGGTTCACGTTGTCGGTGACGCACCCGATGCTGGTCGGCGAGCCGATGTCGCCTCCCGAGATCGTGAAGTTGTTCCTCTACGGGACCTCCGCGGAGAGGCCACCGTGCTGATCCGACTGTTGCGAACGTACCTCGGTCCGTACCGCAAGGTGTTGTTGGGCGTCGTCGCGTTGACGGCGGTGCAGACGACCGCGGCGTTGGCCCTGCCGACGCTCAACGCCAACATCATCGACAAGGGCGTCATCCCCGGTGACGTCGGCTACATCAGGTCGACCGGCGCCCTCATGATCGCCTTCACGATCCTCCAGATCGTGTTCGCCGTCGGCGCCGTGTACTTCGGCGGCAAGGTCGCCATGAGCTTCGGTCGCGACCTGCGCAAGGCCCTCTTCCACCAGGTCACCGAGTTCTCCACCCGCGAGGTCGGCGCGTTCGGAGCGCCGTCGCTGATCACTCGGATCACCAACGACGTGCAACAGGTCCAGATGCTCGTCGTGATGACGTGCACCATGGCGATCGCGGCCCCGATCACGATGGTGGTCGGCGTCGTCATGGCGTTGCGCCAAGACGTCGGCCTCTCGACGGTCCTGCTCGTGAGCATGCCGGCCGCCGCGGTGATCCTCGGCGTCCTCGTTTCGCAGATGGTGCCCGCGTTCCGCCTCATGCAGGACCGCATCGACCAGATCAACCGCGTGCTGCGCGAGCAGATCACCGGCATCCGAGTGGTCCGGGCGTTCGTGCGCGAGCCACAAGAGGCTCAGCGCTTCGCCACCGCCAACGACGAGTTGACGGCCACATCGTTGCGCGCCGGGCGACTGATGTCCTCGATGTTCCCGACCGTGAACTTCCTCATCAACTTGTCGAGTGTGGGCGTCTTGT
>JBEEFX010000309.1:0-7557 GCA_041166365.1 Acidimicrobiaceae bacterium
GCGAAGGGCAACTACGTCACCGTGACTGAGGAGGACTTCGAGGCGGCCGAGCCGGAGCGCACCCACACGATCGAAGTCGAGGACTTCGTCGACCTCGACGAAGTGGACCCGATGCACTACGTGAACACGTACTGGGTCGCGCCGCAGGACACGAAGGGCGCGGCGAAGGCATACGCGCTCCTTCGTGACGCGATGGACAGAAAGAACCGCGTGGCGATCGCCCGCTTCGTGCTGAGGACGAAGGAGCACCTCGTCGTCATCCGGCCGGTCAATGGTGCGCTTGCGGTGCACACGATGCTGTTCCCGGACGAGATCGTCGCCGCCAGCGAGGTCGACGGACTCCCGGTCCGGGTCAAGGCCGACCCCCGCGAAGTGAAGATGGCCGAGCAGCTCGTCGAATCGCTCACGGTGAAGTGGAACCCGAAGAAGTACCGCGACACCTATCGCGAGAAGTTGCTCGACGTCATCAAGCGCAAGGCGAAGGGCGAAGAGATCGTGACGGAGCCGCGCGAGAAGCAGGCAGACGTCGTCGATCTCATGGCGGCTCTCGAAGCCAGCATCCAAGCCACCAAGTCGCGGAAGCGGACCAAGAAGAGCGCATGACACCGAAGCTCGAGGAGTACCGCGCCAAGCGCGACTTCGAGGCGACTCCGGAGCCCGCGGGCGCGGTCGCCGACGCGGACGAGCACCGCTTCGTCATCCAGCAGCACTCGGCCACCCGCCTGCACTGGGACCTCCGTCTCGAGCACGACGGCGTGCTCGCATCGTGGGCCTTACCGCGTGGTGTGCCGCGAGATCCCAAGGAGAACCACCTCGCCGTGCAGACCGAGGATCATCCGATGCAATACCTGGACTTCCACGGCGAGATCCCCGAAGGCAGTTACGGCGCAGGATCGATGATCGTGTGGGACACCGGCACGTACGACATCGAAGAGTGGGAGGACCGCAAGCTCGTAGTCGTGTTCCACGGCCAGAAGGTGCGCGGGAAGTACGCGCTGTTCGCCACCCGCGGACGCGACTGGATGATCCACCGCATGGATCCGCCCGAGGATCCGACGTGGGAGTCGCCGCCGCGCGACCTCGTTCCGATGCGAGCCAGCAAGGGCAGCGCGCTGCCCAACGCGAAGGGTTGGGCGTACGAGTTGAAGTGGTCCGGCGCGCGGGTGCTGGTCGTCAACGAGCCCGGCCTGACCACGATCAACGACGAGCGCGGCGCGGACGTCAGCCGGTCGTTCCCGGAGGTCCGGCGAATCGGCCGCGCGCTCGGCGCCGAGGAGGTGATCCTCGACGGCGTGATCATGAGTGATGGGGGTCGTGACTCGCTGGAGCGTCGCCTGGCGGCCAAGTCGGACAGCACGATTCGTCGAATCGCGCGGGATCAGCCAGCGCTGTTCGTCGCGTTCGACGTCATCTGGCAAGCGGGTCGTGCCCGCTGGGACGAGCCATGGACCGCGCGCCGCGAGCGCCTCGAAGCGCTCGAGCTCCGTGGCGAGCACTGGCAGGTGCCGGCGGCCCACATCGGCGATGGCGTCGAGTTCCTCGACGCCGCTCGCAAAGCCGGCGTCGACGGCGTGCTCGCCAAGAAGACGCGCTCGCGCTACGTGCCTGCGACCGAGTCAGCCGACTGGCGGACGGTCTCGCTCTAGGACGGCGAGCGGGAAGCCGTCGCAGACCTTGGCGAACGAGACGTCGCCGGCATGCAGGTCGCCGGTGAGGAGATTCGTCCACTCGCCTTCCGGGAGGGTGATGACGCTGTCGTCCGGCAGGCCCGCCTTCGGCAGACGGGGCACGACCGCGACCACACGACCACGGCGCGCGAACGCGATCACGCGACGGGCGTCCGTCCCCGTGACGACCAGCGGCTCGTACGTCCCCTCACGTCCGAAGGCCTCGGGGTGACGACGGCGCACCTGCAGGCACGTGCGTACGAGCGCGAGCTTGGCCCATCCCTCGGCTTGCTTGTCGGCCCAGAGTTGGGGGGCGCCCATGGCCTCCAGGGCCGAGAGCGCGTCGGCTCGCGCTCGATAGTCGACCGGACGGCGGTTGTCCGGGTCGACGAGGCTGAGATCCCACAGCTCGGTGCCTTGGTACGTGTCGGGCACGCCCGGCGTGAGCATGCGCAACGCGACCTGTGACAGCGCGTTGACCTGCCCAGGCTCCTCGATCGATGCGACGACGCGATCGAGGTCGGCGAGAAAGGCGTCGTCGGCCAAGATCGATTCGACGAACTGGCGGGTCGCCGACTCGTAGTCCTCGTTGACGCGTACCCAGCTGGTCCGGCGCTTGGCCTCCCGCAGCGACTTCTCCATCGCCGGCCAAGCGCGATCGAACGGCAGCGGATGCGCGCCGGCGAGGGTTTGGTAGATGAACCACTCGTCGCGACGATCGGGCGCGTCGAGGTCGCGGTCGCGATGGTGGTCGTTGGCGGCGAACCACCGTTCCACTGTCGCGAGCCATTCGTCGCTGACCTCGGAGAGGGCGGCAAGCCGGGCCCGGACGTCCTCGCTGCGCTTGGTGTCGTGCGTCGACGTCGTGAGCATCGTCGTCGGCCAGCGACGCTGCCGCTCGTCGCAATGCGCGTGGAACTGCTCGACGGTCAGCGTCGGCTCGTCGGGCTCGGTGCCGACCTCGTTGAGACAGAGCAATGGGAACCAGCGATAGAAGGCCGTGTCCTCCTCGCCTTTGGCCGCGACCGGTCCGGTGAGTTGTTGGAAACGGGCCATCACGGCCGACTCGTCGTCGCCCGCGAGCTCGCCCAGGAGGAGTTGGCGCACGAGATCGAGCAGGTCAGGGTCGAGGTCCGGTCGGGTCTCGAGCGCTCCATCGATGGCCCGCGCGACGAAGTCGCGATCGGCCTGCGTGGGCTCGACGCCCGGGCGCACGTAGCCGCGATACGCAGACGCGTGCACGCACACCTCGGTCAGGACGTCGCGCAACTCGGTGCGCGTGAAGTCGCGCCACCGGCGATTGCGCACGCACACCCGCATGAGCAGCGCGACGACACGCTCGAGGTCGGCATCCAGGGAATCGCGGAGCGCGTCGCGTCGAGCAGTCAGCCGGGTGTCGGCATACGTCGACTCGTCGCCGGTCACCCGTCTGTAGCCCTCCACCAGACGATCGACGCCGGCCGGGTCGACGAGCACGCCGGCGACCGACGCGAGGAAGTCGTAGCCCGTGGTTCCGTCGACCGGCCAGGTGTCCGGAGTGGTTTCGGACGGCCGCAGGATCTTCTCGACCGTGACCCACGTTCCGGGTGCGATCGATCGCAGCCGTGCGAGATATCCCTCCGGATCGCGCAACCCGTCGACGTGATCGACCCGAAGGCCGTCGACCTTGCCTTCGCTCACCAGCTCGCTCGCCAAACGATGCGTGTCGTCGAACACCGGCGGACGCTCGGTGCGCAGGGCAACGAGGGAATCGACGTCGAAGAAGCGCCGGTAGTCGAGTTCGTGGGCGGCCGCCTGCCACCGAGCGAAGCGATGGTGCTGGCGTTCGAGCAGCGCGTCGAGTCGATCGATGTCCTCGTTGACCTCTGCAAGGACCTCCTCGACGTCGCAACGGCGACGACCGGCCAGGGCCCAGAGCTCATCGGCCGTGTCCGGAGACAGGGGAGCGACGTGGTCGTAGTAGCGGACGACGAGTTGATCGTGCGCCCCTCGGGCGAGGTGCAACTCGCCGGCTTCGAGCACCCGCCCGTAGTGGTCGCCGAGCACCGGGAGGAGGATCGTGCCCCGCAGTCGCCGCTCGGGCGGGTCCCAATCGATGTCGAAATGCAATGCGTACGGGCTGTCGCGGCCGAGCTCGAGCACCGACCACCACCACGCGTTCTCGGCGGCCGCCGCCATGTGATGCGGAACGATGTCGAGCACGATTCCGATGCCGGCTGCATGTGAGATCTCGACGAGGTCGTCGAACGCCGCCGCTCCGCCCAGCTCCTGGCGCAGGCGGTTCGGGTCGACGACGTCGTAGCCGTGGGCGCTGCCCTTTGTTGCCTCGAAGCAAGGAGACAGGTAGAGGTGACTGACGCCGAGGTCATGCAGATACGGCACGATCGCCGCGGCTTCCCGGAAGCCGAACTCCGGACACAACTGGAGCCGGTACGTGCCGATGAGGTCGCGGCTCATCCGATGATCGCGACGCTGTGTGGGGGCAGGACGACCCCGTCGTCGGTGAGTTGCACGGTGCCGTGGCTGGCGAGAAGGACCGATCGATCCGGTGCGGGCTCCAACGCGAGATGGACCGGTGACGTGTCGATGTTCACCGCGATCGCCGTACTGCCCCGCCAGACGACGATCGCGTGCTCGGAGTCGTGCTCGTCCACGCCGGTCGATGACGGACGGGGATCCGAGAGCTCCGGTCGGGTTCGACGCAACGAGATCAGCGCCCGGTACCACGCCTGCATCTCGCGATGCTGGTCTTCGTAGACCTCACCCCAACGCAATCGCGCCGATGCGAAAGTTGACTCCGCGATCGGATCGGGGATGTCGTCGGGATCCCATCCGAATGCGGCGAACTCCTCCAGCCGGCCACGCCGCACCGCGTCGTCCAAGTCTTCGTTGCGCGGGCCCGCGAAGTACGGGAACGGCGACGAGGCGGCCCAGTCCTCACCCATGAAGAGGAGCGGCACGAACGGGGAGCAGATCACGAGTGCGGCCGCGGCCTTCGCCAGCCCGATGTCGACGGTGTGGCAGAGACGATCGCCGCGCGCCCGATTGCCGACTTGGTCGTGATTCTGCGCGCACACGACGAAGCGGCTGCGAGGCAGGTCGCGCTTTGGGCCGATCAATGCCTCGGCGAGCGTCGCGACGCGACCGAAGTCTGAGTAGTAGCCGTCCCGCTCGCCGGTGATCCATGCGTGCACCGCGTGATGCACCTCGTCGCGCCATTCCGCGTGGAGGCCGTGGCCTCCCGCCTCCGGCGCGGTGACGGCCATGGGCTCGGTCTTCGGGTACTCGGCCACGAGCCACAGCGAGCGGCCGAGATGCGCGGCGAGCGCGTCAACATCCTCGGCCAACTCCGCCAAGAAGTGGCGGTCCGACTCGTCGATGAGCGCGTGAACAGCATCGAGTCGAAGTCCGTCGACGTGATAGTTGGTGAGCCAGTGGCGGGCGTTGTCGAGAAAGAAGCGACGGACGGGCGCGTTGTCCGGACCGTCGAGGTTGACCGCGTCGCCCCATGGCGTCTGGTGACGGTCCGTGGTGTAGGGGCCGAACTCGTTCAGATGATTGCCGGTCGGCCCGAAGTGGTTGTACACGACATCCAGCAGCACGCCGATTCCACGCGCGTGCGCAGCGTCGACGAGCCGCTTCAGTCCCTCGGGACCGCCGTAGGGCTCGTGCACGGCGTACAGCGCGACCCCGTCGTAGCCCCAGCCTCGGCCTCCGTCGAACGGAGCGACCGGCATCACCTCGATGACGTCGACGCCCAGCGCGACGAGATGTCCGAGATGCTCGATCACGCCGTCGAACGTGCCCGCCCCGCTGAACGTGCCGACGTGCACCTCGTAGATGACGGAGGCCGGCAGGTGGATCCCCGACCACTGCCGGTCGGTCCATTCGAAGGCGTCGTGATCCACCACGCGTGACGGGCCCGAGACGCCGGCAGGCTGCCATTGTGACCGCGGGTCGGGGAGCGGCTCGCCCCCGTCGAGCGCGAACCCGTAGTCGGCGTTCGGCGGCAGCACCAGCGGAGCCCGATACCAGCCGTCGCCGACCGACTCCATGTGAAACGACTGTCCGCGGGTCAGCAGCTCGGCCCGCGACGCGCGTGGTGCCCAAACCTCCGCCCGGTGTCCCAAGCCCTACCTGCCGACTGCGTTCTCGAGTTGCTGCTTCGTCATCTTCGACCGGCCTTCGATGCCCTTGCGCTGCGCTTCGGCGTAGAGCTGGCGGTAGGTCCGCCCGCCGGGCCCCTTGTGTGAGCGCAGCCCGCCGCGGCGGCTGGGCGGCAGATCCTTCACCGAGGTCTTGCTCGCGGTGCGGGCCTCGCCCTTCTGCGCCCGCTCCTTGTTCACCGTACGCGCTGCGATCTCCTCGGCTTTCTCCTCGGGCTCGCCGCGCTCCTCGAGGCTGTCCTTGATGTGCTCGTACTGGCGGTCGCGCTTCTCGCTCCAACGGTTGGTTCCACGTCGAGGCATCGTGCTTCTCCCGGTCAGGCCTGCCCGCCCTCGTCCGTTACCCGACGAGCATCGCTCACGAACCTCGGCGGAGCACCACCACGCTGCGCGCTTCGACATCCACGGTCGCGCCCGGCTTGAGCGAGTCGCCCTCCGCCTCTATCGGCCAGTCTCGGGTGTCGACGGACACCGTCCATTCGTCGCCCCATTTGGGTTCAGGGAGCGTGAACGAGACCGTCTCGTGATGCGCGTTGAACAAGAGCAGGAACGAGTCGTCGGCGTACTCCTCGCCACGTCGCCCGCGTTCCAGCGCGTCACCGTTGAGGAACACCGTCACCGCCTTGGCGTAGCCCTCCTCCCAATGACCCTCGTCCATCTCCGCGCCGGCGGGCGTGAACCACGCGATGTCGCTGACGTCGGTGCCGTGTATGGGCCGGCCTTGGAAGAAGGTCCGCCGGCGGAACACGCGGTGGGTCAAACGGAACCCGATGAGCGCGCGAGTGAACTCGAGCAGCGGCTCGTCGATGTTCTCCCAATCCAGCCATGAGATCTCGTTGTCTTGGCAGTAGGCGTTGTTGTTGCCCTGCTGCGTGCGACCGATCTCGTCGCCCGACAGCAACATCGGGATGCCTTGCGACAGGAACAGGCTCGTGAGCAGGTTGCGTTGCTGACGAGCGCGGAGCGCGTTCACCTCGGGGTCGTCCGTCGCTCCTTCCACCCCACAGTTCCACGAGCGGTTGTGATCCTCACCGTCGCGGTTGTCCTCCCCGTTCGCCTCGTTGTGCTTCTCGTTGTACGAGACCAGATCGCGCAGCGTGAACCCGTCGTGCGCGGTGATGAAGTTGATGCTGGCGTGCGGGCGGCGGCCATCGTCCTCGTACAAGTCCGACGATCCGGTGATGCGGTACGCGAACTCGCTGAGGGTCTCGTGCGAGCCCCGCCAGTAGTCCCGGAGGCAGTCGCGGTACTTGCCGTTCCATTCCGCCCACTGCGGCGGGAAGTTCCCGACCTGGTAGCCGCCTTCGCCGACGTCCCACGGCTCGGCGATCAACTTCACCCGGCTGATGACCGGATCCTGCTGGATGAGGTCGAAGAACGCGGACAGCCGGTCGACCTCGTGCAGGCCGCGAGCAAGCGTCGAGGCGAGATCGAAGCGGAAGCCGTCGACGTGCATGTCGGTCACCCAGTACCGCAGGCTGTCCATCAGTAGCTGGAGGACGTACGGGTGCCGCATGTTCAGGCTGTTGCCGGTACCCGTGTAGTCCATGTAGAAGCGCGCGTCGTCCTGGGTGAGCCGGTAGTAGCTCGCGTTGTCGAGACCGCGGAAGGACAGCGTCGGCCCGAGATGGTTGCCCTCCGCGGTGTGGTTGTAAACGACGTCCAGGATCACCTCGATGCCCACATCGTGCATCGACCTGACCATCGCCTTGAACTCCTGGACC
>JBEEFX010000310.1:0-13600 GCA_041166365.1 Acidimicrobiaceae bacterium
GTGCGGCTTGCGGCGGTCGAGCCACCGCTCGAGCGTGCACAACGCAAACGCCAACGCCAACAGCGTCGCGGCGGCCGCCAAGGCCAGGTGGGTCGACATCGCCCCGACATTGTGGCGTCTCGGCCCGCACCATGCGCCGGTGCTTGTGAACTTGTGCACGCCTCCGTACCATCAGTACCAATGAGCGAAAGGGCGCGTCGGCGCATCCCCGAGGCGACCGTGGCGCGCTTGCCCGTCTACCTGCGCAGCCTCCTCGAGATCGGCGACGACGCGACGACGGTGTCGTCCGAGCGCTTAGCCGAGCTCGCGGGCGTGAATGCGGCCAAAGTGCGCAAGGACCTCTCCTATCTCGGCTCGTACGGCACCCGCGGTGTCGGGTACGACGTCGAGTACCTGCTGTTCCAGATGAGCCGTGAGCTCGGGCTCACGCAGCACTGGCCGGTGGTGATCGTCGGCATCGGCAATCTCGGGCACGCCCTCGCCAACTACGGAGGCTTCGACGCCAGCGGGTTCCACGTCGTCGCGCTCGTCGACGCCGACCCCTCCAAGGTCGGCCAGCAGGTTGCCGGTACGGCGATCCGCTCGATGGACGACTTGCCGAACCTCGTCCGTGAGCACAGCGTGGTCATCGGCATCATCGCCACACCCGCGACCGCGGCGCAGGATGTCGCCGACCTGCTCGTCGACGCCGGCGTGACGTCGATCCTCAACTTTGCGCCCGCGCTGGTCACCGTGCCGGAGGGCGTCTCACTGCGCAAGGTCGACCTCGCGGTCGAGTTGCAGATCCTCAGCTTCCATCAGCAACGCCGTAGCGGTCGGGCCCAACTCGACCACGTCGCTCCGGTCGCGGCCGCCGACTGACCACTCGAACGAGATGCCGGTCGACGAGCCGCTGTATCCGATCAACCTGCGGCTGAAGGGGCAGCGTTGCCTCGTGGTCGGCGGCGGCAAGGTCGCTCTTCCGAAGGTGCTCGGCCTGCTCGAGGCCGGTGCCGTCGTCACCGTCGTCGCGCCGGAGGTCTCCGACGAGATCGCGTCGCTCGAAGGCGTCCACGCGGAGCGGCGGCCGTATCGAGCGGGCGACCTCAACGGGCATCGCCTCGTCATCGTGGCGACAGGCGATCCGGAGGTGAGCCGCGCGGTCTTTCTGGAAGGCGAGGCCATCGGCGTGTGGGTCAATGCCGCCGACGACCCGGACAACTGCACGTTCACCCTTCCGGCCCGCATCCGCCGCGGGCCGCTGTTGGTCACGTTCTCGACCGGCGGCACCAGCCCTGCGCTCGCGTCCTGGCTGCGCAGGCGCTACACGGACGAGTTCGGCCCCGAATACGAGGTGCTCGTCGACCTGCTGGCCGAGGCCCGCGCCGAACTCCGGCGGCAAGGTCTGCCCACCGAGGGGCCAGGTTGGCAACGCGCACTGGATTCGGGAATGCTGGACCTGATCCGCGAGGGTGATCTCGCCGAAGCCAAGGAGCGCCTCCAGGCGTGTCTGTCGTCGTCATCGGACTGAACCACCGGACTGCCCCGCTCGACCTGCTCGAGCGCACCGCGGTCGACGCGGGTCGTCTCCCCAAGGTGCTGCACGACCTCTGCGCACGCACCAACCTCTCCGAAGCGGTGGTGCTGTCGACCTGCAACCGCATCGAGGTCTATGCGATCGCCGAGAAGTTCCACGGTGGCTACGAAGACGTCCGCAACTTCTTCGTCGATCTGTCGTTCCTGCCCGCTGAAGAGTTCGCCGACCATCTCTACGTCCACTACGACGACGCTGCGGTCACGCACCTCTTCGCCGTCGCCGCCGGCCTCGATTCGGCGGTGCTCGGCGAGAGCGAGATCCTCGGCCAGGTCGGTACGGCCTGGGAGCGGGCCCGCGACGAGGGGACGACCGGTTTCGCGCTGAACCTCCTCTTCCGGCAAGCGCTCGAGGTCGGCAAGCGCGTGCGCACGGAAACCGGTATCGGCCGCGGCATCACGTCTGTGGCGCAGGCGGCGGTGGCCATGGCGACCGACCGCCTCGGCACCCTCGCTGGCCGGCGTGTCCTGTTGCTCGGTGCGGGCGAGATGGGCGAAGTCATGGCCACGTCGCTGGCCGCGGCCGGCGCAAGCGACGTCGTCGTCGCCAACCGCACCTGGAAGACGGCGCGGGAGCTCGCCGAGCGCATCGGCGGTCGCGCCGTGAAGCTCGCCAACTTGCCGGCGGAGTTGTTGACGGCCGACGTCCTGCTCACCTCGACCGGGGCAAGCACGATCATGCTCGAGCACGCCGACCTCGCTTCCGCGATGGGACATCGCGACGGTCGTGCGCTGCTCATCGTGGACATCGCCATGCCGCGCGACGTCGATCCGGCGGCCGGCGCGCTCGAAGGCGTCACGCTGCTCGACATGGACGACCTTCGTCGGTTCGTAGCGGTGGGTGTCGAGGGGCGGCAGCGCGAAGCGAGTCGCGCCAGTCTCATCATCGAAGAGGAACTGCACCGGTACCGCACGACGACCACGGCACGCGAAGCCGCGCCTCTCGTGACCGCCTTGCGCGAGCACGCCGAAGACGTTCGCGCCGCCGAGATCGATCGCGTCGAATCGCGGTTGTCCGGGCTCGATGACACCCAACGAGCCGCCGTTGAAGCACTTACCAAGGGCATCGTGGCCAAGTTGCTCCACGAGCCGACCGTGCGGCTCAAAGACGCCGCCGGCACTGCGAAGGGCGATCGCCTGTCCGACGCGCTGCGCGACCTCTTCGATCTTTGACGCGTCCGCTGCGCATCGCGACGCGCGGAAGCGAGCTCGCTCGCTGGCAGGCCAACCACGTGGCTTCGATGTTGGACTCGGAGGTCGAGCTCGTCCTCGTCGAAACATCCGGCGATCGCGATCAACACGAGCCGATCTGGTCGATGGGCGGCAAGGGCGTTTTCGTGAAAGAGGTGCAAGCCGCGGTGCTCGATGGCCGCGCCGACCTGGCCGTCCATTCGGCCAAGGACCTCCCGTCTGGGACAGTCGACGGCCTCGTCCTCGCCGCGATCCCCGAGCGCGGTGATCCGCGCGATGCACTCGTCGGCGCCGCGCTGGTCGACCTGCAGCCCGGTGCGCGCGTCGCCACCGGCTCCGTCCGTCGTCGCGCCCAGCTCGCCGACCTCCGTCCCGATCTCACCTTCGACGGTCTTCGCGGCAACATCCCGACGCGGCTCGCGAAGGCCGCCAGCTACGACGCGATCGTCGTCGCGGCCGCCGCGTTGCAACGATTGGACCTGTCCGATCGCATTGCGGACGTTCTGTCGGTGACCGTGATGGTGCCGCAGGTTGCCCAGGGCGCTCTCGCGATCGAGTGCCGCTCCGACGATGCCGAGACGCGCGCCGCGCTGGCGGCCGTCGAGCACCCGGACAGCCGGCGGGCCGTGGATGCCGAGCGAGCGTTCCTCGCGGAGCTCGGCGGCGACTGCGACCTTCCGGCAGGCGCGTACGCCACCACGGCTGACGGTTTGCAGCTCGAGGGTCTCCTGGCGTCGCTCGACGGCCGGGTCGTCCTGCGCCACCGGGCGAACGGTGAAGCACCGGAAGCACTGGGCCGGCAGGTGGCCCGTCATCTCCTCGATCAGGCCGGTGGCCAAGCCCTTCTGGCGTGAGTCGCCTGCCCTTTAACCTGCTCATCCTGTGACGGTGTTCCTCGTTGGCGCGGGCCCCGGTGACCCCGGACTGCTGACGGTCCGCGCCGCGGAAGTCCTCGCGCGAGCCGACGTCGTGGTCTACGACCGCTTGTCCGCGGCGACGTTGCTGGAGCTGGCGCCCGCCGGCGCGGAGCGCGTCTCGGTGGGCAAGGCTCCCGGTCGCGCCGAGATGGCGCAGGCCGACATCAACGCGCTGCTCATCGAGCGAGGAAAGGCCGGCCAGCGGGTGGTGCGGCTCAAGGGTGGCGATCCGTTCGTCTTCGCCCGCGGTGGCGAGGAGGCCGCCGCGCTCCTCGACGCCGGCGTGCCGTTCGAAGTCGTGCCGGGGATCACCTCGGCCATCGCGGTGCCGGCCTATGCGGGCATCCCCGTCACCCTGCGGCATTCGTCGACGTCGGTCACGCTCGTCACCGGCCACGAGGACCCCGACGTCGGCGCGGAAGGGTCTGTCGACTGGGAAGCGGTCGCCCGCGTGGGCGGCACGATCGTGGTCCTCATGGGTGTGGCCCGCATCCGGCAGATCGCGGCGCGTCTCATGGCGGGAGGCCGGGCGGCCGACACGCCCGTGGCCTCGATCACCTGGGGCACACGGCCGGAGCAGCACACCGTGAGGGCGACGCTCGGCACGATCGGTGACTGTGCGCTCGAAGCGCCGGCGACCATCGTGATCGGCGACGTCGCCGCGCAGAACCTCGCATGGTTCGAGCAGCGCCCGCTCTTCGGCAAGCGCGTCGTCGTGACCCGGGCTCGCGATCAGGCGTCAGGTTTGAAGGCCCGGCTGCGCGAGCTCGGCGCGACGGTGATCGAGCTGCCGACGATCGTCATCGACGATCCGCCGGACGGGGGCGGCGCGTTGCGCCGAGCCGCGGCTGACGTCGGCAGCTACGAGTGGCTCGTGCTCACATCGGCCAACGGCGCCCAGCGCTTCCTCGAGTGCTTGCACGACGCGCGCGACCTCGGCGGCGTGCGCGTCGCCGCGATCGGACCGGGCACCTCGGCGGTGCTCGCCAACGCGAACATCCGCGCCGACCTCGTGCCCCACGCGTACGTGGCAGAAGCCCTGCTCGACGAGTTCCCCTCGCGGACGGATGGTGGCGCCGGGCGTGTCCTCATCGCGCGCGCCTCGGTGGCGCGCGACGTGTTGCCGGATGGCCTGCGGGCACGCGGTTGGGAGGTCGACGTCGTCGACGCCTACCAGACTCGAACCGACAAACCTCCGGCGTCCGCTCTCGACGACGCGGCGGCGGCGGACATCATCACGTTCACGTCGTCGTCGACCGTGGAGCGTTTCCTGGAGATCGCCGGAGCGTCCCGGGTGCCGCCATTGGTGGCGTGCATCGGTCCCGTGACGGCCGCGACCGCGCGGGCGCACGGCATCACGGTAGACGTCGAAGCACCTGTGCACTCGGTCGATGGACTGGTCGACGCGGTCGTCGACGCCGTGGTGGGGGAGCGTTGAAACGAACGTCGGCGCTCGCCGTGTTGCTCATCTTGATCGCCGCGGCGTGTTCTCCGAGCAAGCCCGCGACCTCGTCCGTCAACACGTCGACGACCACCACGGCACCTGCGTCGGACTCCGCGGCGACGACGAGCACGACCGCGGAGCCCACGACGCTCGGCGGGAGCGAAGGCTTCCAAACCCGCAAGCCGGGCACGTTGGTCATCGGGACGGAACGACTCGCCGCGCCGTGGTACGTCGGCGCCGATCCGAGCGAGATCTCCGCCGGCTTCGAGTACGACCTGGGCCGCGAGATCGCCACCCGCCTGGGGGTGACCACCCTCAAGGTGGTGTCGTCCTCGCTGGTGCTGCTCATGACAGGCCAGGACTGCCGATGCGACATCATGCTGAGCGGCATCACGGTCACCGACGGGCGCGCCCGCACGATCGATCTCAGCGAGCCGTATCTCACCGCGGATCAAGGTGTCCTCATGCGGGTGGGCTCCACGATCACGAGCGTGGCCGCGAGCGCGGCGCTGCGGTGGGGGGTCGCGCTCCACAACACCACCGGCCAAGACGTGATCAAGAACCGCGTCAAGCCCACCACGCCGCCCCAGATGTTCGTCAACGAAGACGACGCCCTGCGTCGGCTCGCGGATGGTCGTCTCGACGCGGTGCTCCTGGACACCCCCGACGCGTTGGCGGCCACGCTCGCCGACCCGAGGTTCGTGGTGGCCGGGCAATTCCGCACCGGCGAGCTGGTCGCCGTCGGCTTGAGCCTCGGCTCCCCGAACACCGCGCTCATCAACGACATCATTCGCGACATGCGGAACGACGGGACGATCGACCGCTTGTTGCGGGCGTACCTCGGCATCGAGCCGGCCAACGTTCCCCCCATCCCGCCGTGAGGGCCGCTCGTCCGTTGCGAGGTCTCGTGTTCGACTTCGACGGTCTCATCTGTGACACCGAGACGTCGTCCTTCGAGACGGCGCGCGAGATCTATGCCGAGCACGGCGTCGAACTGACCGTCGCGCAGTGGCAGAGTCGCATCGGAACGCATGGCCGCCACTGGCTCGCAGATCTGGAAGCCGCGCTCGGACCGTTGAGTGATCGTGACGGCCTCACCGAGCGTCGACGGCTCGCGCATCACGAACGGTTGCTGGCCGAGGCGGCGCTGCCGGGCGTGGCGGAATTCACGGCTCGTGCCGTGGCCGCAGGTCTGGTGTTGGCGGTGGCCTCGAGCTCGTCGGCCGGGTGGGTGACCGATCACCTCGATCGGCTCGGACTGCTCGATCGCTTCTCGGCGATCAGCACGAGCGAGAACGGGGTGCCGGCCAAACCCGATCCTGAGGTCTACCGGCTCGCGCTCGAAGCCATCGGCATCGACGCGAGCGAGGCGGCCGCGTTCGAGGACTCTCCGAATGGCATCGCTGCCGCGAAGGCGGCGGGGTTGTACTGCGTCGCCGTTCCGAACCGGATGACGACGGGCTTGGACCTGACGGCGGCCGATGTCATCGCCCCGTCCTTCCTGGAGTTGGACTTCGACCTTCTACGCTTGGATCGATGACGTTCCCTCAGCGACGGCTGCGACGGCTGCGACGCACTCCCGCGTTGCGCCGCCTGGTCGCCGAAACCCGCGTGGGAGTCGACGATCTCATTGCCCCGCTGTTCGTGCGCGAGGGCATCTCCGATCCGCAGCCGATCGTTTCGTTGCCCGGCGTCGTGCAGCACACGCGCGAGTCGCTGCGCAAGGAAGTGGTCGAGCTGGCCGCGCTCGGGATCCCCGGCGTCATCCTGTTCGGTGTTCCCGCCGAGAAGGATGCCGAAGGGTCGGGAGCGTGGGATCCCGAGGGCATCGTGCAGCACGCGCTCCGCGACCTGCGCGCCGAGGTCGGCGACGACCTCGTGCTGCTTGCCGACCTGTGTCTCGACGAGTACACCGATCATGGCCACTGCGGTGTGCTCACGGCCGACGGCGATGTCGACAACGACGCGACGATCGAAATCTATGGCCGTGCTGCGGTCGCTCAGGCAGAAGCCGGTGCCGACATCGTGGCGCCGAGCGGGATGATGGACGGCCAGGTCTTCGCCATCCGCGAAGCCCTCGACGAGGACGGCTTCGACCACGTGGCGATCCTCGCCTACGCCGCCAAGTACGCCTCGGCGCTCTACGGACCGTTCCGCGACGCAGTCGATGTGTCGATCGTCGGTGGTGGTGACCGCAAGGGCTACCAACAGGATCCGCGCAACGCGCGGGAGGCGCTCGAGGAGATCCGCTTCGATCTCAGCGAGGGCGCCGACATGATCATGGTGAAGCCCGCTCTCGCCTATCTCGATGTCATCGCCCGGGCCCGCGCCGAGGTCGATGTACCGCTGGCGGCATACCACGTGTCTGGCGAATACGCGATGGTGATGGCCGCGGCCGAGCGCGGGTGGATCGATGGGCCCGCCGTCGCGCTCGAGCACACGACCGCGATCAAGCGGGCCGGCGCGGATCTGATCCTCACGTACTTCGCGCGCTCGCTCGCCGAGCAACTCGGGCGAGCCTGATGGCCAACGCCGTGCAGATCTCGATGGATGCCACCGACCCGCGCGCGCTCGGCACCTTCTGGATGGAGGTGCTCGGGTACATCGAGCAACCACCGCCTCCTGGATTCGAGACATGGGACGACGCGTTGAAGGCTTCCGGCTTCGATCTCGAGACCTTGGATCGGAATCAAGCGTTTTCGGTCGTCGACCCGGACGGACACGGACCGCGCCTGTTCATCCAGAAGGTGCCGGAAGGGAAGACGGCCAAGAACCGGGTGCACCTCGACGTCGCCGTCGGCAAGGAGAACATGACGCGCCGCGCGGGCGAGTTGGTCGCGCTCGGAGGCACGTTCGTCGGTGAGCACGAGGAGCCCGGTGGCCACTGGGTCGTGATGCTCGATCCCGAGGGCAACGAGTTCTGCCTCCACTGATGCCGACGAACGAGGAACTGTTCGAGCGAGCCCAGCAGGTGATCCCCGGTGGCGTGAACTCGCCCGTGCGTTCCTTTCGCGCGGTCGGCGGCACGCCGTACTTCGTCGCCCGCGCCGAAGGTCCGTACGTCTGGGATGTCGAGGGCCGTCGCTACATCGACCTGGTGCAGTCCTACGGCGCGATCATCGCCGGGCACGCCCATCCCGCCATCGTCGCGGCCGTGCAGGAAGCGGCCGCCGGAGGGACGAGCTACGGCGCGCCGACGGAGCGCGAGGTGTTGCTCGCCGAGGCGATCATCGAGCGCGTCCCCAGCTGTGAGCTCGTTCGCCTGGTGTCGAGCGGCACCGAGGCAACGATGTCCGCCATCCGCGTCGCCCGCGGCTTCACCGGACGCGACACCGTGGTGAAGTTCGCCGGCTGCTACCACGGCCACGGTGACCTGCTGCTCGCGGAGTCGGGTAGCGGTATCGCCGCACTGGGCCTACCGGGATCGGCGGGCGTCACCGATGGCGCGGTGCGCGACACGCGCATCGTGCCGTACAACGTCGTGCCCGAGCTCGACGCGAACACGGCGTGCGTCATCGTCGAGCCGATCGCCGCCAACATGGGCCTCATCGGCCCCGCGCCCGGCTTCCTCGAAGGGCTGCGAGCGGAGTGCGATCGGGTCGGCGCGTTGCTCGTCTTCGACGAGGTGATCACGGGTTTTCGCGTCGCGCGCGGCGGTGCGCAGCAGCTGTTCGGGGTGCAGCCCGATCTGACCACGTTCGGCAAGGTCATCGGCGGCGGGCTGCCGATCGGCGCCTACGGGGGTCGTCGAGAGGTGATGTCGTGCGTCGCCCCTCTCGGGCCGGTGTACCAAGCGGGCACGTTGTCGGGGAATCCACTCGCCACCGCCGCCGGCCTTGCCGCGCTCGCGCTGCTCGACGATCCCGCGTACGCGCAGCTCGAGAGCACGGCGCGCGAGTTGGGTCTCGGGATCGCCAAGGCGTTCACCCGCGGGGGCGGCGTCAACGCCCACATCCCTGTCGAAGGTTCGCTCGTCGGGCTCTTTCTCGGGCCTTCGGAGAGCTTCGGCACCATCGGGCGGCCGCTCGACTACGCGGCCGCCCGCAGAACGGATGAGTCGATGTACGCGCGGCTGTTTCACGCGCTGCTCGACGAAGGCGTCGCGATCGCGCCTGGTGCCTACGAGGTGATGTTCCCGGGTCTCGCACACACCGGAGAAGTCGTCGAGAAGATCCTCGTGGCCGTCGAGCATGCTGTCGCCGTGATGGGGTAGACCAACTCCCCGTGGATGCCACTGCGCCCGACGGAAGTCCGCATTGCGACGCGCTGGTCCTGTTCGGGATCACGGGCGACCTGGCGAAGAAGAAGCTGTTCCCGGCGGTGTACCACATGGTGCGAGAGCGCTCTCTGCCGACGGATGTGCCGATCGTCGGCGTCGCTTCGTCGCCTTGGACCGACGACGACCTGCGGAAGCGAGCCCGCGAGTCGATCATTGCCGCGCTGGGCGACGCCCCCATCGACGAGGAAGTGTTCAAGTCGCTCGTGAGCCGGCTCAGCTACGTGAGCGGCAATTACACGGAACCGGGAACCTACGACAACCTCTCGCTGACGCTGCAAGGTCGCGAGCATCCGTTGTTCTATTTGGCGATCCCGCCGACGTTGTTCGAGGACGTGGTGCAAGGCCTCGCGCGCGTAGGACTGAACAAGGGCGCCCGTGTCGTCGTCGAGAAGCCTTTCGGCCGCGACCTTCGCAGCGCGCGCGAGCTCAACACGGTGCTGCACGAGGCGTTCCCCGAGGAGTCGGTGTTCCGCATCGACCACTTCCTCGGCAAGGAGCCGGTCGAGAACCTGCTGGTGTTCCGGTTCGCCAACTCGATGCTCGAGCCGATCTGGAACCGCAATTTCATCGCGCAGGTCCAGATCACGATGGCCGAGCAGTTCGACGTGCAGGGCCGTGGCGCTTTCTACGACAAGGTCGGGGCGACGCGTGACGTCGTCCAGAACCACCTGCTCGAGATCGTCGCTCTGCTGGCGATGGAACCGCCGGCGGCGGCTTCGGCGGCGGCGTTGCACGACGAGAAGGTGAAGCTGTTCCGCCAAGTCGATTCGTTCAGCCCCGCGTCGATCAGCCGCGGGCAGTACCGCGGCTATCGCGACGAGGAGGGTGTCGACCCGAGCTCCGACACCGAGACCTTCGTCGCCGCGCGCTTCGAAATCGAGTCGTGGCGTTGGGCCGGCGTGCCCTGGCTCATTCGAGCGGGCAAGGCCATGCCGGTCACGGCGACGGAAGCCATCGTCGAGTTCAAGGCGCCGCCGCGGTTGCTGTTCTCGAACGCGGGCAATCGCCACCCCGAGCCCAATTACCTGCGGTTCCGCCTGGGCTCCGACGACGGGATCATGCTGCACCTCCAAGCGAAGGCTCCCGGCGACGAGCTCGCCACGCGGCCCGTCAACCTCGAGGTGTCGTACGACAAGGTGTTCGGCCGCCGCGCCGAGGCGTATCAACGGCTGCTCGAAGACGCGATGGAAGGCGACCCGCGGCGCTTCGGTCGGGCCGACGCGCTCGAGGAGCAATGGCGCATCGTCGATCCCGTGGTGTCGAACCCGCCGCCGACGAACCTCTACTACAAGGGAACGTGGGGCCCGTCCGACGCCGACCGCTTGGCCGCTGACGTGGGTGGTTGGCGCGAGCCGCTGGCCCCGGGGGAACACCCGACTTCGTAGTTTCGCCCGCCGAGTTCTTTCGGCCTGCGTGGTCTCTTAGATTGGTCGCCTTGCTCGCGACCATTCCGTACAAGACGTTCCCGAAGATCGCGCTCGGTCCGCTCGAGTTGCGCACGTTCGGCGTGATGGTGGGTCTCGGGGTGCTCCTCGGCGCATGGGTCGCCGCCCGTTACATCGAAGAGCACACCGGCGTGGTGCGCGACGAGACGTACCGGCTCGCCACCCGTCTCGTCGTGGGGGGCGTCATCGGCGCCCGGATCACGTGGGATCTGTCGCACACCAACCAGATCCACTCACTGCTCGACGTCATCGCGGTGTGGAAGGGCGGCCTCCAGTTCTCCGGCGGGTTCATCGCCGCGGTCCTGCTGGGCTTTCCGACGTTCCGCAAATGGACACGATCCGTGCGGTGGTCGAACCTCGACGGCTACGCGTACGGGCTCACGTTGGGCCTCGCCTTCGGCCGGGTCGGCTGCACGTCGGTCGGCGAGCACTTCGGCTGGCAGTCGAACTTTCCGCTCGCCGTGGAGTTCCGCGGCGGCAGCACGCGCGAGCCTGCGCTGATCGGCCAGGCGTTCCACAACACTGCGATCTACGAGCTCGGGTACTTGCTCGTGCTGTTCGCGATCCTCACGCTGGTCGTCCGGCGCCGGCCCGCCCCGGGCACCGCGATGGGCATCTTCTGCCTGTACTACGGCTGCGCGCGTTTCCTGTCCGACTTCCTGCGCGTGAACGACAAGACGGTGTGGCCGGGCCTCACCGGCGCGCAGTACCTCATGATCCTCGTGTTCCTCGCGGGAATCTGGATCACCCTGCGCGTCCGCAAGACGACCTCCGTGGACGAGCTCACCGTCGCCGCACCCGACGTCCCAGAGCCCAGCGACGGCGAACCCCTCGAATCAACGAGCTAGGCCAAATCCCACTCAGGCGTCTACAGATCTGTAGACGCCTGAGTGGGATTTCGTCAGTGGTTAGGCGGCGCCGGGTTCGGGGACGACTCGGACGATCGCGGCGACGGCTCGGTACGCCGCCTCCGCAGGGCCGAGCTCGTCCTCGCGGAGCAGGTTGGCCATGATGCGCAACACCCACTCCATCAGCGAGCGGGACTGCATCCCGACTCTGGTGAGCTGGCCGAGCAGCGCCGGGTTGCCGATGACCTTGGCGAACAGTCGCGCCACCTTGAAGTACAGGCCGTACTCCTCCTCGAGCAACCGCGGGTACCGCTGCAACGCCATGCCGTCGCCGGTCGTCAACGCTTCGTGCAGCAAGTCCGCCGCCATCCGTCCGGTCTCGTACGCGTAGTCGATCCCTTCGCCGTTGAACGGATTGATCGTGCCGGCGGCGTCGCCGACGAGTACCCATGTCGGTCCGACCTTGGGCGTCACCGAGCCGCCCATCGGCAGGCGACCGCCGGTCGGCGGACCCGTCGAGCCCTCCGGTGTGATGCCCCAGTACGCCGGAGCGGTCGCGGCGAACTCGGTCATCAAGTGCGACGTGTTGACGCTCTTCCAATCGCGGAACGTCGACAGCAATCCGACGCCGACGTTGATCGTGCCGTCGCCGACCGGGAAGATCCATCCGTATCCCGGCAACGAGTTGCCGTTCCGGTCGCGCACGTCGAGCGCGGATTCGATCCAGGGCTCTGCGTGCAGCGGGCTCTCGTAGTAGCCGCGGATCGCCATTCCTTGGGGGAAGGCCCGATTGCGCGACGCGCCGAGTGCGCGCCCGAATCGCGAGTTCGCCCCGTCAGCGACCACGAGGTAGCGCGCCCGAACCTCTTCGGTCTCGCCGGTTGCCTTGTTCTTCACGACCGCGCCGCGCACGAGCCCGTCGTCGATCACCGGAGCGATCGCTTCGCATCCTTGGCGGATCGTCGCACCCGCGGCGACCGCGTGCTCAGCGACCATCTCGTCGAGATCGCGACGCCGCACGACGTAGCCGTAGCTCGGATAGATCGGATGCTCCGGCCACTGCAGCTCGAGGGTGATGCCGTGAGCGACCGCTCGCAAACCGTCGTAGCGATGGAATTGCTTCAGCCCCTCGCCGAGCCCCATCTCGTCCAGTTGGTGCACCGCTCGGGGGGTGAGGCCGTCGCCGCAGGTCTTTTCACGCGGGTAGGACTTGCGCTCGAGCACGGTGACGGCATGCCCGGCCCGCGCGAGCCAGTACCCGGTGGCTGCTCCGGCTGGCCCGCCCCCCACCACCAACACCTCGGTGGTGTCGTGCACTACGCCCCGGCTGCGGTGGGATTGCCGTCCTTGTCGAGCGGCGGCTTGGTGCCCTCGGTGATGGCCACCAGATCGGGATCAGGAGGTAGGCCGCTCAGGACCTCACGCTCGTACCGCACGACTTCGGCGATCTGCAGCGGCGTGAGCTGGCTCGCCCACGCCGGCATCCCGCCCTTCTTCGGCTTGTTGTTGGCGCCGTACGTGTCGCCGGGCCATCCGTTCGAACCGAGCGCCACCCAACGGATCTGGTCCTGGAACTTCGGCCAGTCGCTGGCGAGCACCCCGTTCTGGAACGTGGGGCCGACGCCGCCTTCGCCGCTGCTGCCGTGGCAGCTTGCGCACTGCTGGTAGATCTTCGCTCCCGCCGCCAACGGACCGGTCTGCTCGGCGGCCGGCTTCTCCAAGGTGTTGGCATAGATGAACGCCCACAGTGGGAGCAGCGCCAGCGCCGGCATGGCCCACACCGGGATCTTCTTGCGGTTCTTGTAGGCCTGGACGTACGGCGGGTCGGGCTTCGGCGGCGGGGGCGGCGGCGGAGGAGCGGCGGCCGCCGCCGGGGTGGCCACCGCGGCGGCAACGGGTGTGAC
>JBEEFX010000311.1:0-6527 GCA_041166365.1 Acidimicrobiaceae bacterium
GGTCGTCGCCGGCGTCGCGCTCTCCACCGAAGGCACGTGACCTCGTCACGAACGCCGCAGGGACGTGCACTGATGATGTCATGACCACCCGATCAGGCCATGCCCACAAGCGTCATCCGAAGCATGGCTCACGCGAGCCATCTCCGGTACCGTCGCATGTGATGGCGGACAACGCGCAGCACGACCACGAGCAGCGCACGGAAACAGCGGACAAGGCGCCGGCCAACGCGAGAACCAAGGCGCCGGGTCGGATGTCGAACGCCTTGTTGCAGTTGAAGCAGACCGCGGGGAACGCCGCAACCGCGGCGTATGTGAAGACGAAGCTCGTCGTCGGACACGTGGCCGATCCCGCCGAGGCCGAGGCCGACGCCATCGCCGACGAGGTGTTGGAGCGCCTGCGCCGACCGATGACGGGCGACGGCGACGGCGAAGGTGACGGCGACGACGCGCCGCCCACCGTGCGCAGATCGAGCCGCGGTGGCGACGACCCACTGGGCGGTGCCGAGGTCGACTCGCAGACGAGTTCTGACATCGAGCGGGCGCGACCGAGCGGTCGTCCGCTGTCCGGTGACATCCGCAGCCGAATGGAAGCGGGTTTCGGGCACGACTTCGGATCGGTCCGCATCCACGAGGGCGGTCAATCCGATCACCTCAATCGCGTCCTGCAGGCGCAAGCGTTCACGACCGGACGCGACATCTTCTTCAGCGGCGGGAGCTACCGGCCCCAGACCGACTCCGGACAGCAGCTCCTGGCCCACGAGCTCGCGCACGTCGTGCAGCAGGGCGGCGCCGTCAGCCGGCGCACGGTCCAGCGCAAGATGTGGACGAAGGCGGCCTTCGCCAAAGCGACGAGTGAAGGCGCGCTCACGGCGAAGAGCGACGTCCAGGAACGTCTCGAAGTGATGATCGCCGACTACATCGCGGCCTACGAGGCGCACGGCGTCGTCACCGTGGACGATCTGCCGAAGGCGCTCAACATGCTGTTGCAGATGAAGCAGTCGGTCGATTGGTGGATCGGCGACCACACCGTCGACGTCGACAACGACCTGGGTGGGGTCGACACGATCGAAGCTCCCAAGCGCAAGAAGCGCATGAAGGGCATGAAGGACTTCAGGACCTACCTGAACGAGGAGATCGCGACCTTCCAGGGGCAACAGCGTCGCAAGACGAAGACCGACGGCACTGCGGGCGACATCACGACGGACATCACGGAGAAGGCTCCGGGATTCCTCGTCCTCGAGCGCAAGTACACCGGTGACGCCAAGTCCTTCCTCGAGAAGATCGGCTCGCTGATCGAGAAGGCGGTCCCCGACGAAGGTGACTCGACGGAGCTCGAGATCGAGATCGAGTTCCCGATCGAGCCCTCGGGTGTCGGCTTCCTCGGTGGTCGCTTCAAGGCGGAGGTGGAGCGCGACGACGGCGTGAGGATGCGGGCCGAGCTGGCCATCACCGGCGGCGTCAACATCGCATTCGCCAAGATCAAGGGCGAGGTCGGGGGCTACATCGAAGCGTCGGCCGAGAACGGCGCCGACTGCATGGATCTGTTCTCCTACGCGCTGTACCGACGGTTCCGGGAGTCGAAAGCCTGTCCGAACGAGGTCGCCAACTACATGTGGGGCGGCGACACCGGCAAGTACGGGTTCGGCAAGGCCGAACAATGGTCACTCGACCTGGAGCGGAAGCTCTTCGACATCCCCGATCCCGACCCGACCGATGCGAAGTACCTGCTGGGCGTGCAAGGTCCCGCGACGAAGGACGGCACACCCCCGTTCAACACCGTGCTCTACGAGCAGGACGTCAAGGACGTCGCTGACAAGCGGCAGTCGGTGTACGTCGAGAGCGGCGGGCTCGTCGGCGTGACAGCCGAGCTCGACGCCGGGGTGATCTCCGCCGAGGTGAGCGTCGCGTACACCGAAGGTCGACGCATCGACTGGGAGTCACTCAAGAACCGCAAGGGTGGCGCGGGCAAGAAGAACCTCGCGTCGAGCTCGGTGATCGCGAAGGGCGCGCGGGCGGTGAGCGGCGGCACTCGTGGCGCGCAGAAGAAGGTCAGCCGCGATTCGCACACGTTGAGCATCAGCTCGAAGCTGGAGGGCAAGGTGCCCGGCGGCATCACGCTCGGCGGTGGCGTCGCGCTGGCGCTCGAATGGCAGAGCGACGGCGCGCGGGAGAGCGAGGGCCAGACGCCGGTCATCTCACTCACCGGCAACGAGCTCGAGGTGTCGTTCGAGTGTGAGATCCCGTTGGCCGACCTCGTCGGGCCGGGTCTGACGAAGGTCATCGATCAGCTCGCCAAGATGGTGACGAAGTGGATTCGCGAGAAGGCCGTCCCGAAGGCCGAAGCGGAAGCGGGCGAAACGCCGAAGAAGGGGTCCGTCGGCCAGGTCGCGCAGGGCGTCTCGAACGTGAAGGCCGGAGTCGACACGCTGAAGGGCACCGATGCCGGGAACGATCCCAGCCTGCTCGAGCAGATCGGGGCCGAGAGCGATTCGTCGAACAAGATCGAGCTCGTCCTCACGCTCGACGGCATCGAGGGCGGCGGCTCGTTCGAGATCAAGCGAGCGAGTGAGCTCAGCCTCGACATTCCGAAGGCCGTGTCGATCAAGCTCTCCCGTTCGAAGCGCGTGCTGAAGCTCGGGTACAAGGCCGGCGTGTGGACGGTCAGCTGAGCCAGTTGAACCAGCTCGATCTCGTCACCCCCACGAAGCCGCTCCCGGTCGAGGTCGTCGGTTCGGCGGCGGGCACCCCTGGTGCGGTTCGTCTCATCGTTCGGCTCAGCCCGGACTCGTGGCGACGGGTGGTCGACGAGCAGCTGTTCCACCTCGACCCGGCCAGCATGGGAACCAGTTGGGCCAACGACGCCGACCTGACGCAGCCGGTCGACGTCCAGCTCGGGCTCGAGCGAGGCGTGGCCTACTCGATCGATGGCGCGGACATCGAGCGTCAGCTCGCCGACGACCCGGACGACGAGATCCTCGACAGCGACAACTGGTACGCGCTGGACGTGCACCAGGAGCTGGCCTTGCCGAAGGAGTTCGCGAACAAGAAGGCGTCGCTGCGCACCGGTTTTCGGACAGCATGGGCCGACAGCCCGCTCGTCGGAGGAGGTGGAATGGCGTTGATCGACGTGGTCGAGAGCTTCTTCAACGAGCGCGAGCTGCCGTTCGAACGCGTCGAGGACCAGACGATCGTCAAGGCCGTCGGTAGCGGCGCGAACGGCGACTGGACCGTGTGGATCGAGGCCCGCGAGGACGACGGGATCGTCCTGGTGTGGTCGAGCTATGCGGAGGGCGTTCCCGAGGAGCGACGCCCGGCGATGATGGAGTTGATCACGCGCATCAATCCGGACGTCGCCGTCGGGGCATTCGAGCTGGATCTGGATCGCGGCAACGTCAGCTTCCGGACGAGCATCGACGTCACCGGCGACCGTTTCACCGACGCGCTGCTCGAGCGATTGGTCGGTGCCAACGTCGGCGCGTTCGACGACTACCTGCCGGCCATCGACAAGATCGCGACGCAAGACGGCCAAGATCCGAAGGCCGTGCTGCAACTCCGCCCCCGCCCGAGGGACTAGCGGGGGAGCTGGAGGGGCAACGCGCCTCGCCTGCACTTGCCCGGTCGACCTGCGACAGCGCGTTCAGTGTCGACCGGAGGTCGACTCGTTTGACTCGGGGGGAAAGGTTTCCTTTCCGCCCGAAGACCTAGGTGCCGTCTTTGACGAGGTCGTAGTACTTGCCGAAGTCGGCTTCGGTGGTGAGCCGGCCGAGCTTCTGGAGCTCACGCTTGAGCCCGAGCACGAGCGCTTCCATCGTGACCTTGTTGTCGGTCGAGGCGGCCAGGAATGCGCCCGTGAGGGCGGCGTTGCGAATCGAGCCACCGGCGAGCTCGAACTTCCTCGACAGGAATTCGAAGTCGACATCGGCGGTGGGCGCGCCTGCCAGGCAGCGTTCCCAGATCTTCTTGCGATCCGCCGGCTCCGGAAGTGGGAAGTCGACGGTGACGTGCACGCGGCGGAGGAACGCTTGGTCGATGTTGTTCTGGAGGTTCGTCGTCATGACGACGAGTCCTTCGAACGTCTCGAGCCGTTGCAAGAGGTAGGCGACTTCGACGTTGGCGTAGCGGTCGCGCGCGTCGCTCACCTCGGACCGCTTACCGAACAACGCGTCGGCTTCGTCGAAGAGCAACACGAGGTTGCCGGCGGCGGCAGCTTGGAAGATCGATTCGAGGTTCTTCTCCGTCTCGCCGATGTACTTCGAGACGACGGTCGACAAGTCGATCTTGAACATGTCGAGTCCGAGGTCGCCGGCGATGATCTCGGCTGCGGTGGTCTTGCCAGTGCCCGACACACCGGAGAACATTGCGACGAGTCCGGGCGACGGGAACTCCGCCAGACCCCACTGGCCGTGGACGACCTCGCGGTTGCGATAGCGCAGGCTCAGCTCTTGGAGCTGGGAGAGCTGGCGGGGCGGCAACACGATGTCGGCCCAGCCGACGCGGGGTCGTACACGGCGCGCGAGTTTCTCCAACGGTCCGCTGGCCAGCCGGCGAATGGCCGCTTGCGGCTCGCCGAGGCCTTCTTGCGCGATCGCCGCCAGCCGGAGTTGATGCGCCGTGAGTTGACGGCCGTCCTGATCGATGTCGCCGAACACGGCGGCCCACTCGCGTGGTGAGACCCGCGCCGCATCGGCCCGAACTTCGATCCAGGGTCGGCGCGGCAGCTGATCCAACGGCAGCTCGACCGACGACGCCACCGCCCACACGAGGTGATCCGCGCGCTCGATCCAATGGCGAGCCTCCGGCGGGAGCTCGTCGTTCACGCGCAGCACGACACCGATGCCGGCCATGGTTGCCTCGCGGATCACCGCACGCCACGCGTCGTCGCTGGTGGGTGTGTCGACCGCGAGAAAAGTCTGGCCGATGGCCGTGGTGACCGCCGCTTGGAGGCGGCGGACGACGTCGTCACCGACCGCGAAGACCAGCCGATGCGTGCCGGCGGCGTCAGCCGGTGCGGTGAGTACGTCGGCATTCAACGGCAGCGCGGCGTCGAACGAGCTGTCGCCGAGCAGCGTCCAGATCACGGACTCCGGGACCGCGACGCCGCGATCCGCCCACGGCCGATCTTCCGCGACGTCGACGAGCGCGGCTCGGCGAAGCCGCCCGTCGAGGGCCACCGTCATCGGACCGGCATGATCCGCACCGAACAGCCGCGACAACAGATGCAATGTCGGCCGCCGTTGCGTGATGTCGTCCTGCACGAAGCCGACGAGACGCTGCCGGCGAGGCTCGACTTCCACCGCGCAACACAACGCGAACACTTCGGCTTCGTCGAGCGACAACTTCGCGTTGCGCACGATCTCGGCGAAGGTCGAGTCGCCATCCAGCGCTTCGAGGAACGCGGTGCGCGCGTCATCGACCAGTGGAGCGAACGCGGCGTACATCGCCTCGCTCGACGCACCGTTCCGGCTCGCGCCGAGGAGCTTGTCGATCGCGTCGTCGCGCAGCACGAGGCCTGCCAGCGGATCGGCGGCCGCGCCACTCGCCTGTGCGACGCGCGCCTCTCGCTCCAACAGCGCATCGGGGAGCGTGCTCCACGAGACGGCGCGCGATGTGGGGGCGTTCACGACTCGGGTTGGCGACCGCGGCCCCGCTCTCCTGGTCACCCAGCCAGTCAACCAGGCTTCTTCGACCGGGTCAGGAGATTCTTCGTCATTGTCCCGGCATTATTTGCCGTTACTTGGGTAAATCGGGCATTTCGTTCTTCGGGCTATGCCGCGGCCGGAACGGTCGTACCATTGCGCTGTTCGGCGGGCAGTACATCGTGGGGTGGGAGGGTCGGAGTGAACCAGAAAGAACTGCAGGCCTCGGCGCAGCGGATCGGGGTCGAGGCGGATCCGCGCGCGGCGCGGCCCTTCCGGCTGGCGGCCGTTCGTTTGAGCGACGAGGACCCAGATACCGATGTGCACCGGGCGGCGGCAACCGAGGCGGCCTCCTTGCTGGTCGGGCTGGCGCTGGCGGAAGCCACCGACGATCTGCGCCGGCTCCTCACCCCCGATCCTGCCGCCACCGACGTCATCTGGACGGTGGCGTGCTACCAGATCGGTGATCTGACGCCCAGCGCGATCCGCGATTTTCCCGATCCCGTCGACGCCATGGCCACCGTGGCGGCGTGCTCTGAAGAGATGCACGTCGCGGCGGAGCTCGTCGCCTCCACGGCACAAGGCCTTCGCTGGACCGCGGTGCTGCGCACGAACGACCTGTTGTCGTTTCAGCTGCCGAGCGCGGACACGGCCTCCGACGCATCGCGTGAGCATCCCGGTGATCTGTCCGCCGCGTTGAAACGCTGGCGCGAACGGCTGGCGGACTGGTCGGCCCACGCCGGGCACGAGCGCGACACCGAGTCCATCGGTTTCGCGCAGCTCAGTGCGATCGAGGCGCCTCTGGCGATCTCGCACACCGAGACGCTGCCCTCAGTGGTGTCCACCGCACTGCCGGCGGCTCCGTCGGTGACCTCGGTGGCGTTCAACGAG
>JBEEFX010000312.1:0-5232 GCA_041166365.1 Acidimicrobiaceae bacterium
GTCGGCGGCGACGCCGACGACATCGAGCAGGAAGCGCTCATCGGGCTGTACAAGGCCGCCCGCGACTTCCGCCCGGAGCACCAGGCCAGCTTCCGTGCCTTTGCCGAGCTGTGCATCACCCGCCAGATCATCACGGCGATCACGACGGCGACCCGCCAGAAGCACCAGCCGCTGAACCAGTACGTCTCGATCTCCGGCGTGCGGGGCGGCGACGATCCGGGCGAGCGCTCCGTCGAGGAGCTGCTGCACTCGCATCACGACGGCGACCCGGCCGACAACGTGGTGTCGAGCGAGCGCATGCAGTCGATGCGCACGTCGATGTCGGAGATGCTCTCCGGCCTCGAAGTCGATGTGCTCAAGCTCTACGTCGAAGGCAAGTCGTACCAGGAGATCGGCGAGCAGCTGGGCCGCCACGTGAAGTCGATCGACAACGCGTTGCAGCGGATCAAGCGCAAGCTCGACCAGCACCTCCAGCTCGAAGCGGCCCACGAGGCCGACGAGCTCCTCACCATCGGCTGAGGTCCCCTCGCCGATCAAACAACGTCGGCGTGTGAAGGCGGTGCGAACTCGCAGAGCGAAGCCGTAGGCGAAGCTCTGCCAAGAAGCACAGGCCCGAGACGGCGACGGAGCCGGCGTCGGGCTCGGAGTGAGCACTCGTTGTGCGACGTCTGGTTTGAGCACGGCCGAGCGCAGCGAGGCCGATCAAACAACGTCGGCGTGTGAAGGCGGTGCGAATGCAGAGCCCGAGGTCGGAATCGAACCGACGACCTGACGCTTACAAGGCGCCTGCTCTGGCCGACTGAGCTACTCGGGCGAAATCCCCTTCGTACGTACACCTCTCTGTGTCCCGGTGAAGGGATTTCGGATCGTACCGGGCCGAGGGTCCTTGCTTCCGGTGGCTAGGCAGGGCAGCGTGTACGCCAATGGTGCTTACCGCGCGCGATCGGGCGATCCTTGATTTCGAGCGCAGCTGGTGGAGTGAGCCCGGGCGCAAGGAGCTCGCGATCAGGGAGCGGTTCGATCTGTCGACAACTCGGTACTACGGGATCCTCAACGAGCTGCTCGACGCTCCCGAGGCTCTGGAGTACGACCCCCTCGTCGTGCGGCGCCTGCGCCGGGTTCGCGACCGCCGCCGCCGCGCGCGGTTCGAAGGCCGTTCGATGATCGAGCCGCGCCAGTGAGCCGAAGAGCGCCGACGCCGGCGGGTTCACCGGCGATGCGCGGAGCGTTGCTGATCGCCGCGGCGGTCATCCTCGGTGCCGGGCTGCTCGCCAACGGCTTCCGCGACGATCACACGGCCTCGGGATCCAGCCCGTCGCCGACGACCACGAAGACCACTGTGGCGGGCGCGACGACCACGCCCGTCGTGCAAGCGCACGACCCCGCGCAGGTGAAGGTGCTCGTGCTGAACGGCTCCGGGAAGTCCGGCGTCGCGAAGGCGGCGAAGGACCAACTCGCGGCCGCGAATTACACGGTGCTCGAGCCGGGCAACGCCGCCGGTGGCACCATCACCGCGTCGATCGTGTACTTCGTCCCGGGATACGACGCGGACGCCGGCACCATCGCGGCCAAGCTGGGTCTCCCGGCCAGCGCGGCGCAACCGCTGCCGAATCCACTCCCGCCGACGGTCGCCGACGCGCAGGGCGCCAACATCGTGGTCATCATCGGTACCGACGCGCCCGTCGCCGGTGGTGCCGGAGCGGGCACGGCGACGACGCCCACCACCGCAGCCGCGAACTGACCGCTCGGCTGCGTCTCCTTGAGCGGCCGGCGACTACGTACGTCGGATCTCGGACCGCAGCTCGACCTCGAGCGTGCCCTTGATGGGCGTGCCCGGCCGGCCTGACGGCGGAGCGAGCAGCACGTCGAAGTGCCCGGCCGTCTCGGCGGTCGAGTGCCGCACCGATCCGTCAGCGAGGTCGTAGACCACGGTGATCGTCGTCGTCTGCGTACCGACGAGCGTCTGCACGCCGTCCGACGTCGTGCTGGTGGAAGTCAGGGGCAACGTCGTCGTCGATGACACCGTGGCCGTCTTGTGGCCGTCGATCACGCCGAGCTGCACGAGATGCCCTCGGCCGGTGAGTCGCGCGGGCGCGTCCATCCCGGCGAGCTGCACTTGGTCGTCGATCACCCAATGGTCCCCGGGCCGGAGGGGACGATCGGGTGGAGCGCCGGCGGCCGCGGGGAAGATCTCCGACAAACCGAGCGAGCCGAGCGCTTCCGCGGGGATGCCTTCGACGCTCTCCACCGCGGTGAGTTGTGCGGCGCGGTCGAACCGCATGACGAAGGTGCGTTGTCCGAGGCCCTCTCTCGCAAGCTGCACTTCGACGCGCGCCGTGCCGTCCTGCGCGTCGATCACGCGGTGCCGAGCGGTGATGTCCGCCGGTACCACCGGCGGTTGCGAGATCGGCCTGTCGGGATATGCGCTGGTCGTCGACGACACGACGTGGATCGCGTAGGCGAAGGTCGCGCCGGGCCGAGGCTGGTACGCGATCGTGACGTGATCATCGCGGCAGCCGGTCGTCACGAGCGCCACCACCGCGGCGAGCAGCACGATCGTCCTGCGCATGCGGCGAAGGTAGCGGCACTGCGAGGTACCGTCGCGGTCGTGGCGCGTCGTGCAGCCGTGGGTGAGGTGCTCGAGCTGATTCACGCCGACCGGGCGCACGCGGGGATCCTCACCGACTTCGACGGCACCTTGTCGCCCATCGTCGACGAGCCCGAGGCGGCCCGTCCGCTCGACGGCATACCGGCACTGCTCGACGATCTCGCCCAGCAGTACGCGGTCGTGGCCGTGCTGTCCGGCCGGCCGGTCACGTTCCTGCAGCAGTTCCTCCCGCCGTCATTGCTGTTGTCCGGGCTCTACGGCCTCGAGGTCGTTCGTGACGGCGTACGCCAGGACCACCCCTCCGGCGGCATGTGGCGAGAGGTGATCGACGACGTCGCCACGGTCGCGCGCGCCACCGGGCCGACCGACATGCGCGTCGAGAGCAAAGGCTTGTCGCTGACCTTGCACTATCGCGGGCACCCCGAGCTCGAAGCCGACGTGCGCGAGCTCGCCCAACGACAGGCCGCCCGCTCCGGGCTGTCGATCCGACCGGCCCGCATGTCGGTCGAGCTGCACCCGCCGATCGCCGCCGACAAGGGCACGGCGGTGCGCGACTTGGCCGACGGTCTCGCCTCGGTGTGCTTCCTCGGCGATGACGTCGGCGACCTGCCGGCGTTCGCTGAGCTCGAACGGTTGGCCGGCGAGGGTGTCGCGACGGTTCGCATCGCGGTACGGAGCGACGAGGCGCCGGAGGAATTGCTGGCGGCGGCCGATGTAGTGGTCGACGGCCCCGAAGGCGCGCGCGACCTGTTGCAGGAACTGCTCTAACCCGCGGCCGCCAACTGCTCACGCAGCCAATCGGCTGGCGTCCGCGCCGCAACGACCGCGCGCAACGCGGCGTGACGCTTTTCGCGCTCGTCGCCCGTCATGCTCAACGCGGCGTGCAGCGCCTCGGCGGTGGCGCCGACGTCGAACGGGTTGATGCCGATCGCGCCCGCATCACCCAGCTGCTCCCATGCACCCGCCTCTGTCGACAACACCAGCGCGCTGGCGTGACGGCTGGCGAGCACGCCTTCCATCGCCACCAGGTTGAGCCCGTCGCGGATCGGGTTGACGAGCACGACGTCAGCCAGTTGGAGCGCGGCCATCGATCGGGGATAGTCGTCGCTGGTCTTCATGTGGATCGGCGTCCAGTCGGCGGTGGCCCACTTGTCGTTCAGCCGCGCGACGAGACCTTCGGCTTCCTGGCGGTACGCGAGGTACTCCGCGAGCCCCTCCCGTGACGGATACAGGAAGGCGGCGAACACGACGCGCTGACGCCACTCGGGATACCGCTCGAGCAGGTCGTCGAACGCGTGGAACCCGCGCAGCACGTTCTTCGAGAGCTCGATGCGATCGACCCGCACGAGCAACTTGCGATCGCCGACGGCGTCGCGCAGCTCTTGGCTCGCGGCGGCACATTCCGCTGACGCGCCGGCGGCTGCGAGGTCGTCGGGGTCCGGGGCCAGCGGGGTGACGCCGACGGAAGGCTTCGCTTCTGTACCGAGTACGGCGCGGCACGACGTCTCGAACGCGGACGCCCAGCGGCGTGTGTGGAACGTGCTGGCGTGGTGCCCGGCGATGCCGCCGACGAACTGGGCGGCAACGTCGTCCGGCAACGGACGGAGCCCGTCTGGGTCACACCATGGCGTGTGGGAGAAGTGCACCGTCCGAAGATCCGGTCGCAGGGCACGGAGGCGCGGTCCCATGAGTGCAAGGTGGTAGTCCTGCACGAGCACTGCCGCGCCGTCGGGAGCGATCTCCGCGGCCGCGTCGGCGAACGCCTCGTTCATCGAGCGGTACGCCTCCCACGCTTCACGCCAGCGATGATCGATGCGCGGACGCCGCGCGAGATCGAACAGTCCGTGCAGGCAGAACCACAAGGTCGCGTTGCACACGACGTCGTACGCCATGCGATGAGCGCCGGCGTCGAAGTCGACCATCCGCACGCGCAGGCCATCCGCGTCGGCGACGCCCTGCGCGGCGGCCTCGCGGTCGGCATCGGACAGTGCGGCAGCCAGCCAGATCGCATCCGTGCCGGCGACGATCGGGGCCAGTCCGGTGACGAGCCCGCCGGCGCCGCGCCGGGCCACCAGCCGTCCGTTGTCGTGCTGGAACGAGACCGGGCCTCGGTTCGACACGATCACGACCGGCCGTTCGGGGTGCACGGGGCCAAACTAACGGTGATGCGAGTGGTCGCTGCCCCCGACAAGTTCCGTGGGACCGCGCGCGCCGCTGATGTGGCATCCGCGATTGCACGGGCCGCGAAGGCCTGTGGTTGGGCGTGCGACGAGGTCCCGCTGGCCGACGGAGGCGAGGGCACGCTCGAGGTGCTCGGAGGGGCCAACCGCTTCGCGCTGGTCACCGGTCCGCTCGGCGACTCCGTCAAGGCCGGCTGGCAGTTGCGGGAACGCCGAGCAGTGATCGAGATGGCGACGGCCTCAGGGCTCGAGCTGGTCGGCGGCGCGCGCGGCAACGATCCGATTGCCGCATCGACCTACGGCACCGGTGAGCTCATCTCGGCGGCCATCGATGCCGGCGCCCGCCGAATTCTCGTCGGCGTCGGCGGTTCGGCCACGACCGATGGGGGACTGGGCGCGCTACGAGCGTTGTATCCGTTGCCGCGGGCGCGTGGCATCGACATC
>JBEEFX010000313.1:0-45670 GCA_041166365.1 Acidimicrobiaceae bacterium
GCGCCCGAGGAGGCGATGGCCCGCAGCGCTGGCGGCCGCGGCCGCCGCGGTACTTGCGGTCGTCGCGTTCGCGGCCGGGCGCGCCACGAACGCGTCGCCGGCGTCGGTGCGCGAGGTCGCCATGACCGCCCCGTCGGGCCGGGTCGTGGGCGATTCTTACATTCACGGCGACGATCCGACGTGGGTGTTCGTCGCCGTGCCGGGCTGGACCGACACGGCGAACGAGTACCGGTTGCGGGTCACGCTGGTGGACGGCGCGACAACGGAGGTGTCGGGCTCCGGCTCGTGGGGCAGCGTGCTGCCGGTTGATGCGCGCCGGATTCGCGAGCTTGCGCTCATCGGCTCCGACGGCAAGGTGTGGTGCTCGGCTCTGGTGCCTGTCTGATCGGTGCTCTGCGCGACTGATGACCACGCCGCACGCCCGCTGTGAGGCCTAGAGATCGCGGCGACGCACCTTGCCGAGTGCCGTCCGGGGAATGACCTCGACGAGTTCGATGTCGCGGGGCGCGGCCCAGGCACCGATGCGCTCCTTGACGGCGCTGCGCAAGCCGTCGAGCGCCGGTGGGCGTGATGCGTCGCTGGGGACGACGATGGCCACGACTCGCTGACCCCACTCCGCGTCGTCGCGGCCCACGACGGCCACGTCGCCGACGCCGGGTTGACCGGAGAGGATCGCCTCGACTGCCTCGGGCCACACGTTCTCGCCGCCGGTGATGATGAGCTCACCGGCGCGGCCGAAGACGCGAAGGCGGTCCGTCTCCGTGTCGAGCTCGCCGAGGTCGCCCGTGGGGAACCAGCCGTCGTCATCTTTGGGATCGGTACCGTCTCGATAGGTGCGCAGCAGCATCGGGCCGCGCACGAGGATCTCGCCGCTCGGCGGCACGCGCACCTCGACGTTGTCGAGGGGCACGCCGTCGTACACCACACCACTCCCGGTCTCGGTCATGCCGTAGGTCGTGACGGCGTTCGGCGGGAGGTCGTCCGGGGGTGCGGACCCGCCGAGCACGACGACGCGAAACCGGGACGTGTCGACGCGCCGGAGCGCGGTGGCGACGAGCGAGACCAAGGTGATTCCATCCGTGGCGACGGAGTCAGCGACTCTCGCAGCATCGAAGCCGTCGTGAACGACGAGCGCGGTGTTCGTCGCAAGCGCTCGCGTGACGACGGACAGGCCGCCGATGTGCCCGAGCGGAAGACAGGCCAGCCAACGGTCGTGCTGTGCATCGACGTCGAGGCGTGCGCTCGTCGCCATCGCCGACGCCCGGACGGCGTCGTGCGTGAGGACGACGCCCTTGGGCTCGCCGCTCGTCCCGCTGGTGGCGACGACGAGGGCATCACCTTCCTCGACGGGCTCATCGAGTCGCATCGACGCGAGCAAGCGATCGATCGCCGGCTGCGGCAGCCGCGTGTCGACCGGCAGCACCGCGTCACCATCGTCCCAGGCGCGTTGCAGCGCTTCGACGAACGCCGGCCCTCCGGGCATGCGGAGTGGGACGAGGCGACGCATGGAAGTCATCGCTCGTGTGACGAGTTGCCCGAAGGGCAACCCGTCACACGGGCGACAGGACTGCTACCGGCGCTTGGCGGCAGCCTTCTTCTTCGCAGGTGCCTTCTTCTTGGAAGCGGGCGCGGCCTTCTTGGCCGGTGCCGCCTTCTTGGCGGGGGCCTTCTTTGCCGCGGTCTTCGCCGCAGGCGGCCACACTCCGGCCGCGAGCTTCGGGGCGGCGGACGGTGACATGACCGCGTCCTTGAAGCCCTTCAGCGGGGTGATCCTGGCCTTCTTCGAGGCCTTGATCTTGATCGCCTCACCGGTGGCGGGGTTGCGTCCCATGCGAGCGGGTGCGTCGCGACGAACGAACTTCGCGAAGCCGGAGATGACGACGGGCTCGCCCTTGGCGGCCACAGCGGTGACGACCTCGGTGAAGCCGGTGAGGGTGGCGTCGACGTCCTTGTTGTTCTGTCCCGTGTGCGCGGCAATCGCGTTCACGAGTTCTCTTCGATTCATTCAAGACCTCCAGTAGGGAGCAACCAGCATGCCCCATCGGGAGCAGGCGGCGGTGCGCCCCCGGGATTGTCGCCGGAACGGCGCGGCCGAGCAGACTCCAGCTGATGACAGCTTCGACTGGTTCGACGGGATCACGGATCCGACCGGGGGCCGAGTGGAAGCCCGCCGGAGACCATGAATACGGCGACATTCGGTTCGAGATCGCATCACCATCCGGCGTCGGCGCCATGGCCAAGATCACGATCTGCCGTCCCGAGGTCCGCAATGCGTTCCGGCCGCAGACGTTGTTCGAGCTCCAGCACGCGTTCAACGAGGCGCGGGACGATCCCGATGTCGGTGTGATCATCCTCACCGGCGAGGGTGACGAGGCCTTCTGCTCCGGTGGTGATCAACGCATCCGAGGCGACGACGGATACATCGGTGACGACGCGGTCGCCCAGAAGGGCATCGGCCGCCTCAACGTCCTCGACCTCCAGGTGCAGATCCGTCGCACGCCGAAGCCCGTCATCGCGATGGTGGCCGGCTACGCGATCGGCGGCGGTCACGTGTTGCATGTCGTGTGCGATCTGACGATCGCGGCCGACAACGCGCGGTTCGGACAGACCGGCCCGCGCGTCGGTTCGTTCGACGGGGGCTATGGCTCAGGGCTGCTCGCCCGTCAGATCGGCCAGAAGTTCGCACGCGAGGTGTGGTTCCTCTGCCGTCAGTACGACGCGCCGCGCGCGTACGAGATGGGGCTCGTGAACACCGTCGTTCCGCTCGAGGAGCTCGAGGAGGAGACCGTGCGGTGGTGCGAGGAGATGCTGCAGCACAGCCCGCTCGCGCTGCGCATGATCAAGGCGTCGATGAACGCGGCCGACGACGGCCTTGCCGGCATCCAGCAGCTCGCCGGGGACGCAACGCTGCTCTACTACCAGACCGAGGAAGCACGAGAGGGCCGCGACGCGTACGTCGGCAAACGTCGCCCGGACTTTTCGAAGTTCCCGAAGCGCCCGTGAAATGGGTCGCGGGGGCGCGGCCGCGCACTCTCCCCGCGGCGATCGTGCCGGTGCTGGTGGGCACCGCGTGTGCGGTGGGAGAGACGAAGCTCATCTGGTGGCGCGCGGTCGCCGCGATGGTGGCCGCCGTGGCCATCCAGGTCGGCACGAACTATGCGAACGACCACAGCGACGGCAAGCGCGGGACGGATGATCCGTCTCGCCGCACCGGTCCGGTCCGCCTCGTCGGATCGGGGCTCGCGTCCGCTCGCGCCGTGCTCGTCGCGGCGTTGGGCGCGTTCACCGTCGCTGGTCTCGCTGGGCTCTCGTTGGCCGTGGCGGTCGACCCGCGGCTGCTGATCGTCGGTGTCGCGTCGTTCGCTGCAGGTTGGTTGTACACCGGCGGACCGAGGCCGTACGGCTACGCGGGCTTCGGTGAGGTGTTCGTCTTCCTGTTCTTCGGACTCGTCGCGACGGTGGGCTCGACGTACGTGCAGACCGAGCGCATCACGGGACTGTCGCTCGGCGCTTCGATCCCCGTCGGATTGCTCGCCACCGCGCTACTCGTCGTCAACAACCTGCGCGACATCCCGAGCGACACCGAGTCGGGCAAGCGCACGCTCGCGGTGCGCCTCGGTGACTCGCGCACGCGAGTGCTCTACGTCGCCTTGCTGGTCGGCGCCGTCGTCGCCGTACCGCTGGTGTGTGGGCTCGGGCAACGTCCCGCGGGCGCCCTCGCACTCATCGCCGTCCCACTCGCGCAAAGGCCGGTGACCGCGGTGCTGAGCGGCGCGCGTGGCCCCGCGCTGATTCCTGTATTGGTGGCAACGGGGCGTGTTCAGCTGGTCTTCGGCACGCTGTTCGCCGTCGGCCTGGCGCTCAAGACGTAGCGAGCCAGTCCCGCAGCGTCGACAGGAATCGCTCGGGCTGCTCGAGGTGGGCGGCATGACCCGACCCTTCGATGATCGCGAGGCTGGCGTTCGCGCCGATCGACTCCACGAGACGCGCGCCCTCTGCGCTGAACTTCGCATCCTCCGCTCCCGCCACGACCAACGCGGGCATCTCGAGCCGATCGAGCCGTTCCCACAACGGATCCTGCGATCCGGTACCGGCCTGCCGCAGGCTCTCGGCCAAGCCTTCGACGGTGTTCTCCAGGCGCTCCGCTCTGAACTGCATCTCCTCGGAGAGGCCTGCGAACAGCGGTTGCGCCAGCCACGCGTCGAGAAACGGTTGCAAGCCCTCGCGCTCGAGGCGAGCGGCCAGCGCCTCGTCGTTCGCCTTGCGCTCGGCGCGGGATGCGGCGTCGTCGATGCCGGCCGTTCCCCCGATGAGCACGAGCCGGTGCACGAGCTCGGGATTGGCCAACGCGAGGTGGAGCACGAACCGGGCACCCATCGAATAGCCGATGTAGGTGGCGATGCCTCCTTGGTCGGCGATGAGCCGAGCGCCCGTGCGAAGGCCCGCATGGAACGACGACGAGCCCCCGTGTCCCGGGGCATCGACCCGCACGACCTCGTGATCGCGGGCCAGCTCGGCGGCGACCGGGCCCCAGCAATTGCGGTTCTGGGCGAACCCGTGGACGAGCACGACCCGCGGGCCGCGGCCATCGACCTCGGCGTGCAGCATGCTGAGCGAGCCGTCATTCGTCATCCGGCGGAGCTTTCCACGAAGATGGATTCGTGACCGCGCAAGCGACGTTCTGCGCGACGTTGGTCGACGAGTGGGTGCGCGCCGGTGTCACCGAAGCAGTGATCGCACCCGGTTCGCGATCCACGCCACTCGCGCTTGCACTCCGCCACCGGCCGGAGATGCACGTGCACGTCTTCCACGACGAGCGGGCGGCGTCGTTCTGCGCGCTCGGGATCGGGCTCGCCTCTGGCCGGCCGGCCGTGGTCGTCACGACAAGTGGCACCGCGGCGACCCATCTGCACGCGGCAGTCGTCGAGGCCGACCTGGCCGGCGTCCCGTTGCTGGTCTGCACGGCCGACCGCCCGCCTGAGCTCCGGGACGTCGGCGCACCGCAGACGATCGATCAGTCGCACCTGTACGGGCGGTCCGTGCGTTGGTTCTTCGATCCCGGTGTGGCCGACGACGCGATACGCGGGTCGTGGCGATCGATCGCCGCGCGTTCGGTGGCGACGACCACCGCCGACCCGCCCGGGCCGGTGCACCTGAACCTGCCCTTCCGCGACCCACTGGTGGGTGAGCCGGCGCCGCTACCCGAAGGGCGGACGGACGGCTCCCCGTGGACGATCCGCAACGCCGATGCGCCGGTCCGCGTCGATGCGCCGAGCGGTCGAACGGTCGTGATCGGTGCGGCCGCCGGCGACTGCGGCCATCCCGTCATCGCGGATGCGCGGTGCGGCGTCGAAGGCCCGAGCGTCGTCCTCCACGCCGATGCCATCCTGCGTCACCTCCAGCTCGCGCCGGACGTGATCGTGCGCGTCGGGCCGCAGCCGGCATCGCGGGTGGTCAACGAGTGGGCCGCCGGGTCGGGTGCGCGGGAGATCGTGGTGGCGCGCGGCTGGCGCGACCCTGCGCACACGGCGAGCCAGATCGTTGGCGGGATCGCCTTCGGCCCACCGGACGATGTCTGGATGGCGCAATGGCGAACCGCGTCCGACGCCGCCGAGGCCGCCGTCGCCGATCTTCTCGACGATCCCGTCACGGTGAGCGAACCGTTCGTTGCCCGCTCGCTGCTGCGGTCGATGCTCGTCGACTCCGAGCTCGTGGTGGCGTCGTCGATGCCCGTGCGCGATCTCGAGTGGTACGGCCGCCCGCGAGCCGATGTGCGCGTCCACGCGAACCGCGGGGCCAACGGCATCGACGGCACGATCTCCACGGCGATCGGCGTAGCGCTCGCGTCCGGCAACCCGACCGCGGTGTTGCTCGGCGACGTCGCCTTCCTGCACGACTCGACGGCGCTGGTCGGCATCAGGCCGCGGGACATCGCCCTCACGATCGTCGTGGTGGACAACGACGGTGGCGGGATCTTCTCGTTCCTGCCGCAAGCGACGTCGATCGCGCCGGAGACGTTCGAGGAGCTCTTCGGCACTCCGCATGGGGTCAAGCCCGAGGAGCTCGCCGCCGCGCACGGCATCGCGTCGCTCACGATCGAGGACCCAGGAGCCTTTCCGGCGGCGATCCGATCGACGATGACCACGGGCGGCGTGTGGTTGGTGGTGGTGCGCACGGATCGAGCCGAGAACGTGAAGGTGCACCAGGCGTTGAACGACGCCGTTGGTCGGGCGCTCGGCGCGATCCCCTAAGGGCGCACGAGGGCGGACAGCATGGCCTGGAACTTGGCGCGGGTTTCGGCCAGCTCCGTCGTGGGGTCGGAGTCGGCCACGATGCCGTTGCCCGCGTAGAGCCGAGCCACCGACCCATCGAGCGCCGCGCATCGCAGGCTCACCGCCCATGACCCGTTGCCGCCTCCGTCGACCCAGCCGACGGCACCCGCGTACCGGCCGCGGTCGAAGCCCTCGTGCTCGAGGATGAAGGCCAGCGCCGCGTCTCGGGGGCTGCCGCACACCGCGGGAGTCGGATGCAACGCCGCCACGAGCTCGAGCACGGATGGTGCGGGTTGCGACAGCCGCCCTTCGACCAGCGTCGCGAGATGTTGCACGTTGGCCACCGGCACGATCGACGGTTCGGCTTCGTAGTCGATGTACGAGCACCAGTCGAGCAGCGTGTCGTGCACCATGTCGATGGTGATCTGGTGCTCCTCGCGGTCCTTGACCGACGCGAGGAGCGAGGCGGCGAGACGGGCATCGGTCGCGGGATCGCCGCCTCGCGCCGCGGTACCCGCCATGGGATGCGAGCGCACCACGTCGCCGGCTCGCGACACGAGCAGCTCGGGGCTCGCACCGAGGAAGCCGTCGACGCAGTAGAGGTGGCAGCCCGGGTAGGTCGCTCGCAGCCGGCTCAGGACGCTGACGCGATCGAAGGGCGCATCCGCGGTGACCACGAGCTCGCGCGCGAGCGCCACCTTCCGCAGCCCGCCGTCGGCCATCGCTTTCGTGGCCTGCTCGACGAGCTCGCACCACGACTCCGGCGAACGGCTCGGCTCCACCGTGAAGCGGCTCGGCGATTCTCGAGGCAATAGGGGCCGCTCAGCGGCCCCTATTGCCTCGAGTTCGCCGCTTTGGCGGATCACGGTGTGCCAGCGGGTGCCGTCGTCGGCCCGACCCCAGATCTCCGCGGGCACGATGAGCTCGGCGGGCACCTGTGGGTCGAACGGCAGCGCGCCGAACGCCACGGGTCCGCATCCCGGCAGGCCGACCTCGTCGTCGACGTCGATGCTCGCGAGCACCGCCTCAGCTTCGGCTGGTGCAACCCGCCGCGCCACGCCGCGTCCCGCGAGCCCCAGCCGGTTGCGTTCGAACAGCAGGTCGCCGGCAGTCAGCAGGTCCACGTCGGCGTCGAGCCAGCGTGTCGTGGCCTTCACGTCCGCGTTCCCGTGATCAGTTGCGCGATGCCACCCGACAGAGCATCGCGCCGCACGTCCGTGAAGCCTGCGGCCCGCACCATCTCGAGCAACTCGGCCGTCTCGGGCAGATAGGCGACCGACTTCGGCAGGTAGCGGTAGGCCGCGCCATCGGACAGCAGTGCTCCGATGCGGGGCACGACACGGCCGAAGTACACGGCGTGCCCCCAGCGCAGGATGCGGTTCGTCGGTGTGGCCACCTCGAGCAGCGCGATGCGCCCGCCGGGCCGGACCACCCGGGCGAGCGACGCGAGGAACGGTGCGAGGGCGACGAAGTTGCGCAGCGCGAATCCGCACGTCGCCCCGTCGACGGACGCATCCGGTGCCGACAGTTGCAGCGCGTCGGCTTGTACCAACGGTGCTGCGGTGTGCGCTGCGGTCAGCATGCCGAACGACAGGTCCACGCCGAGCGGCAAGTAGCCGGAACGCTGCAACTCGTCACACAGATCACCCGTGCCGCACGCGAGGTCGAGCACCTTGGCCTTCGGGCCGAGCCCGAGGGCGCGCACCGTTCGCCGCCGCCAGCCGACGTCCATGCGGAACGTCATGATCCGGTTGACCAGGTCGTAGCGGGGAGCGATGGCGTCGAACATGGTCCGTACGGCTCGAACCTTCTCGTCTCCCTGCGGCAACGCCATACGGGTTGGGACCGTATCGTCATGGTGTGGCCGAAGGGCAACCCCACTTCACGATCGCCGGCATTCCCATTCGCATCGAGTGGTCGTTCTGGCTGATCGCCGTGTTCCTCGGTTACCGCGCCCGGACCGGGTGGCTGCTCGCGGCGTGGGTGGTCATCGTGCTCGTGTCGATTCTCGTGCACGAGTTGGGGCACGCCGTTGCGCTGCGCATCTACCACCAACGTCCCCGTGTCGTGCTCCACGCCTTCGGTGGGCTGACGTACGGCAGCGCCGCCTACCGCTCGCGCGCGCAGTCGATCGTGGTCAGCGCGGCCGGCCCGCTGACCGCGATCGTGTTGCTCGGCGTTCCGGCCTACCTCTACCTCGACCCGATCTGGCAGTTCACGGACTACGACCGCTACGTCATCGTCAACGACCTCGCGTGGGTCAACATCGCGTGGTCGATCGTGAACCTGCTTCCGATCCTTCCGCTGGACGGCGGGAACATCGCCGCATCGATCTTCGGTCGCCCCACGGCGCGCATGATCTCGATCGTCGTCGCGTTCGCCGCCGCGACGTACTTCTTCACGCAGCAGAACCAGTTCGGCGGGTTCTTCCTCATGATGTTCGCGATCATGAACTTCGGGTCGTACCAGCAAGAGAAGGCAGGCAACAGGCCGAGCGTGCCGACACCGCAGACCCGCATTGCCCCGCCGTTGCAATTGGTGCGTCCGGCACCGAAGGGCGATCTGTTCGCCGACGGGTCACGGGCTCTCGCCGAGGGCCGCACGGTGGAAGGCCTCGACGCGCTCGCCGCGGCCTATGCCGCTCGCCCGTCAGGCCCGCCGAGCCTCACGCCGGCGCAGCAACTCGCGCGTTCGGGGCAGGCGGCCACGCTCGCCTCGCGGCTGCTCGGCCCCAAGGGCGCCGGCCCTGATGCCGCATCGGGTCTACAGAGCCATCTCCACTATGCGGACTGTTTCCGCGAGTCGGCGGAGGTCGGCGAGCTCGTCTACGCCGACGGTCGCGCCAGCCGCGCGCAGACCGCATTCGAGATCGCCTGCGCAACAGCCCGCACGGGCGACAACGATCGTGCGATGGTGTGGATCAAGCGGGCGATCGACGATGGCTTTCGCGCCGGAACGCTGCTCGACGGCGAGCCCGATCTGGCGCCGCTGCGCATCCGCCCCGACTGGCCGCAGGTGCGCGCGCTGGCGGACTGAATCCGCTCCGGCGTCGGTGTAGCCCGGTCTACCGCGCTACGTGACGCCGGAGCGAGAAGCGATCTCCTTCGCCCAGCGGTAGTCGGCCTTGCCGGCGGGGGAGCGCACGACCTTGTCGACGAAGATCAACTCCTTCGGCTGCTTGTACCGGGCGATGTGCCTGGCGGATTCCTCGAGCAGGGACGCCTCGACGCCTGCGCCGGGGTTCACGCCGTCGCGCAGCTGCACGATGGCGACGACCTCTTGGCCCCACTGCTCACTCGGCCGCCCGCACACCACCGCGTCATAGACGTCGGGATGATGGCCGAGCGCGGCCTCGACCTCCTCGGCGAAGATCTTCTCGCCGCCGGAGTTGATCGTCACCGAGTCACGGCCGAGCATCTCCACGGTGCCGTCCACCCGTTGACGCCCGCGGTCGCCGGGGATCGAGTACCGCACGCCGTCGATGATCGGAAACGTGCGTGCGCTCTTCTCGGGATCGCCGAGGTAGCCCAGCGGGACGTGACCGCGCATCGCCACCCAGCCGACGTCCTCCGAGCCGGGCTCGAGGATCCGCGTCATGTCCTCACTCACGATGCACGTCCCCGGCCCCGGGGTGAACGTGCCGGTCGTGACATCGCTTCCGGCGGTCGTCACCTGCGTCATCTGGCCGCCGCCCTCCGACGAACCCATGCCGTCGAGCATCATCGCGTGCGGCACCGCCGCGAGGAACCGTTCCTTCAACGTCGAGTTCAGCGCGGCTCCTCCCGAGAGGATGATGAAGAGCGACGACAAGTCGTACGACCCCATCTCGATCTCGTCGAGGATCGGTCGCGCGAACGCGTCGCCGACGATCTGGAGGAACGAGATCTTCTCCCGCTCGACGATCGAGAGAACGTCCTTCGGGTCGAGCCGACGGACCTCGTCCTGGATGACGACGGTGTTGCCGCCGTTCATCGCGAGGAAGGCGATCCAGTGACCGGCGCCGTGCATGAATGGCGCCGCGGGCATCACCCGCATGGAACCGCCCTTGGCCGCCTCGACGACGGACTCGAGCGATTCGTGCGGGGTGCCGGCTACGGCACCGCCCATCACCGACACGAAGATGTCGTGCTGCCGCCACAGCACGCCCTTCGGCATCCCGGTGGTGCCGCCGGTGTACAGGATGTAGAGGTCGTCGGGTGACCAGCTCGCAGCCGCCGCGGGCGGTTCCGCCGAGGCCGCGGCGAGCGCTTCCTCGTACCACCGTGCGCCCGGCAGCAGGCCGTTGCCCGACTCGTCGTCGACTTGGAGCAGCACGGTGAGCTGCGGCAGATCGGGCAGCACCTCGGCGAGCGTCGGCGCGAAGTGCGAGTGGTACACGATCGCCTTCGCCTGACTGTTGTCGAGGAGATACCGGAGCTCCTCGGCGACATATCGGTAGTTGACGTTCACCGGGCCGAGACGGGCCTTGAACGCGCCCACCATCGCTTCGAGATACTCATTGCCGTTGTAGCAGTAGATGGCGAGGTGGTCTTCGTGTGACTCGTGGCCCGCGAGCCCTGCTCGTCCCTCCGGGCGCGCACCGAGACCGGCGCCGGCGAGCACATTCGCCAGCCGCCGCGTGCGATCGGTGACGTCGGCCCACGACAGCCGCCGATCACGAAAGACGATGCACTCGCGATCGGGAATGGCGGCGGCGATCGCCTCGTGCACTTGAGCGAGGTTGTACTCCATCGTCGGCGAAGCTAGTTGCTGCAGACCTTGCCCTCGGGAGGCAGCGTGAGGTCGGTGAAGTACGCCGCCTCCGCGTCCGCGGCGCAGGTGCTCTTGCCGTACGCCGCGTGCCCGGAGCCCTCGAAGGTCAACAGCCGGCCGCTGTGCAAGGTCGCCGCCACGTTGACCGCTTGCTCGTAAGGGGTTGCCGCGTCCCCTGTCGTGCCGATGACGAGGATCGGCGGCGCACCGGACGCGACCACCGGGCCGACGATGTTGTGGACCGGAGCCGGCCAGAACGCGCAGGGCAGCAACTCGTTGGCGATCGCGCCGCCGAAGCGCGGTGACAGCGCCTCGAGCTCTTCGGCGAAGGCTCGGTACTCGTCGGAGCCGACGGGATGTGCCGAGTCGATGCACTCGACGGCGGCGTACAGCGTGAACTTCACGGAACCCTCGTAGGCGGCCGACAACCGCAGCATGGCTGAGCCGTCGCCGCCGAGCGCCCTCTTGATGGCGTCGTAGAAGTCGGGCACCGCCGACGGCTCGTAGGTCGGGAGCAGCGCCGCGGTCGGCAGCTCCGACGGGCCGAGGGCCTTGCCTCCGGATGCAGGAATGGGGGCGGCTTCGACGCGTCGAGCCACCTCGTCGTAGCCCGCGGCCGCCCCTCCGGCCGGGCAGCCGCGGCCGCCGTCGGGGCAGGCGTCGAAGATCACGGAGATCTGCTTCTCGAACGCGATCGTCTGCCGGCGAAGGAACGCTCGAAAGTCCTGGTTCGGATCGACGACGCCGTCGATCGCGATGGCGCGCGCTCGTTGTGGGAACAGCTCGGCGTACCGCAATCCCAGCAACGATCCGTAGGAGATGCCGAGGTAGTTGAGCTGGTCCTCGCGGAGCGCTTGGCGGATCGTGTCCATGTCGCGCACGACGTCGTCGGTGCCGAGATGGGGGAGTAGGTCTCCGGCGTTCGTCCCGCAGTCGTCCGCGACGTCCTTGGCCGCGGCGTCGAGCTCCGCCTGCTCCGCGGCGTCGTCGGGCGTGGAGTCCACGCGAAGGAACGCGGGCACCGTGCGGTCGCCGCACGGAAGACCCGTGCTCGCTCCGACGCCCCGGGGGTCGAATCCGACGATGTCGAAGCGATCTTGGAGCGACGTGGGCAGGTCGATCCCGCCGGCAACGAACTGGAGGCCCGAACCACCCGGTCCGCCGGGATTGACGAGCAGCGATCCGATCCGGTCGTTCGGTCGCCGGGCCGGCAGCTCGTTGAGCGACAGCTCGATCGTCGGCCCGCTCGGATCGGCGTAGTCGAGGGGCACGTTCAGCGTGGCGCACCTCAATCGGCTGCCGCAGCTCGACCACACGACGGGCTCGGGGACGAACGACGACGACGGCGCCGCGCTCGACGTCGACAGGACGCTGGTGGTCGTCGCGGTGGTCGTTGTCCTCGAGACCGACGACGCGACGTCGCCGACCAGCGTCGTGCACGCGGTGACCAGCACCATCGCCGAGGCGAACAGCGCGACGAGGGCACGGCGGGGCACCGGGGGATGGTAAGAGCAGCCTGCGCATGCCGGCGTAAAAGGTGATCCCGCACGTCGGTGCACCCGCTACACCTTTCCCATGGGGAACCTGGCGGCGGACACTGCGGTCGAGCAGGTCGACGAGCATCGCTATCGCGCTTCGCTCAGCGAGGACTGGGAGATCTGGGGGCCGATGGGCGGCTACATCGCGAGCTGTGCGCTACGCGCGGTCGCGCAGGAGAGCGCGTTCCCGAGGCCGGCGAGCTTCTCGTGCCACTACTTGTCCGTGGCCGCCTTCGAGGACGTCGACATCGTGGTCACGCCGCTGCGCACGTCGCGCGTCGCCGGCTCGTACCGGGCGGAGATCCTGCAAGGTGACCGGCGCATCCTCGAAGCCACTGCGTGGGCGATTGCAGATGGGGTCGAAGCGCTCGAGCACGACGACGCCGTCGCGCCCGACGTGGCCGGACCGGACGGCCTGAAGAACGTCGCGGAGTACTTCGCCGATCAGCCCGATGACCCCGGCCCGCCGTTCCCGTTCTGGGACAACTTCGAATGCCGGCCCCTCGACTTCCGGAAGGAGTGGCCACCGGCGGAACCGTTGGAGCCGATCTGGCAGCAGTGGGTCCGCTTCCTCGAAGGCGACTACTCCGATCCGTGGGTCGATGCGTGCCGCGCGCTCGTGCTGGTCGACGTGCAGAGCTGGCCGGCGGCGAGCCGCCCGCACACGTACAAGCAGCGACCCATCTACGCGCCGAGCCTCGACCTGTACGTCGCGCTCCATCGGACGTCGCCGAGCGAGTGGTTGCTCACCGACGGGTACTCCGCGGTCGGCGAAGGCGGGTTGCTCGGATGGACCGGCCGGCTGTGGGATGTCGATCGTCGGTTGATCGCGTCCGGCGCGGGCCAACTGCTGTGCCGCCCGATGCGGGCGTAGCCGCTACTCGTAGTACCGGTACACGACCTGGGCGACGCAGCTGGGCTTCGGTGCGCCCTCGACTTCGATCGTCGCGGTGATGGTGGCCTGCACGCCGCCGGCGACATCGTCGACCGACTCGATCGCGGCGCCGCACCGGACCTTCGACCCGACGGGCACCGGTGACGGGAAGCGCACCTTCTCGCATCCGTAGTTCACACCCATGCTGATGCCCTCGACTTGCATGATCGTCGGCAGGAAGAAGGGAACGAGCGAAAGTGTGAGATAGCCGTGCGCGATGGGCCGGCCGAACGGACCGGTCTTGGCTCGCTCCGGGTCGACATGGATCCACTGATGGTCGCCCGTGGCGTCGGCGAAGAGGTTGATCTGCTCCTGCGTGACCTCGTGCCAGTCGCTGTAGCCGATGTGTTCGCCGACGAGCTCCTTGAGCCCCTGCACTCCTTTGACGGTGAGCGTCACTTGAACCAGATCCTTTCGTACTCACGAGACTGCCGGTGCAACAACAAGACCACGAGCGCGACCTCGAACATCAACTCGATGATGCCCACGCTGAAGACATGGGCGAGATCGACCGTGGCGACGCGGTACACGAAGGGGAAGATCGCCACGAGGAGACCGAGGCCGTAGCCCCACTTCTGCTCGTTGGCGATGCCGTAGCCTGCCGCGACTCCGCCGACGACGACCACCAGGCCGTCGACGTAGACGAAACCACCGAACAGCAAGGTCATGACGGCTTGGGCGTAGAGCAGGAACACCGCGATCTGCAGCGTCTGGGGCTGCGATGGGTCGATCCACCGGCGCGTCTGCATGGCTGACAGCATTGCAGGTGTCGTACTGGGTGCAGGTGCCGGCCTCCGCCTCAGGCCGCTGACCCTCCTGTGTCCGAAGGTGCTGTGTCCGGTGGGCGATCGCGCGCTGGTGGACCACGCGCTCGAGCGCTTCTCGGGGGTGACCACCGCGCTTGCGGTGAACGTGCACCATCATCGTTCCCTGCTCGAGTCGCATCTCGCCGGCCGTGTGCACGTGTCCCTCGAAGAAGAAGCGGCGCTCGGCACCGCCGGTGCCGTGGGTCGGTTGCGTGAGTGGATCGATCACCGCCCGGTGGTCGTCGTGAACGGTGACACGTACTGCCCGTCGTCGGTCGCGCCGCTGCTCGACGGATGGGACGGCGAACGGATTCGGGTCCTCGTTCCCGCCGGCACGACATTCGGCCCCGGGGCCGAAGTCGCGGGCTGCGTCCTGCCGTGGTCCGAGGTCGTGACGCTCGCGCCGGTGCCGACGGGTCTCTACGAGCGCTCGTGGTCACGCGCCGCGCAAGAGGCCCGGCTCGAGGTGGTCGAGCTACCGGCGAAGGCGGTGTGCATCGACTGCGGCACGCCGGCGCAGTACCTCGCCGCGAACATGCAGTGGTCGGGGGGCGAGTCGGTGATCGGCGCGGGGGCGAGCGTCGAGGGCACGGTCGACCAGTGCGTCATCTGGTCGGGCGCGCAGGTTCGCCCGGACGAGCACCTCACGCGGGCCATCCGCGCCCAAGACCACCTCACCGTCCTCGTGAGATGACCGGTTTGCGGATCTCGACGCTGGCGCGGAGTTGGCCGCAGGCGGCGTCGATGTCGGTACCGCGGTTGCGACGGATGGTGGCGTTGATGCCGAGCTCGACGAGCCGATCGCGGAACGTGCGGACACCTTCGGCCGAGGTGCCGCGTGTCGGCCAGCCCGGTGTCGCGTTCAGGGGAATGAGGTTCACGTGGGCGCGCAGCGGACGGGCATACGCCGCCAGCTCGGCGGCGTCGGTGCGGCGATCGTTGACGCCGTCGATCAATGCCCATTCGAAGGACAATCGCCGATTCTTGGCGGCGATGTACGCGCGGCAGGCCGCGGCGAGCTTGACCAACGGGTACCGCCGGTTGATCGGAACCAGTTCGCTGCGCAGGTCGTCGTTGGCCGCGTGCAACGACACCGCGAGATTCACGGGGAGACGTTCGCCTGCCATGCGCTGGATGCCCGGGACGATCCCGATGGTCGACACCGTGAGGTGTCGCGCGGAGATCCCGATGTCGCCCTGGAGGCGCTCGATCGCCGGCCACAGGTGGTCGTAATTCGCCAGCGGTTCGCCCATGCCCATGAACACCACGTTGGAGACGCGGCCTTCACCGTCTTCCGACAACCGCTGCGAGGCCCGGATGACCTGTTCGACGATCTCGCCCGTCGTGAGGTGGCGGTCGAACCCCGCCTGGCCCGTGGCGCAGAACCCGCAGCCCATCGCGCAGCCCGCTTGCGTGCTCACGCACACCGTCACGCGATCTCGATAGCGCATCAGCACGCTCTCGATGGCCCGGCCGTCGTGCAGTTTCCAGAGTTGCTTCACCGTGTCGCCGCCATCGCTGACCCGCTCGACCGCCGGCTCCAGCGCGGCGGGAAGCTCCGTGGTCAGGCGAGTGCGCATCGCCTTGGGCAGCTCGGTCATGGCCTCGAAATCGACGCGGCGGTGGTAGAGCGCATCCCACACCTGTCGTGTTCGGTACGACGGCTCGCCCGCGAGAAGGTCGCCTAACGCGGCGAGATCGACGTCGTACCTCGTCTTCACGACTCGTAGGCTACGGAACAATGTCCGATGCCAGCGCCAGGGTGACGCGCCGCAACCGTGATGCCGCACAGATCGCGCCGCGCCCGGAGCACCATCACCGCGACATCGATCGCGGCACGGCCCGCGCCGCCGTGTTCGGTGTGAGCGACGGGCTCGTCTCCAACGTGTCGCTGATCCTCGGCGTCGCCGGCGCCAATCCAGGAGCGGGAATCGTGCGGCTCGCGGGCCTCGCGGGGCTCATCGCGGGCGCGGTGTCGATGTCGGCCGGCGAGTACATCTCGATGAAGGCGCAGACGGAGTTGTTCGAGCGCGAGCTCGAGCTCGAACGACGCGAGCTGCATCGCAACCCCCACGTCGAGACGGTCGAGCTCACCCAGATCTACCAGTCACGCGGTGTCGACCCCGACCGCGCGCGCGAGCTCGCGCAACAGATGATGGCCGACCCCGACATGGCGTTGCAGACGCACGCCCGCGAGGAGTTGGGCATCGACCCCGAGAAGCTCGGCTCCCCGACCGGCGCGGCGATCTCCTCGTTCATCGCGTTCGCGCTGGGTGCATTCGTGCCGTTGCTGCCGTGGTTCATCGGATCGGGAACGGCCGCGGTCGTGGCGTCGATCGTGCTCGGCCTTGTCGCCAGCGCGGTGGTCGGCATCTTGCTCGCCCGCTTCACCGGCCGATCGGTCGTGTTCTCCGCCGGCCGCCAGCTGGCCATCGCCGTGTTCGCCGCCAGCATCACGTTCCTCGTCGGCAACCTCGTGGGCGTCGGGGTCTCCTAGACCGCGCCGGCGAACGACCGGTCGATGTGGTCGGTCTCGAACCCGAGTCGTCGGTACATCGCGATCGCCGGTGCGTTGGCGCCGTCGACGTAGAGCATCCCGTGATCGATGCCGCGTTCGCGGTGCAGCCAGTCGAGGCCGAGCAGCGTGAGCGACCGGCCGAGGCCGCGCCCCTGGAAGCGCGGATCGACGCCGATCACGTAGATCTCGCCGACGTGCGGCGAGACATCGTCGTGCACCTTCGTCCAGACGAAGCCGGCGAGCGCGCCAGTGTCGTCGTCGTGATGCAGCAGGAAGCCGGCCGGATCGAACCAGGGCTCCCCCTCTCGTTCGACGAGGTCGTCGACCGTCCACCCGCCCTGCTCCGGATGGGACGCGAAGGCACGGTTGTTGACCTCGACGAACGCCGCCTCGTCGGAGCCCGGCACGAACGCCCGCGTGCGGAGGGGGGGGACGGCGGCGTCGACCGGGAGCGGGCGACGCAGTTGGAGCAGGTCCCGCTCGAACGCGAGCCCGTTGTGCTCCGCCTCCGTCCGGTCGGCGTCCGTCGGATCGGCGACGAACCAGCGCACCGGCCCTCCGCCGGATCGCGCGACCTCCGCGAGCGCGCCGGCGAGGTCGTCCGGATCGGCGTAGACGACCCAGGTGCGCGGTGTGCGCTTGATCGTCACCACTGGGTGCGACGGTAGCGTCCGGTCGATGGCTCGGCCGAGGTCACCGAAGGGGCGAGCGCGAGAGACGATGGTCCGCCTCGCGGAGGAGTATCCCGGCGACGCCCGCGCGCTCTGCGCGCTGCGGCACACGAACCCCTTCGAGCTGCTGGCCGCCACGATCCTCTCCGCCCAGACGACCGACGAACGCGTGAATCTCGTCACACCCGCGCTCTTCGCCCGCTACCCCACACCGGCCGACCTGGCCGCCGCGGACCCCGCGGAGGTGGAGGTGCTCGTGCAGTCCACCGGTTTCTTCCGGAACAAGACGAAGAGCCTCATCGGCATGGCGCGCGCGTTGATGGAGCGGTTCGGTGGCGAAGTTCCACACGCTATGGAGGATCTCGTGACGATCCACGGCGTGGGGCGCAAGACCGCCAACGTCGTGCGCAGCGTGGCCATGAACGAGCCCGGACTGCCCGTCGACACGCACGTCGGCCGGCTGTCGGTTCGGCTCGGGCTGACCACACAGACCGATCCGGTCAAGGTCGAACACGAGCTGAACGCCATGATCCCGCCGGCCGAGCGGGGCACCTTCAGCCTCCGTTTGATCCTGCACGGCCGCGCGGTGTGCGACGCGCGCAAGCCGCGTTGCCACGCCTGCGTGCTCGCGTCGTTTTGTCCCTCCGCGGGGGTGGCCGGCCGGGCAGTTCAGTGATGCGTTTGCGGAAGTGTCGTTGTATGTTTGCTCTTGACCAGGTTCCCGCCACCTGGTTCCCGCGACATCGGGATCCGCCGCCTGGTGTCGCCCGCGAAGGCTCCCGTTCTCGGGAGCCTTCGCCCGTTTTCGGGGACGACTACTGCCCGCGGACGAGGCGGTCGAGGCGGCGGACCGCCTGCTGCAACGAACGCTCGATCTCGAAGAGCTCGGTCGACACCTGGTCGTCGTTCGACCCCCCGTAGCGCTCGGCCAGGCCGGTGATGCGTGTCGTGAGCTCGTCGAGTGCGGTGGCGAGTGACGCCAGCTGTGAGCCCTTGTCGTCCATGCGGCGTGCGTTACCCCTTCTCGGCCCGAAGGCACCGGACAGTACCGTTGCGGCGTGCTTGCACGGCTCGACCTCCGAGGTGTCACCGACCTCGGCTCGGCGTTGCCACGCCCAACGGCGGACGGCGCTGCGGCCGTCATCGGGGCGGTGCGGACGATCCTGGCCGACGTCCGAGACCGGGGCGATGCCGCGGTTCGCGAGCTGACCTCTCGCTTCGACGGGGTCGATCTCGACGACCTCGCAGTGCCGGCCGCGGAGTGCAAGCGGGCCCTCGAGGCCATCACGCCCGCGCTCCGGCAGGCCCTCGAAGTCGCCGCCGGCAACGTGCGGGAGTTCGCGGCGGCGGAGGCCACCGAGGATCTTCGTTACGAACGCGACGGGCTCGTCGTGCGCACGCTGCGCCGGCCCGTCGACCGAGCGGGCTGCTACGTCCCCGGTGGTCGGGCGGCCTACCCGTCGACCGTGCTCATGACGGCCGTACCGGCTCGGGTCGCCGGTGTCGGCGAGGTGGTGCTCTGCGTTCCCCCCGACCGAAGCGGCAGCGTGCCCGATGTCGTGCTCGCGGCCGCGGCCATCGCCGGCGTCGACACCGTGTACCGCGTCGGCGGCGCGCAGGCGATCGCGGCGATGGCCTACGGCACCGAGTCGATCCCCGCCGTCGACGTGATCGTCGGGCCCGGCAACGTCTACGTGGCGGTGGCGAAGCGCGAGGTGGCGGCGGAGGGGCGTGTCGGCATTCCGTCGGCCTTCGCCGGACCATCCGAGGTCGTCATCGTCGCCGATGCGTCGACGGCCCCGGAGCTGGCGGCCATCGACATCATCGTGCAAGCCGAGCACGGGCCCGACGGGCTGGCCTGGCTGATCACGTGGTCGGAGACGGCGGCCGACGCGATCACGGCCGCGGTCGACGGGCTGGCGCGCGATGCCGAGCGCCGTGAGGAGATCGAGTCGACACTCGACACCAACGGTCGTTGCGTGCTGGTCGACGGCCCGGAACAGGCGATCGCGGTCGCGAATCTGATCGCGCCCGAGCACCTCGAATTGCTGAATGACGACCCCGAGTCCCTCGTACCACTCGTGCGGCACGCCGGTGCCGTGTTCTGCGGGCCGTTCGCGCCCGCATCGATCGGTGACTATGTCGCGGGACCGTCGCACGTGCTCCCGACGCACGGCTCCGCGCGTTACGCGGGCGCGCTCACCGCCGACGATTTCACCAAAGCGGTGCACGTGGTCGACGTCGATCGCCAGGCGTTCGAGCGTCTCGGCCCCGTCGTGGTGGAGATCGCCACCGCTGAGGGTCTGCCCGCGCACGCCGATTCCATCAAGCTGCGCCGGCGATGATCGAGCCGCGTGACGACGTGACGCTGATGGCCGGCTATCACTCGCCTCAAGTCGACGTGAAGGTGCGGCTCAACACGAACGAGGCCCCAGAGCCCCCGCCGGCCGCGTTCACCGAACGATTGGTCGACGAGCTGCGCACCGTCGAGTGGCACCGCTATCCCGACCGTGCCGCCACGGCCCTGCGATCAGCGATCGCCCAGCTCCACGGCGTCGACCCGGCGCAGGTGTTCGCGGCCAACGGTTCGAACGAGGTGCTCCAGACGCTGTGCCTCACGTACGGCGGCGCCGGTCGCACGGCGGCCGTCTTCGAGCCGACCTACGCGTTGCACAGCCACATCGCCCGCATCACCGGCACACGGGTGGTCGTCGGCGAGCGCACGGACGACTTCGCGCTCGATCTCGCCGAGGTCGCCCGCGTGCTCGACGGCGAACGGCCGGAGATCACGTTCCTGTGCTCGCCGAACAACCCCACGGGCGTGGTCGAGACCGAGGAGACCGTGCGCGCGGTGCTCGACGTCGCGCCAGGTCTCGTGGTGGTCGACGAGGCCTACGGCCAGTTCTCTCCTTGGTCCGCGCTCACACTCGTCGACGACGAACGCCCGCTGGTCGTCACGCGCACGTACTCGAAGACGTGGTCCATGGCGGCGGCCCGGCTCGGCTACCTCATCGGTCCGGCGGGGCTGGTCGATCAGCTCGACAAGGTGGTGCTGCCGTACCACCTCGATGTCGTGAAGCAGATCGCCGGGCGGCTCGCGCTCGACTACCGCTCGGAGATGGAGGCCCGCGTGGCCGCGCTGGTGGAAGAACGCGGCCGGCTCACGGCGCGGCTCGCCGATCTTCCGATCGACGTGTGGCCCTCCGGGGCCAACTTCCTCCTCGTGCGCCCGCGGGCGGTCGACGGCGAACGCCTCTGGCAGGAGCTGCTCGATCGCTCGATCCTCGTGCGCAACTGCGCCTCGTGGCCCCGCCTCGAAGGCTGCCTGCGCATCACGGTCGGCACGCCCGACGAAGACCAGGCCCTGCTCACCGCATTGGAAGAGATCCTCGAACCATGACGACCCGCATCGCCACCAAGAAGCGCGAGACCAAGGAGACGTCGGTGCTCGTCGACATCGACCTCGACGGTACCGGCACGTCTGAAGTGAGCACCGGGCTGCCGTTCTTCGACCACATGCTCGATCAACTCGCGCGTCACGGCGGGTTCGATCTGAAGGTCCTCGCCACCGGCGATCTCCAGGTCGACGGTCACCACACGGTCGAAGACGTGGGCATCACGCTGGGCGAGGTCTTCGCGGCCGCAGTCGGCGACAAGGCCGGTGTCGCGCGCTTCGCCAGCGGCCTCTTCCCACTCGACGAGGCCCTGGTCGAGGTCGCGCTCGACCTCTCCGGGCGGCCGTTCGTCGTGTGGGACGTTCCCTTCGGCGAGGTGCTGCCGTTGGGTGATCCGCCGTTCAACCCGGAGATGGCCGGCCACTTCTGGCACTCGTTCGCCACCTCCGCCGGGATCACGCTCCACGTGCGCAAGCGGGCCGGCGAGAACACCCACCACGTGGTCGAGGCCACCTTCAAGGGCGTCGCTCGCTGCCTGCGCACGGCGGTACGCGTCGAGGGCAAGGGCGTGCCCTCGACCAAAGGCTCTCTGTGAGCGAGCCGTTGGTCGCGGTGCTCGACTACGGCATCGGCAACCTGCGATCGGCCGAGAAGGGTCTGGCGCGCGTCGGCGCCGATGCCCGGTTGACGGCGGACCCTGACGTCATCGCCCAGGCCGCAGGCGTGGTGCTGCCCGGAGTGGGCGCGTTCGCTCGGTGCATGGATGCCCTCGACCGGACCGGGCTGGCGGCGATCGCCCGCGACGCGGTGACGCGCGGCGTTCCGTTCCTCGCGATCTGCATCGGGATGCAGCTGCTGTACGACGAATCGGAGGAGAGCCCCGGTCGCGCCGGGCTCGGCGTGCTGCGCGGCGTCGTCCGCCGCCTGCCGGAGGGCGTGAAGCATCCGCAGATGCAATGGAACACGCTCGACATCAAGCGCGAGTCGATGCTGTTCGAAGGGCTGCCCGACCCTGCGTGGTTCTACTTCGTGCACAGCTACGCCCCCGACGACGTCACGCACGCCACCGCGGTGTGCGACTACGGAGGTCCCGTCGTCGCCGCAGTGGAGCGCGGGAACGTGTGGGCCACGCAATTCCACCCGGAGAAGTCCGGCGCCAACGGCATGAGGTTGCTGTCGAACTTCGTCGCCCGGTGCGCCGCGTGAGCTTCGATCTCTATCCCGCGATCGACCTCCGCGGTGGTCGGGTGGTGCGCCTGCACCAAGGTGACTTCGACCGCGAGACCGTGTACGACAACGATCCGATTGCCGTGGCCCGGTCGTTCGAAGCGGCCGGCGCCCCGTGGATCCACGTGGTCGACCTCGACGCGGCGCGACGCACGGGAACCAACCGTGACGTCGTCGTGGCGATCGCGGAGGCGGTGTCGATTCCGGTCCAGACCGGGGGCGGGGTCCGCGACGCGACGCTCTTGCGCGACGGCGTGGCTCGTGTCGTCGTCGGCAGCGCAGCCGTCGAACAACCGGATCTGGTTCGACGACTCGCGACCGAGCATCCGGACCGTGTAGCGGTCGGCCTCGACCATCGCTACGGCGAGCTGCGGACCCGTGGCTGGCTCGACTTCAGTGGCGCGCGGGTCGAGTCTCTTCTCGAGCAGTTGTCGTTCGCCGGCGTCGGTGCGTTCGTCGTCACCGACATCGCCCGCGACGGTGTACTGCAAGGCCCTGACATCGATGGCTACCGCGCACACGTCGCGCGGACATCGGTGCCGGTCATCGCGTCGGGCGGCGTCGGTTCCCTCGACGACCTGCGCGCGCTCGCGGACACCGGCGTGGCCGGAGTCATCGTCGGCAAGGCGCTGTACGAAGGTCGCTTCACGATCGAGGAGGCGGTGCTCGCATGCGCTCGGTGAGGATCATCCCGTGCCTCGACGTCGACGCCGGCCGCGTCGTGAAGGGCACCAACTTCGTCGACTTGCGCGATGCCGGTGATCCGGTGGAGCTCGCCGCCCGCTACGACGAGGAGGGAGCGGACGAGCTGGTGTTCCTCGACATCACCGCGTCGTCGGATGCCCGCGACACCATCGTCGATGTCGCGCGACGCACGGCCGAGGAGGTGTTCATCCCCTTCACGATCGGCGGCGGGATTCGCTCCGTCGACGACGCCCGTCGCCTCCTGCGCGTGGGCGCGGACAAGGTCTCGGTGAACACGTCAGCCGTCGCCCGTCCCGAGCTGATCTCCGAGATCGCCGAGGAGTTCGGCAGCCAGTGCGTGGTGGTGGCCATCGACGCCCGCAAGGTCGAGGGTGGGGCGTGGGAGGTCTTCACCCACGGCGGTCGCAAGCCGACGGGACTCGACGCCGTCTCGTGGGCGGCCGAGGCCGAGCAGCTCGGCGCAGGCGAGATCCTGCTCACGTCGATGGATCGTGACGGCACGCGGGAGGGCTTCGACCTCGCGCTCACACGTGAGGTGGCCGACGGTTGCAACATCCCGGTCATCGCCTCCGGCGGGGTCGGCACGCTCGAGCATCTGGTCGAGGGTGTGCTGGAAGGCGGGGCCGACGCCGTGCTCGCGGCGTCGATCTTCCATTTCGGTCAGCACACGGTCCGTGAGGCGAAGGAGCTGATGGCGGCGAGCGGTATCACCGTGCGGCCCGCCTGAGCCATGCAAGACACTGCGTGGTGACCTCGTCGGCGTGGCCGGCGAACATGTGGTCGGCACCGGAGATCGTCGAGTACTCGGTCGCGATCCAGTCCGCAGTGGCCACCTCGAGGCGGGCCGGTGAGAAGAAACGGTCGTGTTCGGCGGCGACGACGGCCTTCGGTCGCGGGTCGTCGCCGATCGCCGGTTCGAACATGGTGAGCGCCGGGGCGATGAGGTACCAGCCGGCGATGCGCTCGTCCGAGATCGTCGCGGCGACGCCGCCACCGAACGAGTAGGCAACGAGGAAGCGCGGCTCGGACGTCATCCGGTCGAGTGCCGCCATCGTGTCCGCGACCGCGTCGTCGAGGTCGCTGCTGCTGAAGTCGAACCGCAGCGCGCTGACGCCCTCGGCGGGCAGGTCTCGATAGAGCGCGTCGACGACGTTGTTGTACCGGTCGCCACCCATGTCCGGATGGGGATGGAGCAACACCGCGCCCGCCCACGGGTCGTCCGCCTCGGCCAGGTCGTAAGCCCGCACCCGACGACGGTACCGTTGCGGCGATGGCCAAGGCCGCAGTGAGCGACGGCGACAAGCTCCCGATCAAGATGCTGAGCGATCGCGTCCTCGTACGGCTGGGCGCCGCCGAGGGCGAGCGCCGGTCGGCGAGCGGCATCGTCATCCCGGCGACGGCGCAGATGTCCAAGCGGTTGGCGTGGGCCGAGGTGATCGCTGTCGGTGCCAACGTGCGGGCGATGGAACCAGGCGACCAGGTGCTGTTCAACCCCGAGGATCGCTACGAGGTCGAGGTGCGCGGCGAGGACTACATCATCCTCCGCGAACGCGACGTGCATGCGGTGGCCGCAAAGCGGTTGGAAGAAGGCTCCACAGGTCTTTACCTTTGACATGGTCTCGCTCGCTGACGCTCACTCGACGTGCGGCTCGTCGCTGGCGCTTCCCTCGCCGCAGCAACTCGGTCGGGTCGTCTCACCCTTCCTCGTAATGTGACAGCCATGCCTGCGGCCGCGCTCGACGAACAGCTCGCGAACGTCCAGTACAACGAGGCCGGCCTGGTGCCGGCGATCGCGCAGGACGAGGCGACCGGCACGGTGCTGATGTTGGCGTGGATGACCGAAGCCACGTTGCGCGAGACCCTCGAGACCGGCCGGATGGTCTATTGGAGCCGCAGCCGCAACGAGGTGTGGCGCAAGGGCGACACCTCGGGCGACATCCAGCTCGTGCGCGAGGCGCGCTACGACTGTGACAGCGATGTGCTGCTGTTCGTCGTCGAGCAGCGCGGCAAGGGTGCTTGCCACACGGGCGAGTTCTCCTGCTTCTTCCGCGCGTTCTCCACGCCGTGAGCACGCAGCCCTCGCGGGCTGATTTCCACGCGCTCGCGCGCGATCACACGGTGGTGCCGGTGTGGCGCGACGTGCTCGGCGATCTCACGACGCCAGTGGCGGGATTCCTGCGCGTGGCCGGCGATGAACCGGGCTTCCTGTTCGAGTCAGTCGAGCACGAGCGGTGGGGCCGCTGGTCGTTCGTCGGTCGCCGCCCGGTGGCGACGCTGGTGGCGCGCGGCAGGCGCATCGAGGTCGAAGGGCCCCTGCCCGACGAGATCCCACTCGACCAAGGTGTGCTCGCCGCGGTGGAAGGGGTGCTCGGGCACTACCGGTCACCCGTGCTGCCCGAGCTGCCACCGCTGCACGGTGGGCTCGTCGGCTATCTCGGCTACGACACCGTTCGCGAGGTCGAGCACCTGCCCGGCACTCCGCCCGACGACCTCGGCAACCCCGACGCCGTCCTGTCGATCATCGGCGACCTCGCGGCCTACGACCACTACCGCCAGCGGGTCACGTTGGTGGCCAACGCGTACCTTCCCGGCGCGGCGACTCCGGCGGAGCTTGACGCGGCGTACGACGATGCGCTCGTGCGTCTCGACCAACTCGGGAGTGACGGCGCCCGTGCGCTCGACGAGCCGCTCGTGGATCCTCCGGATCCCGACGATCCGTTGCCCGAGGTGCGCTCGTCCATGGGGCTCGACCTCTACGGCACCGCCGTCGACGTGGCCCGCGAGTACATCCTCGCGGGGGACATCTTCCAGGTGGTGCTGTCGCAGCGCTACGACCTCGACCTCGACGCCGATCCGTTCGACGTGTACCGGGTGCTGCGTCAGGTCAACCCGAGCCCGTACATGTACTTCTTCCGTCATCCCACCGTGACGCTCGTCGGGTCGTCGCCCGAGCCGATGGTGCAGCTGCTCGACGGCAAGGTGATCTCCCGGCCGATTGCCGGGACGCGCCGGCGCGGTCGCACCGACGAGGACGATCGCCGGCTCGCGGCGGAGCTCATCGAGCACCCGAAGGAGCGTGCCGAGCACGTGATGCTCGTCGACCTCGCCCGCAACGACGTCGGCCGCGTCGTGGAATTCGGCACGGAACAGGTCGACGAGATGATGACGCTCGAGCGGTACTCGCACGTCATGCACCTCACGTCGCAGGTGTCCGGACGGCTGCGGGAGGGCTTGGGACCGATCGACGTGCTGCGGGCGACGCTCCCCGCGGGCACCGTGTCGGGCGCACCCAAGGTCCGCGCCATGGAGATCATCGACGAGCTCGAGCCGCTGAAGCGGGGCCCGTATGCCGGGGTCGTGGGCTACCTCGACTTCTCGGGCAACCTCGACACCGCGATTGCCATCCGCACGATGGTGGTGCAGCCCGACGGGCGCGCGTCGGTGCAAGCCGGTGCCGGCATCGTCGTCGACTCGGTGCCCGAGCACGAAGACCTCGAGTGCCGCAACAAGGCGCAAGCCCTCCTCGCGGCCGTCCCCGCCGCCCGCCGCATGACCGCGGCCCGCCGCGCCCTGCTGTCGCCGTAGCCTGCCGAAGATGGTCGAGCCGTTTGTCGCGTGGATCGAGCGCGATGTGATCCGGGCGTTCGGGCCGGACACCGTGACGTTCCTGCAAGGCCAGCTCAGCCAGGACATCGAGGGGATGGCGATCGACGAGAGCCGGTGGTCGTTGTTGCTCGAACCGACCGGCAAGGTCGTCTCGTGGTTGCGCGCCACCCGCGCCGGCGACGACGAGTTCGTGCTCGACACCGACAGCGGCAGCGGCGACGCCGTCATCACCCGGGTCCAGCGATTCAAGCTCCGCACGAAGTGCGAGCTCGAGCCGGTCGAGGGATGGCGGTGCCTCGCGGTGCGGGGCACCACGGTCGTCGACCCGGCGGCCCGTCCCATCGTCTGGCCCGGCGTGCAAGGCGTCGACCTGTTGGGTGCGTCGGTCACGATTCCCGCGGACGCGCCCACGGAGCTCGATCGCTACGAACGGGCCCGCATCGAATCGGGTGTGCCTGCGGTGGGGCGCGAGCTCACGGAGGCGACGATTCCCGTCGAAGCCGGGCAGTGGTTGATCGACGCTTCGGTGAGCTTCACCAAGGGCTGTTACACGGGCCAGGAACTGGTTGCTCGCATCGACTCGCGCGGCGGCAATGCGCCGCGGCCCGTGCGCGGGCTCGTGGTCGGTGGTCGGATCGACGTCGGCGCGGCGGTCACGTCGATCGACGGTCGGGCGCTCGGCGAGCTCACCAGTGCCTGGTTCGACGCGGAGCGCGACGAGACCATCGCCCTCGCGCCGCTCGGGCGCGTTGTCGCCCCACCAGCCGACGTGCTCGTGGATGGCGCCAGCGCCCGCGTCGTCGACCTGCCGATGCGATGACGCTGCGATGGCCGAAATTCTCCGAGCTGCGGGTCGCCGTTCCGATCGCGGTGCCCCTTGTCGTGCTGTCCGTGTTCGTCATCCGCGGCTGCGGCACCGCCAGCGTCCCGCTTCTCCATCCTCCGCCGGGGGTGACGCTGCCGGCGGCCGCCGCCACGTCGACTCCCGAGGATCTCACCGGCGTGCAACTGGCAGGAGTCGATGGCACCACCACGCTCGTGCCGGCGTCCGCCGCAGGCACGGCGCACCTCAGCGGATCGGTCAACAGCGCGCAGGGCCCGGTCCCCGGCGCCACCGTTCGCGTCGAGCATCTCGTCGACGACCGTCCTCCGCCGGTCGATGTCCTGACGGGACCGGATGGCCGGTGGGACATGCCCAACATCGCCGGTGGTCGCTATCGCGTACGAGCCTTCCTGCCGCCGGCGTTCGCACAGACGCAGCCCGAGGTGTTCTTTCTCACGGACGGCGAGCAGCACACGCTCGACCTGAACGTCGAGAGCTTCGCCGGTGTCGCGTTGGCGGCCGCGGTTGCGCCCGATCCGCCGCAGCTGAACCAGCCGCTCACGCTCGTGATCCGGGTCGCTCGCAAGACGGTCGATCCCGGCGGCGTCGTGCGCAGCGACCCGATCGTCAATGCGAGTGTCGCGTTGACCGGGCTTCAGGGATGGTCCGTGCGGGGCTCGAACTCGGTCGCCTCGGATGCGAACGGGGACGCCACCTTCACGCTCGACTGTCGCGCCGCCGGCGCGTCGCAGATCCAGGTCACCGTTCGGGCGACGCCGACAGATCCTCCGCAGACCTCGACGCTCGAGGTGTCGCCGTGCAGCGCTCCCGCGGCCACCACCACGCCACCGCCGAGCTCGTCGAGCAGCAGTGGGCCGCCGTCGACCTCTAGTGGGTCACCACCGAACTGAGCGGGAGCAGCACCGACAGGCATGCGCCTCCGGCGTCGGCGCCGCTGGCTTGCACGGTGCCGCCCATTGCCGTGACGAGCTCGCGCACGATCGCCAGGCCGAGCCCCGAGCCGATCTCCTTGCGCTGTGGTTGATGGCGCGAGACGTACAGGCGCTCGAACACGTGCGGAAGGTCTTCGGCCGCGATGCCGGGCCCGTCGTCGCTCACCGCGAGCCGTGCCCAACCATCGGCGGATTCCACCGACACGAGTATGTGGCTGCGCGCGAACTTCAGCGCGTTCTGCACGAGGTTGGCCGCGATCTGCGCGAGGCGATCTGCGTCGCCGTTCACCACGGCGGATTCGTTGCCGGTCACGAGCTCCATCGTGACGCCGGCTTCGCCGGTCTCCGGCCGGAAGCCGTCGACCGTCCCCGCCGCGACATCGCCCAGGTCGACGGGCCCGAGCGCCAGGGCGAAGCTCCGCGACTCGAGCCGTGCGAGGTCGAGCAGGTCGCCCACCAAGCGCTCCAGCCGACGGGCCTCGCCCAGGATGACGGTGCCGCCTTGGGCGGGGTCGGGCAGCGCGCCGTCGGCGATCGCCTCGGCGTAGCCACGGATCGACGTGAGCGGGGTTCGAAGGTCGTGGCTCACGGACAGCAGGAACTGGCGCTCGACGCCTTTCGAACGTTCGAGCACCTCGGCCATCGTGTTGATCGAGGTCATGAGCGACGTGAGCTCGTCGCGCTTCGCCGGGGACGGGAGCGGAACGCGAACGGAGAGATCGCCTGCGCTGATACGGCGCGTCGCGGCTTCCGCTTGCCGCACCGGTCGAGTGAGCGCCCGGCCGAACCGCCATGCCACCAGCGCCCCGATCGCCAGCGTGCACACGGAAGCGATCAAGAACCAGCCGATGGCCGGACGGAGCAGCACGTCGACCTTGCGCGTGAGCACGACCACGGCGAGCACCTGCTCGTCGTTGCCTTGGGGCAACGACACCGTGACCGATGCGGGCGCGGCGGCGTAGACGAGCGACCCGTTCCCGCCGGTGAGCACGTCTCCCGCGCGCAGCTTGCCCAAGTCGAGATCGTCCGCCGTCACCCCGCTCGGCAGCGCATCCACCGTGCGCCCGGCCGGTCCGTAACGCACGACGGCGATGCCTTCGAGGTGCAGCGCCCGGCGCAGGTTGACCAGCACCCGGATCTGACCCTTGTCGTCGAGGCTCTGGATCGAAGAGGCGACATCGACCGCTTGGGCGCGCAGCTCGTGCTGCGTCTGCTGGCGCTCGCCGAATCGCGCGAGGAGGAGCGTGCCGACGCCCGCGAGTAGCAGCGTCGCCGCGACCGTTCCGAGGATCACCAGAGTGAGGCGACGGGTCACGGCCGCTACTCGAGCCGGTAACCGATGCCGCGGACCGTCGCGAGCGGGAACCCGTCGCCCAGCTTCTTGCGCAGCTGCCGGACGTGCACGTCGACCGTGCGCTCGTCGCCATACCAGTCCGCGCCCCACGCACCGTCCAACAGCTGACGGCGTGAGAGCGCGAGCCCCTTGTTCTCCGTCAGGTAGCGCAGCAGCGCGAACTCGCGCGTCGTGAGCGCGACCACCAGTCCCGCGACCCTCGCCTCGGCGCGCGCCAGATCGACTTCCACGTCGCCGACGGTCAGCACCCGTAGTGTCGCCTGGCGTCCAGGGCCGTCGGCTCGGCGCAGGACCGCCTTCACCCGAGCCACGAGCTCGCGCGGTGAGAACGGTTTGGTGACGTAATCGTCGGCGCCGAGCTCGAGGCCGAGCACACGATCGATCTCGCCGTCGCGCGCCGTCAGCATGATGACCGGCACATCGGTCGTCGTGCGCAGCCGGCGACACACCTCGAGCCCGTCGATGTCGCCGGCCAGCCCTACGTCCAGGATGACGAGCTTCGGTTGCCGCTCACCGATGACCCGCAGACCGTCGCTCCCGTTGTCGGCCCGGTACACGCGGAAGCCGGACTGGTCGAGGTACAGCGAGACGAGGTCGGCGATGTGGGCGTCGTCCTCGACAAGTACGACCGGCAGCGGTTCTCCCATCGGCCAGTATCGTCCCACCCCTTGTTGCCGGCTGGTGAGACCCTCGTTAGGACTAGGTGATGGCCGCTACCTATCTCGACGCGATCCTCGCGGACCATCGAGCTCGCGCCGCGGCCGACACACGTTCTCTCGAACGGCTGGTGGAGGCGGCCCGACAGCAGCCCCCGACGCGGGGATTCGGGGCGGCGTTGGCTGATGGTTTCTCGGTGATCGCCGAAGTGAAGCGGCGCTCGCCGTCGAAAGGGGCAATCGATGCGGATCTCGACCCCGCCGATCTGGCCGCGGCCTACGAGCGCGGTGGAGCGGCCTGTGTGTCTGTGCTGACCGACACCGACCACTTCGGTGGGTCGCCGGCCGATCTGCGCGCCGCGCGCGCCGCCATCGACCTGCCTGTGCTGCGCAAGGACTTCACCGTCTCCGCGTCCGACGTGTGCGACGCGCGGATCATGGGCGCCGATGCCGTGCTGCTCATCGTCGCTGCGCTCGACGACGCGAAGCTCGCGGACCTTCACGCACTCGCGGGGGAGATCGGGCTCGACGTGCTCGTCGAGGTGCACGACGAACCCGAACTGGAGCGCGCGCTTCGCGCCGACGCCACCATCATCGGCGTGAACCAGCGCGACCTCGCCACCTTCGCGGTCGACACGAACCGCGCCGCTCGAATGGCGCCGCGCATACCAGCGGGTGTCCTCCGGGTCGCGGAGTCGGGAATCGGCGGGCCCGCCGATGCCGTGCCCCTCGTGACCGCCGGGTATCACGCAGTCTTGGTGGGCGAGAGCCTGGTCCGCTCGGCTGATCCAGCGGCCGCGGTGGCCGCATTGCGTGCGGTTGGTCGAGAGGCCGACCAGTAGCTTGGCGTTCAATGTTCGTGAAGATCTGCGGCATCACCAGCGAGGAGGACGCGCTTCTCGCCATCGCCATGGGCGCGGATGCCGTGGGTTTCGTGTTCGCACCGTCGTCGCGGCAGGTCGCCGCGGGCCTGGTGCGCGACATCGTCCGGCGCCTTCCGCCGGAGGTGTTGACCGTCGGCGTGTTCCGCGACGAGTCCGCTCAGCGCGTGGTCGAGATCGTCAACACGATCGGTTTGCGCGCCGCTCAACTGCATGGCCACGAGACCGTCGAGCAGACGCAGCTGGTTCGCTCGAAGGTGCCGTTCGTGATCAAGGGTTTTCCGGCCGGCGATCCCGCGCTCGATCGGGCGGATGACTTCGGGGCGCATGCAATCCTCATCGACTCGCACGCCCCTGGGTCGGGCGAGATGTTCGATTGGTCGCTGGCCGAGGGTGCGCCCATCAATCGGCGCGTGATCCTCGCGGGCGGGCTCACGCCGGACAACGTGGCCGAGGCGATCGAACGGGTGAAGCCGTGGGGGGTCGATGTCTCCACGGGCGTGGAGAACGGGCCCGGCCGCAAGGACGCGCGCTTGGTGCGCGACTTCGTCCGCAACGCCAAGGCCGCCGCCCCCCGCCGCTACCGGGGCGACGAGGACGAGCGCCCGTTCGATTGGCAGGAGGACGACTTTTGACGTCCGCCGACGTGATGGGGGAGCCCACGCCCGAAGGCCGCTTCGGCCGGTTCGGCGGCCGCTTCGTGCCCGAGACCCTCGTGCCCGCGTGCGGCGAGCTGGAGCGGGCGTTTCGCGCCGCGTGGGGCGATCCGGCCTTCCGCACCCAGCTGGACGACCTGTTGCGCGACTACGCCGGCCGTCCCTCCCCCCTCACGGAGTGCCATCGCCTGTCGGCGAAGCTCGGCCTCCGCCTGCTCCTCAAGCGGGAGGACCTCAACCACACCGGGTCGCACAAGATCAACAACGTCCTCGGGCAAGCGCTCCTCGCGCAGCGCATGGGCAAGACACGACTCGTGGCGGAGACGGGCGCAGGCCAGCACGGGGTCGCCACCGCCACCGCGGCCGCGCTGCTCGGCATGGAGTGCGTCGTCTACATGGGCGAAGTCGACATGAAACGCCAAGAGCTCAACGTGTTCCGCATGCATCTGCTCGGCGCGGAGGTGCGCGCCGCGGTGTCCGGCAGCCGCACGCTCAAGGACGCGATCAACGAAGCGCTGCGCGACTGGGTGGCCACCGTCGAGTCGACGCACTACTGCCTCGGTTCGGTCATGGGCCCGCATCCGTATCCGTGGATGGTGCGCGAGCTGCAGCGCGTGATCGGCAGCGAGGCGCGCGAGCAGTGCCGCTCGTTGCTCGATGGGCGCGATCCGGACGTCGTCACGGCCTGTGTTGGCGGTGGCTCCAACGCCGCCGGCATCTTCAGCGGTTTCGCGGAACTGCCCGACGTGGAGCTCGTCGGCGTCGAGCCGGCCGGCGGCGCCGCGGTCGGACACGGCGTGCCCGGTGTCGTCCACGGTTCGCTCAGCTTCCTGTTGCAGGACGAGTGGGGACAGGTGCTCGAAGCCGAGTCGATCTCTGCGGGGCTCGACTATCCCGGCGTCGGCCCCGAGCACGCGCACCTGAACGATCTCGGCCGCGCGCGGTACGTCGCCGTCACCGACACACAAGTGCTCGAGGCGTTCGCGTTGATGTCACGGTCGGAAGGCATCATCCCCGCCCTCGAGCCCGCGCACGCGCTGGCCTGGGTGGTGTCGGCCCAGAAGGACCTCGCGGGCAAGACCGTGCTGCTCAACATGAGCGGACGGGGTGACAAGGACGTCCAGCAGGTGAGCGACATCGTGGGCAACACCCTTGGGTGAGCTCGAAGCGACCCTGCGGGCGGCCCGGGAGCGCGGCCGCAAGCTGCTCGTGCCGTACGTCACCGGGGGCTTCGGCGACGACTGGACGGACGTCGTGCGCGCCGTCGCCGCGGCTGGGGCCGACGCGATCGAGATCGGCATCCCGTTCTCCGATCCGGTGATGGACGGCCCGACGATCCAAGAGGCATCCGAGCGCGCTCTCGCCGCCGGCGTGACGCCACAATCAGTGCTCGACGGCCTGCGAGCGCTTGATGCCGGTGTGCCGCTCGCGGTGATGACCTACTACAACATCGCGTTCCACATGGGCCACGAGCGCTTTGCGCGTTCACTCGTCGATGTCGGGGTGTCCGCCGCGATCCTGCCGGATCTTCCCCTCGAAGAGGCCGGACCGTGGTGCGCAGTCGCCGACGACGCGGGGGTCGAGACCGTGATGCTCGCCGCGCCCACCGCTCCGGACGAGCGGCTGCCGCGCATCTGCGCTCGGTCGCGTGGCTTCGTGTACGGCGTCGGTCTGCTCGGCGTCACCGGCGAACGCTCGGCGGTGGCGTCGTCGGCGCTCGTGATGGCCAAACGGTTGAAGGCCGTCACCGACGTGCCCGTGCTCGTGGGCGTCGGTGTGTCGACCGCCGCCCAGGCCGTCGAGATCTGCCAGGAGGCCGACGGCGTCATCGTCGGCTCCGCGCTGATCCGTCGACTGCTCGACGGCGAAGGACCGGAAGGTGCCGCCGCGTTCGTCGCCGCGCTCCGCAACGGACTCGACGGTGGCTGCTCGTGAAGGATCCGAGCTGCGACCTCTGCGAGGAGGCGCGCATCACGCCGTGGTTCTTCGAGGACGAGCTGTGCTGGATCGCCGAATGCGAGATCTGCGCGGTGCCGATGGTGGTGTGGCGCAACCACGACGCCAAGCCCGCCGACGACGTGAAGGCCGCGCTGCACGAGCGGCTCGCCAACGTCGTGCGTGATCGCTTCACGTTCGAGCACTACGTCGACGACAACATGCGCAATATTCCCGACCACTACCACGCGCATGCCCGCCCCGTCGGCGGCTTCTTCGGTCACGGCCTGATGCGCAAGGAACCGCCAACAGACGAGAGCGCTCCGTAACCACCACGGTGCCGCGCGCCCACGCCCACATTGGAGTCTGAGCGACCGTTTCCGTCGTCCAGACTCCCCAGACTCCGACGCCGTTTGCTCTGGGGTAACTCGGCACGCGATTTCGTCGTCCGGATTCCCCAGAGCGGGCATCGGGCAGCGGCGCTACCCGCGGGCCGGAGGCCGCGCAACCCCGCGGGACGGGGGAGACCGGTGATGCGCGGAGACCCCGTCCATGGGCAGAATGTCCGTCGATGATGGTCGAGGTCGTGGAGTACTCCGATCCGTGGTGCTCCTGGGCGTGGGGGACCGAGCCCAAGCTCCGGCGGTTGCGGTGGCGGTACGGCGATCGGATGGAGTGGCGCACGGTGATGGGTGACCTCGTTGCCGACCGTCTCGCAGACAGATCAGATTTCGATCCGGCTCGGGCCGCGCCGAAGACGGCGACGTACTGGCAGAAGGTGTACGAGCACACGGGGATGCCGTGGCCGGTGCATCTGCGACGTACGCCTCGGCTCAGTGCCTTCGCGGGCCGAGCGGTCAAGGCTGCGCAACAACAAGGCGACACGGCCGGCGACGCGCTCCTGCGTGCGATCCGAGAGTCGTGTTTCGTGCATTGGGAGCCGGCCGACACGTTGGAACGCGTGGTTGCGTTGGCGCGCACCGTCGACGGGCTCGACGCCGACCAGCTCGAGAGGGACTTCGACACCAACGTCGTCGTCAAGGCGTTCGAAGCCGATCGTGAGGAGACGCGGCGCCCGAACGACTACGTGCTGCACCTGCAGGAGACGCACAACGGCAAGGGCAATGCCAAGCCCGACAGCGACGGCTGGCGCTATGTGTTCCCCACGGTCCTGTTCCGGGGTCCGGGCGGCGAGCACACGGTGCCCGGATGGCAACCGTGGGAGGCGTATGTCGCCGCCATGGACGCAGCCGTGCCGGGAAGCTCGAGCGATCCTCGCCGCGACCCCACTCCCGACGAAGCGTTGGCGACGTGGCCGCTGCTCACCGCGCGCGAGGTGACCTTCCTCTGCGGGGACGATGCCCGGCCGCCAGCCGGTGCCGTGCCGGTCGACTGGGGCGCGGGCCTCGCCTACGCCCGGCCCGATGCCCCGAGACCCTCCGCCGTCTGATCGCCACGCACGATGCCCTGTTGTTGCCACATGACCCGGCGGCAGCTGCTGCAGTGGGCGGGCCTCGTGGCGGCGACACCATTGCTCTCGGCGCTCGACGACACCGCCCGGGCGTATGGCATGACGCGCGCCGCGAGCGCAGGTCCGATGCTGTCGATCAACCTCGAGCTCGTCACGTTGACCGAGACGACTGCGATCCTCACGTGGTTCACCGGTGACCCGAGCCAGCCCGATGGCATGGGTCGCCTGGCGCCGGTGCCCGCGGACACCGAGGTGCTGCTCGGCACCGCGCCGTCGAGCCTGCAGCAGGTGTTCTTCGATGCCACGCCGACGCCGTTCCACTACGTCGAGCTGACGAACCTCGAGCCCGGGCAGACCTACTTCTATGTCGCGCAATCGGCGGGCGTGCCTGCGACCTCGTCGGTCAACGCGTTCGGCAACGGCGTCGGCAGCTCCACGCTCGACATCTCACCATCGGGCCCGTTCACCTTCATGACGCCGCTGCCGCCGCCCGGCTCGTTTCTCTTCGCGCTCGCGCTGTGCAACGACTTGCACTTCGGCGAGACGATCGCCGGCCTCGCGACGAGTGCGGGCGGCGGGATCCCACCGGGGATCCAGCAATCTCCCGGGCAGCCGCCGTATGCCGAGGTGATGGCGGCCGCACTCGCGGTCGAGGCCCGTCAACGCGGCGCCGACCTGCTCGTCGCCGCGGGTGACATCACCAGCGAGGGATCGCAGCACGACGTCGCGACCGCGAAGTCCTTCCTCGATGCGTTCGGGCCGCACGGAGAGAGCTACGTCGTGGCCCGCGGCAATCACGACCGCCCGCACACCGGTGACGAGACGGCCGCCTGCTCGGCGGTGTCCGGCCACGAGGACTATCACGACTGCTTCCGGGACGCGTTCTTCTCGGCCGGCCCGACGTGGTTCAGCGCGCAGGCCAACGGTCTGCGGGTGATCGGTCTCGACACGTACGACAAGATCGGCAGCGGCGGTGACAACGGCGTGCTGAGCGACGAGCAGTGGGCCTTCTTGGGCAACGAGCTCAGCCGAGATCGCGATCAGCCGACGCTCGTGCTCGGGCATCACCCGGTGACAGTGGAGGCGACGGCGACGACCATCCCGCCGGTGAGCTTCGACATGGACCCACAGCAGGCCGCCCGCCTCGAGTCGTTGTACGCGCGGAGCCCTGGCGTGTTCCTCCACCATGCGGGGCACACGCACCGGAACAAGCGCACCCTTTCGACGACCGCGACCGACGTCGTGTTCCAAGAGGTCGCCGCCGTCAAGGAGTACCCGGGCGGGTTCCACCTGCTGCGGGTGTTCACGGGCGGATACGCGCTGAACTTCTACAAGTTCCGCAACGCGCTTGCGCAGGAGTGGTCGGAGCGCAGCCGTCAGGAATACGGAGGCCTCGCGCCGTTCTATGTGTTGGGCAACGTGGCCGATCGCAACTCGGTTGTCGCCCGCGACTTCTCCGATCTCCGTGCGAACGACGGCACCGGCTTCACGGCGACTCCCGAGCGAGAGCTGGCCAACACCGGGACGCCGAACGACGCCGCGACGGTCGTTGCGGGCGTCACTGCTGCGGCCGCGGTGGCCGCTCGGGCGTGGCTCAGCTCGCGCGCTGACGCAACGCCTTGAGCGCCTTGTCAGCGTGGGAGTTCATGCTGATCTCACTGTTGATCACCGCGAGGACGGTGCTGTCGGTATCGATGACGAACGTGGAACGCTTCGTCGGCGAGATTCCGAACCCGCGCTTCACGCCGAACTGTTCCGCGACCGTGCGTTCGGTGTCGGCCAGCAGCGGATAATCGAAGCTGTGCTTGTCGGAGAACTGCTTTTGCTTCTCCACGGTGTCCGCGCTGATGCCGACGCGCTGCCCCCCGGCCTCCTTGAACTCCGAGGCGAGGTCACGGAAGTGGCAGCTCTCCTTCGTGCAGCCCAGCGTCATGGCCGCCGGATAGAAGAACAGCACGACCGGACCGTCGAGCAGGAACTCGCTCAGCTTGCGCGGCGTTCCTGTCTCGTCGGGGAGCTCGAAGTCCTGGACCTTGTCGCCGGTTTGCACCGCGCCGACCCTAGTGTCGACGACGTGGAGGAGGACATCTCGGTCTACGAGGCGGTCGGCGGGATGCCGTTCTTCGTGGCGCTGGTCGATCGCTTCTACGCCCATGTCGCTCACGACGTGATGCTGCGGCCCCTGTACCCCGACGACCTCGGACCGCCGGCGGAGCACCTCGCTCTGTTCCTCGCGCAGTACTGGGGTGGGCCCACGACGTACAGCGACGGTCGCGGCCACCCGCGGTTGCGGATGCGCCATGCGCCCTTCGCGATCGGGCAGCGCGAGCGCGATCGCTGGATGCATGCGATGACCGCGGCGCTCGACGATGCCGACCTCGCGCCCGATCTCCGCAAGCGGTTCGACGACTACTTCGTGATGGCGGCCGACAGCCTCGTCAACAGCTAACGCCACCTAGGGTTGCGCGATGAGCGTCAACCTCACCAAGGACTCGATCGACCTCGGCATCGTCACGAACGACGCCGACGCATCCATCGCCTTCTACCGCGACGTGCTCGGCTTCGAGGACCTCGGCGAGTTCCCGATGCCTGGCGGAGCAATGCGCCGGCTGCAGTGCGGTACGAGCACCATCAAGATCGTGTCGCTGAAGCGCGCTCCGGAGGCGAAGGCCCCTCCGGGAGGCATCGGCGGGGGCACCGGCTACCGCTACTGGACGATCTCCGTGTCGAACCTCGCGGAGATCGTCGCCGCGTGTGAGGCCGCGGGGGCCAAGGTGCCGATCCCGATCACCGAGCTGCGGCCCGGCGTCACGATCGCCATCGTCGAGGATCCCGACGGCAACTGGGTCGAGTTCCTCGGAGCGCAGTCGGACTGAGCGCGTCGAGCAGACGCAGTCGATCGCGTGACGCGTCGACGCTGCCGTGCTGCGATGCTGAATCGGTGAAGGTTCCCCGCAGCGTCGTGCTCGTCGAAGGCAGGAGCGATCAGGCCCCGTTCGAGGCCATCGCGGAGCGCCTCGGTCGGAACCTCGACGCGGCGGGGATCGCCATCGTGCCGATGGGAGGCGCGACCAACATTCGGACGTACCTGGAACGCTTTGGTCCCCGAGGGCGAGACGTCTCCCTGGCGGGCCTCTGCGATGTCGGCGAGGAGGACGCCTTCCGACGAGGTCTCGAGTGTGCCGGCCTCGGCGCCAACCTGACCCGGGCGGACATGGAGGCGTTGGGGTTCTACGTCTGCGTCGCCGATCTCGAGGACGAGCTGATTCGTTCCCTTGGCGTTGCCGCCGTGGAAGAGGTCGTCGACGCCGCGGGTGAGCTGCGGTCGTTCCGCATCATGCAGCAGCAGCCGGCGCATCGAGGGCGGCCGCCACAGGGACAGCTACGGCGCTTCATGGGCACGAGGAGCGGACGCAAGATCCGCTACGGACGTCTGCTCGTCGATGCGCTGGACCTGGCGAGGATTCCTCGCCCGCTCGAGGGAGTGCTCGCTCACCTCTGAAGCTACGCGCGACCCGGCGGGCCGCCAGCGGCTCAGGGCTGGCGGCCGGTGAACGCGATGAGCTTGGTCTGCTCGTCCGCATCCGCGGGCACGTCGACCTTCGGGCCGTATTGGCCGCTGCCGCGCAGCACCTCGTCCATCGGCTCCATGCCGACGAGCATGTCGTGCACGACGTCGGCGTCGAGGGTCTCGTCGAGGCCCGCGGCTCGTGCGATGTCCCAGGTGTGCACCACCACGTCGCCGAGGAAGAACATGCCGATCGCATCGTCGAGCCGGTGGGTCCCCGCGAGAGGGTGGCTGATCTCGGTTGCCGATGCGACCGGGTCGTCCAACAGGGACTGGATCCCGGCGTCGAGGGCGGCCCACGCGCCGGCAGGGTCTTCGTCGACCGAAGGGCCCACGGGCAAGGACGGGCCACCCGCAGTGGCGAGGAAGGCCGGCACCCAGTCGACGAGGTGGCGGACCACGTCGCGTGCCACCCAACCTTCGCACGGCGCGGGGTGCTCCCACGCCGCGTCGGGGACCTCGTTGACCCGCTCGGTGAAGCGGCCCGCCACGCGTCGATACCTGTCTGCGATCTCACTCATGGAGGACATCGTACGGACAGCGCCCCATCGGCGATGATGGCGTCGTGGCCCGACAACTCGACTGGCAGCGGCTGCTCGTCGATGGCTACGAGCCGCTGAAGAGGGCCCAGAAGGTGTTCCGACGGCTTCCACGTGACCCGCGGTGCAAGCTGTGTCAGAACCCGTTCGCCGGCATCGGCGGAAAGCTCGTCGGGTGGATGGGTCGCAAACCGTCCCGCAAGAATCCAAACCTCTGCCAGGCGTGCTTCGACTCGCTGCCGAGTGGTGGTATCGAGATCGACGTCGCCATCGTGTTCGCCGACGTGCGGGGCTCGACCGCGATCGGCGAACGATCATCGGCCACGGCATTCGCCGGTCGTCTCAACCGCTTCTACGCGACGGCAACGGATGTCTTCGTCACCCACGATGGGCTCATCGACAAGCTGATCGGCGACGAGGTCATGGCGCTGTTCATTCCCGGATTCGCCGGGCCCGACTACCGGCGGAAGGCGGTGCAGGCTGCCTTGGATCTCGCGGCCGCGGTGGACGACCTCCCCGTCGGCATCGCCGCGAACGCGGGTGTCGCATTCGTCGGCAACGTCGGATCCGGCACCGTGATGGACTTCACTGCCCTTGGTGATGCTGTCAACACCGGGGCGCGGATGCAGGGCCACGCACGTCCCGGGCAGGTCGTTCTGGCCGCGGCGCTCTACGACCTCGTGGCCGATCGGTACCCCGACGCCCACGCCGAGCAGGTCACCGTGCGCGGTCGGGAGGAGCCGATCGAGGTGCACGTCCTCGGCTGAGGAGCAGGAAGCGTGTCCGGGCAGGCGGTCGCGGTCGATGAGGCTGCGCTCTAGCGTGATCGGATGCCGCTCAAGCCAGGTGACAAGGCCCCCGCGTTCGCGTTGCTCGATCAAGATGGCAACAAGGTCAAGCTCTCGGACTTCAAGGGCCGCAAGGTGCTCGTGTACTTCTATCCGAAGGCAGACACGCCGGGATGCACGAAGCAGGCGTGCGGATTGCGCGACGTGATGCCGAAGGTGGGTGACACCGTCGTGCTCGGCATGAGTCCTGACAAGCCGGCCAAGCAGAAGAAGTTCGACGAGAAGTACTCGCTCGGGTTCCCGCTGCTCGCCGACGAGGACCATGCGGTCGCCGAGGCCTTCGAGGTCTGGACGGAGAAGTCGATGTACGGCAGGAAGTACATGGGCATCCTGCGGTCGGCGTTCCTCATCGACGAGAAGGGCAAGATCGCCGAGGCCTGGTACAAGGTGAGCCCGCAGGACACCGCCACGAATCTCTTGAGGTCACTTGCCGGCTAGCGGCGCCGCCGCGCGATCACGTCGATCGCTTGACGCCCCGTAACCGTTCGGCGATGTGCACGATCGCGACGGCCGCGGCGACGATCAACACCGGCTCGACGGACACGCGCAAGCGCTGCTGCCCGTAGATCATCGCGGCCGTCAGCGTCACCGTGACGATCACCGCCACCAGCGGCAGCATCTGCACGCGACGGCGCCGCAGCAGCACGAGCCCATACACGGCGAGCAGCGCGACGGGCAGGTACGCGAGCCACGACACGACCTGCCATTTGTAATTGCGGCTCTCGGCGGATTCGATGCTCGCACCTTGGATCGGGGCGTACAGGCTCCACTGACGCAGGATCCGCACGGGTACCACGACGACGAGCCGCTTGGTGTGGTCGGTGATGTACTTCGTTCCGTCGTGCTGAAGGTCGTTGTTGTACGCGACCTCGCTGATCGTGTCTCGATTGGGTCGGTCGGTGCAGTCGAACGACCACGAGCCGAGGATGTGGCCGTAGTACGTGTCGTCGCAGTTGGCACCGGCCAGTGCTGTGCCGGTCTGCAGAGTGGCGACCGTGGCGACCCCGAGCCGTCGTTGGTTGCGGATCACCCACGGCGCTACGACGAGCCCCGCGACGACGAGCGCGGCCGCGGCCAAGAAGACCCGCCGTTGCCAGGGCGCGCGAATCCCGAGGAGCGCGGCCGGCACGACGAGAACGAGCAGCAGGACGAGACCGTCGCCGCGCGTCAGGATGCCCGCGCCGCCGAGCAGTCCGACGAACGCCCACCGCCACGCCGTCGGTCGCTCCATCGCGCGGTACACCGCGAGCACGGAGCCCGCGACCAGCGGCACGTACAGCGTCTCGCTCATGACTGCGGCGTCGACCGCCAGGAAGATCGGATAGCCCGCGGCGAGCGCGGCGGCGCACAGCCCGACCGCGTTGCCGCCGACCCTGCGCCCGATGAAGCCGATGAGCACCACCGTCACCACACCCATCACGCAGCCGGCGTACTGGAACGCCCTCGTCGTGTCGGCGCCGCCCTTGGCGACGCCCGCGAGGAACAGCGGATACAAGGGGGGACGGAACGCGGTCGGCACCGAAATGCCATGGAGGTACAGCTTCTCGGGATCGACGAAGCCGGCGTTGCCCACGATCGACCCGGAGACGAGTTGGTACCAGATCGAGTCCAGGCCCACCTGGAGCCGGTCGGCGAACGTGACGACGTAGGCCACTCGAATTGCGAGAGCGACCGCCGAGATCGCCGCCAGTCCGCTGGCGAACGGCGCCCGTCGCACTCCGTCGCGCCAGGAGACCATGGAGCGACGCTAGACAAGATCCCGACTGTGATCTCACACCGCATCACCCGGCCGCCGTTGTTCTCGATGTGACGCTGCCCCCGTTTCAGGCCGTCCTCGACGAGCACCGCCACGGTGTGCATCGCTATCTCGTGGCCGCGGTCGGGACTCACGACGCCAACGACTGCTTCCAGGAGACGATGCTCGCCGCACTACGCGCCTACCCGATGCTCGGACACGCCGAGAACCTCGGCGGCTGGCTCTACACGATCGCTCATCGAAAGGTGATCGACGCCGTGCGTGCGCGCGACCGGCGCCCGCTGCCGGTGGCCGCCGTTCCCGAGCAGCGGTTCGAGCTGGCCGATCTGGGCGACGGTCCGGTGTGGGCCGTCGTCGAGGAGCTACCGCCCAAACAACGAACGGCGGTGCTGCTTCGGCACGCCGCCGACCGTCCCTACAGCGAGATCGCGGAGGTGCTCGAGTGCACCGAAGCGGCTGCACGCCAGAACGTGCGCGCCGGGTTGGCGCGTCTGCGAGAGGAGATGAGCCAATGACCAGCGTGGAGGCCGCCACTGCTGCGTTCCTGAAGCGAGCCGAGCAGGAGGGACTGATCGACGTCGCCTACTCGACCGTGGAGACACCCGTCGGACCGATCGGCGTCGCCATCACCGACGCCGGCCTCGTGAAGGTCGCATTGCAGCCGGGCGAAGAGAATTTTCTCGAAGAGCTGTCGGCCAACGTGTCGCCCCGCATCCTCGAGCAACCGGCGAAGCTCGACGACGTCCGCCGTCAGCTCGACGAGTACTTCAACGGACGCCGCACCACGTTCAGCCTGCAGATCGACTGGCAGCTCTCGCGCGGCTTCCGGCAGATGGTGCTGAAGACGTTGTTCTCGCAGGTGCCGTTCGGCGAGGTCGTCAGCTATGGCGAGCTCGCCTCACGGGTCGGTCATCCGAAGGCCAGCCGCGCGGTCGGCACGGCGATGGCGACGAACCCCGTTCCGATCGTCGTCCCGTGTCACCGCGTGCTGCGATCGGGCGGTTCGATCGGCAACTACGGCGGCGGTGTGGAGATGAAGCGTCAGCTGCTCACCCACGAGGGCTCCCTGCTCACCTAATGCCCAAATCCCACTCAGGTGTCTACAGATTCGTAGACGCGTGAGTGGGATTTCGCTAAGCGGGCGGGCCGAGGATCAGGCAGCCGTTGTGACCGCCGAAGCCGAAGCTGTTGGACAGGCTCGGGCCGGGTGTCCACGAGCGAGGCTCGTGCAGCACGAGGTCGATCGGCGGCAGCGCGGGGTCGACGGCTTTCGTGCCGTCGGTCGGCGGGATGAGGCCGTTCGCCATCGACAGCACGACGGCGGCGGCCTCGAGCGCGCCGGCAGCACCCAGCGCGTGACCCGTCACACCCTTGGTCGACGTGACGATGGGCCCCGGCGTCCCGAAGAGCTTGGCGATCGCTTCCGCTTCGGCGGCGTCGTTGAGCGGCGTCGACGTCCCGTGCGCGTTGATGTGCACGATGTCGGCGGGGGAGAGGCCCGCGTCGGCGAGCGCTTGCTCCATGCAGGCGATCGCGCCTGCGCCGCCCGGTGACGGTGCGGTGATGTGGTGGGCGTCGGCGTTCGACGCCGCGCCGAGCACCTCGGCGAGGATCGTCGCGCCGCGCGCGTGCGCGGCGGACCACTCCTCGAGCACGAGCACCGCAGCGCCCTCGCTCATCACGAAGCCGTCGCGTTCGGCGTCGAAGGGCCGAGACACGCCGGCGTTCGAGAGCGCGGTCATGTTGCGGAAGCCGGCCATTCCCGTGATGGTCATCGCCGCTTCGCTGCCGCCCGTGAGTGCGGCGTCGCACCGTCCGTACGCGATGAGACGAGCGGCGTTGCCGATCGCGTGCGTGGCCGCGGAGCAGGCGGTGACCGTGGTTTCGCACGGTCCCTGCCACCCGTAACGCATCGAGACCGCGGCTGACGCGGCGTTCGACATCATCATCGGAACCAGGAACGGCGACACGCGCCGTTCGCCCTTCTCGTGACGGGCGATGATCTGCGTCTCGAGCGTCTCGAGACCACCGACACCGGTGCCGAACAACACGCCACCGCGGGCAGGGTCGACCCCGACGTCGCCCGCTTGCTCGAGCGCCTCGGCCGCCGCGGCCAGAGCGATCTGCGCGAAGCGGTCGGTGCGTTTCGCTTCCTTGGGGTTCTCGAAGAACTTCTCGGGTTCGAAGCCCGTCAGGCGCCGTTCCTCGGTGGGCTGCGGCGCGAGGAGGCCGGCCCAGAACGCGTCGCGCCCGATACCACAGGCGGCGAGCACGCCGACGCCCGTGACCGCGACCCGTCTGGCCTCGACCGCCGGCTTCACGAGGACGACTCCATCACAGCTTCGACTTGATGAGCTCGAATGCCTGGCCGACGGCCGTGATGCCCTCGAGCTCCTCCTCGTCCACCGTGATGTCGAACTCCTCCTCGAGGTCCATGACCATCTGGACGAGATCGAGGCTGTCGGCGTCGAGGTCGTCCGCGAAGTTCGCCTCGAGCGTGATCGCGTCGATCGGCTTGCTCAGGCTGTCGGCTGCCGTCTTGCGGAAGCGCTCGAACAGCTCGTCACTCATCGTTGTGGTTCTCCTTGTAGGTGGGACTCAGTTGCCCATGGCGAGCCCGCCGTCGACCGGGAGGATGGCCCCCGTGATGAAGGCGGCTTCGGCGGAAGCCAGGAAGCGTACGGCGGCGGCGACCTCTGCGGAAGTTCCGAAGCGGCCCACGGGCACGGACGTGGCCACCCGATCACGCCAGTCGTCGCCGAGCGTGCTGGTCATGTCGGTTTCGATGGGCCCGGGCGTCACGACGTTGGCGGTGATCCCGCGGCTGCCGTACTCACGGGCGATCGAGCGGGCGAAGCCGATCAGCCCGGCCTTCGTCGCGGCGTAGTTGGTCTGGCCCGGCGAGCCCATGTACGCGCCGACCGACGACACGAAGACGAGCCGTCCCCACCGGGCCTTCATCATCGGGCCGATGGCGCGGCGAGCCACGTGGAAGGCGCCGGTGAGGTTGGCGTCGAGCACGTCGTGCCAGTCCTGGTCGCTCATGCGAGCCAGCAAGGTGTCACGCGTGATGCCGGCGTTGGACACCACCACCTGTACCTTGCCCAGCTCGGCTTCGATCTTGCCGAAGGTGTCGTTGACCGCGGCCGAGTCGGCGACGTCGCACGCGAAGCACGGGAACTCGTCGGTGGCGGTCGAGCGCGACAGGACCGCCACGCGGTCGCCGGCGGCCGCAAACGCGCGTGCACAGGCCAGGCCGATCCCGCGTGTGCCGCCGGTGACCAACACCGTTCTCGGTTCGGCGGGCGCCTCGCTCACCGCGACCACCGCACGATGGCGCTGGACCAGGTCATGCCTGCGCCGAATCCGACCATGAGGACGAGGTCACCTGGCTTCAGCCGTCCGTTGGCGGCCGCGTCGTCGAGCGCGATGGGGATCGACGCGGCGGACGTGTTGCCGGTTCGGTCGAGAACGACAGCGGTGCGGTCCATGGAGAACCCGAGCTTGGCATTCACGGACTCGATGATGCGGATGTTCGCCTGGTGGGGCACGAAGAGCGCGATGTCGTCCGCCGTGACCCCGGCCCGCTCCATCGTGCGACGAGCCGAGTCGATCACCACGCGGACGGCCCGGCGGAAGACCTCCTTGCCCTCCATGCGCATGAAACCGCCGATCTCGGCATCGAGGATCGAACGCAACGAGCCATCGCTGCCGAGATCCCATCCGAGGAGTGACGGTTCGCCTTCGGTGGCTTCGAGCACGACCGCGCCGGCACCGTCGCCGAACAGGACAGCGGTGGTGCGTTC